>DIVQ01000039.1 GCA_002423325.1 Anaerolineales bacterium UBA6128 | reverse complement strand
AGGTCGAGGGCGACATCGAGTGGACACTCCAGGACGTGACAGATCGGCCCTACCTCACCTGGTGCCGCGACGCCACCAGCGAACGACTACAGGAATTGGTCATCATCTATAGCAACAGCGAGTACACCCCCGCGACCTATCGGGCGGGGGCGACGGGCGGTCGGAGCGCCGAACTGCAGGTTAACAACCTGGGCTGTTACCAGTACGCGGGAGAGGCGACGGCTTATTATGGTGCAGCAGGACCACCCTGGATGACGATTGATGACTTGCAGGAGGTCGAGGACGTCGTCTGGGAACGCACGGCCGCCTTTCCAGACATCACGTATCCCTACATCGCCTTCAGCACGACGAGTGGAGACTGGAACCGCACCTGCACGGCCACGGGGATCTGCTCGGGCCAGGCCACCGATTCTACGTCTTTTGCACAGAGCGATGCCAACTTTCTGTACGTGCTGTACGGCCTCGAAGGCGGCGCCAACCGTTCGTACACGGGCGAAGGCAACCTCGCTAGAATCCTGACCTTCACGGTAGACTGCGGCGAGTACGGCACCGAAGTCCTTGATCCGCCGTCGTTCTGGTGGTTTGCTGTGGATATCTTGACGCTCGTATCGGGCCAGCCCTTTGAAGCGGACGGCTCGGCTGTGCTGCATGGCAGCGGCAATATGGACCCGACCTCGGGTCGCTTCACGTGGCATTTCGCGCCCAAGCGGGAAGACTGAACGAGGCCGCGCCGGGTTCTTCGGGCGGCCTACAGCGTCTCGTCGGCCAGGCGCTCGCGCGGACAGCCCTCCGCCAGCAGTGTGGCGATGCACTTGCAGTCATCGATGAACGACCGAACCTTGGCCACCATATCGGGGCTGACCATTGCGCGGTACAGGCTGCAGGTCAGCCCCGAGGCGCCGTCGGCTACGGCGCTCACCGCATACCTGCGGATTTCTTCTGCGCTCATGTCGCGCGCCTGCATCTCGTTCAGCCGCCAGACAAACGGCACACTGCAGCGATCGCGTACGTCCGTCGCCTTGATCCGCGGCGACACCGAGACATCGTACGAGTTGATCCGCAGCACGTCGAGGTAGGGCAGATGATCGACCGTCATATCCTCGATGTGCGCGTTGCGCCACCCGCTGGTCTGCGCCGCGTAGAAACGCTCCAGGTATGGGAGCACCATCGTGGGCCACATGCGCGGCGACAGCATCGCAGCCACGTCATCCGCCAGCCCGATCGTCCGATCGTCATAGTCGGGCTGGCCGTTGAGGCGCCGCAGCCACTTGCGGTGGTCAATGATGCTCTCAGTCACCAATGACAGGTAGGTCGAGCAGAGCTCCGGCTCAGCCATCACATCCTCGAAAAAGCCGTGGCCCCGCAACTCCCAGGCTGTTGTGATGGGCCCTTCCACGCCGAACCCGGGAAACGCGATCTCCACGTCCGGAAACGCCCTCTGCAGATCGCGCCACAGCCCCATATAGTAGGGCATCAGCCCGGCGCTGGCCCAGTCTACCGGTTGTTCCAGCGCCGCAATGCCCTCCTTCAGCGAGCCGTAAACTGGTCGATGCGCCACCTCACTGTCCACCGGAAAGACGAGTGGAGCGCCCAGGCAGTTGATGTGCCCATAGCTGATCCCCGACCAGCCCGGGCCCACATAGCGTACGTCGGGGCCAAAGAGCTCTTCGGCGAGTGGGCGGCCCACGTTATAGGCCTCCGTAATCGCGTCGAGTTCGCGGAACGTCCGATCGTAACGCACGCCCGCGAGCGTGGCATAGACCGGCATCCCACAGCCGATATTCCAGGAAAACGGCACTTCGTGGCGCCGCCTGGGAGCTTTGCGCGTCGTTGTCATGGCTGTCTCCGATCTCCCTGTCTGCAGTCGTTCTCACATTCGCTTGCCACGCGCGCACCCACTAACCGCTAACGCCCCTGGAAAAAGTGCCAGTCGCCGAGGTCCTCCGGATCACCCGGATCATCCGCCAGCAGGTCGCGATAGCCTTCGGCGACCTTGCGATAGGCCAGGGCGTGCTCGGCGATCAAGTCACGATAGTTGCGTTTGAACCATGGGATGGAATACAGGCGGCGCGTCAGGCCTTCTGTGACTGGCAGGCTGCCCCGCGGCTGACGCAGATCGCGGTCCGCAAAGGCCAAACGGGTCGGCTTGCCATGGCCGTAGACGTCGCACTCGTTGAACAGCGGGTGCAGGTGCAACGGGAGGTTGGCGCCTGGGCTGCATTGGCTGCCTTCGGCGACGACGGCCTGCGCAAAGCGCGTCACCGACAGCCCGCCGAGCTCTTCGGGCCGGTACAGGCCGCGAGCCGCGTACCAGCCAGACATGTTGCTGTCGCCGCGAGGCGGCGTGCGGTGTGGCCGGATGCCCGGCACGCCCTCAAGCAAATCCCAGAAATGATTCATCGCCTCGCGAATCTCGGCCGCGCGCTGATCATAGTACTTGAGCTGCACGCGTCCCATCGCCGAGCTGCACTGGTGCATCCGGTACTTGTAGCCGCCCAGCGGCAGGCCCGCGTAGGGCTTGAGCGCCTCCGTTTGGATGCCAGCGCCGTAGCGTTCATAGTGTCCAAAGGCAATCGCCCGCTCGTGGATCTCCAAGTCGTCGGTCACCAGAATGCCCGCCTCGCCGATCGGGAGCGATTTGCCGCTCATCAGCGACATGGCCGCCACCTGGCCAAAGGTGCCCACCTTGCTCCCCTTGTACAGCCCGCCCTGCGCGTGCGAGACATCCTCGATCACTGCGATATTATGTCGACGAGCGACCTCCATGATGGGATCCATGTCGGCGGGATGCCCGACATAGTGCACAACCATGATCGACTTGGTGTGCGGCGTGATACGATGCTCGATGTCGGCAGGGTCGATACAAAGCGTTTCGGGGTCCACCTCGGCAAACACGACCGTGGCGCCGAGCGAAAAACACTGCAGCGCCGATGCCCAGTAGGTCAGACTAGGTGCGATGATCTCATCACCGACGCCAACACCCACTGCGAACATCGCAGACTGCAATGCCGCCGTGCCGGTGCTGAAACCCAGGGCGTAGCGACGCCCTTGCCACGCCGCAAACTCGGCCTCGAACTGCTTGGTCACGTCGGTGCCGGACATCGCCCCGCGCCGAATGACGTCGAGCACGGCCTCTTCATCCTCAAGAGTGACAATCGGCCATGTGAAAAGGTCTCGTTCGTCGCTCTGAACTGCCTTGCTCCCGCCCAGAATTGCCAGTTCGGACATTTCGTCTGCACTCCTTCGGTCAGTATGAGGTTGATATGAAACCATCGGGCCAGACTGCTAGTACTGTTGGGCAAGCTCCTGCGCGATATCGGTCCACATCGTGAAGCGTTCCGGGTGGCCTTCGCATGTGTGCGTGTCCTTGAGCACCATCTCTACCACGCAGCCCCGGCTGGCCTCCAGTGTATGCCGAATGTAGTTGCGCACGAAATCGACGTCGAAACCACCAACCAGGTGCGACGGCTGCGGCTTCCAGGAGTAGATCGCGCGCCGGCCCAACTTCTCCGCGCATCGGTCGACGTCAGCCGAAGGCGCGATCGACACCCGGCGCATGTGCGGGATTGAGAGCACGTCGGCAAGCTTGTCAGTCAAATCCTCGCAACAGCCGTAGCCGTTCAGGCCGAAGGGTTCCAGCAGACGCTTCTCATACTGCAGAATGAACTCGGCGTGCATCTGCGGGGAGACCTGCGCCAACTCCTGCGCCTCCGCCGATGACCACATATCGCACGGCCGCACCCGGCTCGGATCGAATCCGGGCGCGGGAAGTTCCGAGGAGTAACCCACGCCGCCTGACGAGTGATAGGTGTCGTCGTTATTCAGGCTGAGCAGGTTCAGGTCGACGTACTGTTGCACCAGACGGCGGTTGCCCTCCTCCAGAAAGGTCATCGCGGCATGCAACATGCGCGGATCATCGTACATGTCCCACATCACCTGTTCGAGGCCCCTGAGGTGTACGTAGGTGCTCATCAGGTGAAACGAGATGTGCGCCACCCCCTTGGCCTGCACGTCAAGGATGCCGTCAAACAGCGCGTGCGCCTCATCCAGGCGTCGCTCGGTTTCGGCGGGGTCCAGCGTGACCTCCGGAAAGCGCAGCTTGTCCAGGTCTCCGGGCTCGTGAATGACCGGCACAAAGGCCCACGCACCGGTGGGATCGGGGCTGAGATTGCGCCGCGGCTCCAGCCCCCAGCCAGACACGTGGATCGCCTTGCCGACGGTCCAACGACCTTCCACCGGCTTGTCATCGTGCAGGTGTTCATGGCTGTAGAGCCGCATGCGCAGATCGCGCTCGATGGCACGCGCGGAATCATCGCTGCAGCGCAGCGTCCTGTCGGGCAGCAACTCGCGCCAGGAACCCTCCGGGAAGACCAGGATCATGGGGCGCACCCGCTCCATGCGGTTGTGACGCACCCACATGTGCCGACGCTGCTCCATCACGGACAGGCTCGCAACCTCGGCGACGCGCCTGGCCCAGTCGCGCAGGATTACGATGTCCTGATTACCGATCACTCTGCTGACCCTCCACTGGTGTTTATGCGTTCAAGCGTCCTCGCCGCACGCAACCGTCGCCGGCGGCAGCACCCGGGCGATTTCTTCCAGCCGATAGCCAAACCCCGGCCCGCGGATGCTGCTCAGATCCAGACGCCCTGCACGACGTCGATACAGCCCCGGGTGCACCGCTTCTTCCGGGAGCGAAGCCTCGGGGTAGAACTGCATGCTGTTCGTCTCGACTCCCATAATGGTCTGGGCATGTGCTGCCAGGAGCACATGCGGGATCTGTGCAAGCATGGGGTTGGTCAGATCCTGCACCATCAGCGTCATACCGTGCGCCTTGGCCCAGCACAGGCTGAGCAACGCGCCGGTCTGCGTCTTGCAGGTTTTCAACGCCACACCGGTCCAGCCAAGCGCGCGCCCCAATCGCACCAGCGTCCAGTCATGCGCGCTCTCATCCATGAACAGCGGCTTGCGCGCCGAAACGCTGTGTACGTCGATGCGATGCGCCTCCAAATCATACGGGAAGGGCTGCTCGACGTACAGAATCATGCCATAGATGCGCGGATGCTCGACAACCAGTCGATCCAGAATGGCGTTCACATAGCCCGGCTCAGTCACCGTGCAGTTGAAATCAGTGGAAAGCCAGTGCGCGCCCCCCGCAACAGCCAACTCGCCAACCCTGACAAGGCGCTGGTAGTCCCAGGCCGCGTCGTTCCCACGCAACTTGACCTTCAGGCAGAACAGCCCATCACGCGCGATCCAGTCCGCAAGCAGCACGGGATAGCCGTCCTGAGGCTCGCGCCCGGTCAGTTCGTCGCGACTCAAGAGATCGAGCCCACCCACCAGATGCCACGCGGGCAGGCTACCGACGCGCGGCGCCGCAAGATAGTCAGCCGGAA
The DNA here is from genome assembly GCA_002423325.1 of Anaerolineales bacterium UBA6128. GTDB lineage: Bacteria > Chloroflexota > Anaerolineae > UBA1429 > UBA1429 > UBA6128. The sequence continues at coordinate 1,338 of DIVQ01000039.1, read as the reverse complement.
ACCGTCCATCAAATGAGACGTCCGATCCTGCAGCGGGCGCGAGGTAGCTGGCCAGGTCCGCGCTCATCCAGTCAGCGTCATACAGCGCATAGATCGGGCGTTCGTGCAACACTCCGTAGGCATCGTGCAGCGCAATGTCGAACGGTGAACAGCAGACCAGCGCAGCCAACCAGGGCATCGGCTCCGCGTCGGGCCCCCGCAGCCTCTGGCGCTCTCCGTTCACCTCGCTCAGCAGGTCCGGCAGAACGTCCTTCTGAAAGCGATAGCCCACCTCGACCGGATGCCCGCTGACATCATACTCCGCCCACGCCCCCGCCAACTTGCGACACAGCCCCTGTAACTCGGCCCGCCGCTCGCTTTCGGGCAGGCTGCTGGGCCAGACCCATTGAGCGCTGAGCGGCGTCTCGCCCCAGCCCTCGGCGACCCTGCCCTTGCGGTCGCGCACGCGCACGCGCACGCGCGCGCAAATCGCCGAAGTAAGTGTCTCGTGCCCGAACTTGAGCGGCACGCGCGTCTGCACTGGAATCAGATACAGCGACGCTCCAACCACGCGCACATCCGTTGACCGCACCTGTTCACCTCCAATGCTGTCGGCGGCTCACCGCACAGACTGACCCGTCGGCTCCCAACGCACGCTGCCCTGGGTAACCCAGTACAGTCCACCCGCCTCGTCCAGCAACACGACTTCGGTCTCGCCACCCGCGCCGACCGTCGCTGCCAGCACCGCGAATCGCGCGTCGCTGGCCTTGACGTCCACTGTGTGAGAGCGCGCCATCTTCCAAGTCAGGCCATCATCCTCCGACCGATACAGGTGCTGCGTGCTAAGCACGAACAGGGCCTGATCCTCCGGATAGGCAGACGAGAGGGCTTGAGCCACAAAGAACTCGCCCTCGGAAAAAGACAACGTCTCGCGATACGCGTCGCCCGTGCCTGTGCCCACACCGGCCCACCCCATACCCGGAGACACCGGAGACTCCCTCATCGGCACGCCGAACAGCGCCTCCGCCCGAGGCAGCGGCTGCACATAGAGGTCCGCAGTGCTCCCGGCCAACGACCAGGTCTCGCCCCGGTCTCGCGAAACCCAGACCGACTGCCCCCATTCGCCGCCCGACAGGTCCGCGTACTGGCAGTAAGCGGCCAAGGCGCCATCAGCACTGTAGGCTGGCGATAGTTCAAGTCGTTCCACGCACAGGTGCCGCAGACCGAACCAGACCGGCTGCCAGGTGTCCCCGCCATCCTCAGACCGCCACACGCCCATCCCCGTACTGCCCGAGTCGCAGCCGCCCCAGAACAGTGTGCGGTCTCTGGCATAGTCAGGCGACACGGCCAGCGTACCCC
>DIVQ01000188.1 GCA_002423325.1 Anaerolineales bacterium UBA6128 | reverse complement strand
CCGGGCCTCGGCCCGGGGAGCGGCCTGTCAGGCGGCGACGATGTCGGACGTAGGGGGGGCAGCATGAGCGACATCCGGTACTGGGTGGGCTTCAGCCGCATCCCGTACATCGGCGCCGTGCGAGTCAAGCGGCTGCTGGCCTACTTTGGCGACTTGGCGGTGGCCTGGCAGGCTGACCCGGCCTCGCTGCGGGCCGCGGGTCTCCCGAAGGATGCCCTCGAGCGGCTGCTCTACTTGCGTCAGCGCATCGACCTGGACGACGAGTTGGCCCGGATCGAACGGGTGGGCGCCAGAGCGCTGACCTGGGAAAGCCCCGACTATCCTGCGCTCCTGCAGAACATTGACCAGCCGCCGCCCGTTCTGTACGTGCGCGGCGACCTGCGGCCTGACGATCGTTGGGCGGTGGCCGTGGTGGGCACGCGCAGTCCCAGCGCCTATGGCAAGGACGTGGCGCAACGCATCGCCGGAGGGCTGGCGAGCAACGGCATCACCGTGGTGAGCGGGCTGGCCTATGGCATCGATGGCGTGGCGCACCGCGCTGCCTTGGAAGCCGGGGGGCGCAGCCTGGCCGTGCTGGGGTCCGGCGTGGATCAGGTGTACCCGGAGCGACACCGCGACCTGGCCGCGGCGATCGTCGCGAGCGGCGCGCTGATCTCGGACTATGCCATCGGGATCAAGCCGGAGGCGAGCAATTTCCCGCCACGCAACCGCATCATCAGCGGATTGTCGCTTGGCACACTGGTGGTGGAAGCGGGCGTCAAGAGCGGGGCGCTCATCACGCTGCAGTTCGCGCTGGAGCAGGGCCGCGAGACCTTTGCCGTGCCCGGGAACGTCTACAACCAGGTCAGCGCGGGCACCAATGCCGCCATCCAACGCGGCGAAGCCAAGCTGGTGACGCGCGTTGAGGACATCCTCGAAGAGCTCAACCTGACGATGGTGGCGCAGCAGAGCGAGGTTCGCGAGATCGTTCCCGAGAGTGCCACCGAGCAGGCGCTGTTGGCCTGCCTCAGCAGCGAGCCGCTGCAACTGGACGAGTTGGTGCGCACCGCAGGCCTGCCAACCGCCACCGTATCGAGCACCCTGGTGATGATGGAGCTCAAGGGCATGGTGCGTCGGGTGGACGGCATGAGCTATGTGCTGGCGCACTAGCCCTCAACCCCCAGCCCCTCTCCCGTGGGGAGAGGGGTGGACGCCTACACGCCCGCTGAAGCGGGCTGTACCAGAGGCTCAGCACAAAGTAGGGGCTGGCGAAGCTGCGCAATACTTGTCACCAGTGTGCCCCTCTCTCGCCGGGAGCGGGCGCGAGAGTACTTGCGGCCGGGGTGAGGATCTGACGCCGCCTCCAACCCGGATGAATGGTACCGACATCACACGGAAAAGGATCCCACGATGGCATCTGAGACCGAGGTTGATCTGTGCAACACCCATGTGACGATCCTGGCGGGGGGCAGCGGCACGCGACTGTGGCCGCACAGCCGAGTCCAGCGCCCCAAACACCTGCTGAGGCTGGTGGGCGAGCGCTCGACGTTGCAGCAGACGGTCGACCGCGTGCTGCCACTGATCCCGCCTGAGCATGTCCACATCCTCACGGGGCCCGATCACGCGGCGCAGGTGGCGGAGCAGGTGCCCGAGCTGCCGTCCGAGAACATTCTGATCGAGTCATCGCCGCGCGGCACGGCGCCCTGTTTGGGTCTGGCGGCCATGCGCTTGCGCGCCACGGCCGGCGACGAAGCGGTGATGGTCTCGCTGCACGCCGACCACGCCATAACCTATCCCGAGCGATTTCGTGAGGCGCTGGTGGCTGCCATCGCGGCAGCGCGACGCGGCGCCATCGCAACCATCGGCATCATCCCCACGCGCCCCGATACCGGATTCGGCTATGTCGAGCGCGGCGCGCTGCGCGCCACGCTGAACGGTCAGCCGACCTATGCGGTGACGCGCTTTACTGAAAAACCGCCTGAGGCGCAGGCACGCGCGTTCGTGGACAGCGGGCGCTACTACTGGAACACCGGGTATTTTGCCTGGACAGTGGGCCGCATCCTTGGCGAGTTTGCGCGGCAACTGCCGACGATGTATGCGCAACTGGAGCAGATCGCCGCGCAGGCAAGCACGGGCGACGTATCGGCGACCACCTGGGACGCGATCGAGCGCACGACCATTGATGTTGGCATCATGGAGCACGCGCAGGACGTGGTGGTGATCCCGGCGGAATTGGGCTGGAGCGACATCGGCAGTTGGGCGTCGCTGCTCGAGTTGTTGCCCAGCGATGCAGACGGGAACGTGGTGCTGGGCGCCGGCACGTTCGTGGGGCTGGACACGCAGCGCTCGCTGATTCGCAGCGAGGGGCGGCTGGTGACGGCCATCGGCTGCGAAGAGATGATCATCATCGACACCGCCGACGCGCTGCTGGTGCTGCCCAAGGCCCGGGCGCAGGACGTGGCCGCGCTCGTCAAGCTGCTGCGCTCACAGGGTATGGGCGAGCACCTGTAGGGATACGGACTGATCACGAATGACGCGAATGCAGGATCACGAATGACACGAAGGGGCCAAGTCATGCTGAACCATTTCGTTCGTTCTATAATGTTCCATTCGTGTCATTTGTGATATTCGTCTAATTCGTGATTCAACGACTCCTCTACCATCCATTCCCAACCACAGGGGGCGAGCTTTGCAGGCAGAGATCATCTCGATCGGGACCGAACTGCTGCTGGGCGAGATCATCGACACCAACGCGGCGTGGATCGCGCGCCAGTTGACGACCATCGGGCTGAACCTGTACTACAAGGTGACGGTGGGCGACAATCAGGGGCGTATCGCCGACATCCTGCGTAACAGCCTGCGGCGCTCCGAGGTGATCATCACCACGGGTGGGCTGGGCCCCACGGTGGATGACGTGACGCGCGAGGCCGTGGCCGAGGCCACCAACCGCGACCTGGTGCTGGACGAGGCGCTGGTGGCGGAAGTGGCGGGCTTTTTCGCGCGCATGGGACGCCCGATGACGGCGAACAACCGCAAGCAGGCCTGTTTGCCGCGCGGCGCTCACGTGATCCACAACCCGGTGGGCACGGCACCCGCCTTTGCCGTGGAGCAGGAGGAGCGAGTCATCATCTGCCTGCCGGGCGTGCCGCACGAGATGCAGTATCTGATGGAGCACGCGGTGCTGCCCTGGCTGCGTGCGCGCTACGGTCTGACGGGCGTCATCAAGAGCCGCATCGTGCACACGTGCGGTATCGGCGAGAGCGCCGTTGATGCGCAGATCGGCGACCTGATGCACCTGGCGAACCCCACGGTCGGTACGCTCGCCCACCCCGGGCAGACCGACGTGCGCATCGCGGCCAAGGCCGACAGCGAGGCCGAGGCGGAGGCGCTGATCGCGCCGGTGGTGAGCGAACTGCGTGCGCGCTTGGACGAGTACATCTATGGCGCAGACGGCGAGACGCTGGCGAGCGCGGTGTCCGCGCTGCTCGTGGAGCACGGATTGACGTTGGCGCTGGCAGATGGCGTGACGAGCGGCGAGCTGAACCTGGCCCTGAGCCAGGGCGCGCAGGGGCGCAAGGGGCTGGTCGGGTCGCTGGTGGCGCCGGGAGTGGCGGCGCTGCTGGAGGCGCTGGGGCTGTCCACAGAAGGAGCGCCCAGCGCAGCCGCGGGCGCGCGCGCCGCAGAGGCGGTGCGGCGGCTGTATGGCGCCGACCTGGGTCTGGCGCTGGTGGGGCCGGATGACCCCACGGATGCGGCCGCAGGGATGATCTACATCAGCCTGGCGCACGCGGACGGGGTGGCGCAGGCCGAGCCACGCGTGCCGCGCGCTGGCCCGTCGGGGCGCGGCTGGCTGCTGCACGGCGCGCTGGACGTGGTACGGCGGCACCTGCTGGGGCTGGAGATCAGATAGTCAGCTGAAACAGACAGCAGGCGGGCACGGGCGGCGGATTCGCGTTTGCGCGGGAGCTACAGGGCTGACGTCATGTCCGCGCATCGGCGGTAGCGCGTCGAGACGTTGGAAGGGGCGACAGAAGGCCCGTTTATACCAGACGCCTGCTTGCCCCTTCCAACGTCTCTACTCTAGCGCTGCCCAAGCAGGTAGGTGCGCAGGTACGAGAGTGCCTCGTGGCGGGTGACCACTAACCCCTGCACCTGCACCTCGCGCAGCAGCTCGAGCAGTTCCCCCAGGATAGGCCCCGGGTTGACGGGCAGGTTGAGCACCAGGTCGTGCCCGGAGAGGAGCTGCGGCGGCTCGACCAGCGTGGCGTGGCGCTCGAACCAGGCCTCCAGCAGGCGACGCACGCAGGCGAGCAGGGCGGGGCGCTCCAGTTCTGCCTCAGCAAAGCCCGCCGTGTCTGCCAAGGCCAGGCTCAGCACCGGCGCGTCGGGGCCGGCGTCGCCGGTATCGCGGTAGAAGCGGTAGATCTCGAGCGGCTCGAGGTCAGCGTGGCGTGCCAGCGTGAGGAGGGCCGCGCGGCCTAGCAGCATCCCGCGCAGCAGGCGCATCTCGGTCTTGGCCAGGTGCATGCGGCGGGCGGTGGGCTCGGTGGCGGCGGCGCCGGCGGGCAGCACGCTCAACAGCGCGGACAGCTTGCAGGCCTGCCAGCGCGTGCGACCCACAGTCAGCTCTTGTGCCCAGGCCTCGAGCAGGCCGGGCGCATAGTCCACCAGCAACTCGGCGCCGGGCGGCTGAATGCCCGCCTGCGCGGGACTGACCGCATCGTCGGCGCTCTGGCGTCCCAGCGGATCGGCCCACAGGGGTGCGGCCAGGGCCTCCAGCGATCCCACGGCTCGAACACCGCGATCCAGCAGTGCCTCGTCGCAGCCGAACTCGGGCATGATCACCTGCAGAATGCCCAGTTCAGCGCCGTAGGCCAGGCTGCCGGCGGCGTCGTCCAGCGCCAGGATGAGCGCCAGCTCGTCGCGCACGCGCTCAGCCGAGACCTCGGCCAGGGCGGGCGCGTAGCGGCGGCAAAGGATCGCGGTGTCGGCGGTCAGGTCAAAGCCGAGGCTGCCGCGCAGTCGCAAGCCGCGCAATACGCGCAACGGGTCGCTGGGGAAGGCGTCCGGGCGCACCACGCGCAGGGCGCCCGCCTGCAAATCGGCCCAGCCGCCGGTAGGATCCAGCAGGGCAAGGCGGTCGTCCAGCGTCACGGCCATGGCGTTGACGGTATAGTCGCGCGCCCACAGGTCGGCCTCGATGTCGGCGGCGCGCAGCCCGGCAAAGTCAAAGTGCAGGTGCTGGTCGCCCACGCGCAGCACCACGCGGCCCACGTCGCGATCTGCGTCCAGCGGCACAAAGGCGCCGCCAAAGTGGTTGGCCGCACGCTGGGCTATCTCCAGTGCATCGGCCTGGACGACCAGGTCAAGGTCGACGCTGGGGCGCTGCAACAGGGCGTCGCGCACCGTGCCACCCACCAGCCAGGCGGGCGCGCCAGTCGCGCGCACATATTCGAGCAGCCTGCTGCGAATGGGCAGCCCCCCGATCCAGTCCAGGATGCGTTCACGTTGCATGGCAAGCCTCCTTTGAGGCGGCGTCGCGTCGGCGCGCCAGCAAGGCCTGGCGTTGCAGCGCGATGACCGTCTTGGCGTCACGGATGCGGCCATCGGCGACCATCGCCAGCGCCTCGGCGCGTGGGATGGCGCGCACGCGGATGTCCTCGCCGCTGCCGGGCAGGCCGCCGCCCGCCTGCACGCGTTGCTCGGGCGTGATCTCAGCCAGATAGATGTGGATGCGCTCGGTGCACGCGCCCGGGCTGAGGTAGACGGTGACGAGGTGCTCCAGGGCATCCAGCTGGTAGCCGGCCTCCTCCAGCGCCTCGCTGCGCGCGATGTCTTCGGGCGAGCGACCGGCGTCGAGCATGCCGGCCACCAACTCGAGCAGCCAGCCGTTGCCCTCGCGCAGGTAGACCGGTAGGCGCAATTGCTGCGCCAGCACGACCTCGTCGCGCGCCGGGTCGTACAGCAGCACCGCCACCGAGTCGCCGCGCTCGAACACCAGCCGCTCGAGCGGCTCGCTGAGGCTACCGTCGGTCTTGACAAAGCGGAACGTGGCGCGCAGGACCTGGAAAAAGTCGTCCAGCACGCGTTCCAGCTTGTCGATCAGGACGCCTTTGCTCATGCGCATCCCCTCAGCGCTGCGCCAGCGCCCAGGCGCGCCCCGGCGCCGCCGTCCGGAACACTTCTACGTTGCCGGTGTCCTGCAGCGTGACATAGCAGGTGCGACCGTCGGGGCCGCCAAAGGCCAGGTTGCTGCACAGCTTGCCGTGCAGGGGGATCTCGCGGAGTAGCTCGCCGGCGGGTGAGATGATGGCGATGACGCCTTTGCCGTGGCGTGTCACATACAGGTTGCCATCGACGTCGCAGCGCATGCCGTCGAGGTTGTGGTCGGGGAACTGCACCAGCAACTGCTTGTTGCTGACCTCGCCTTCCGGTGACAGGTCGTAGCGCCAGATGCGCAGTTGCAGCGACTCGTTGACATACAGGTGCGCCTCGTCGGGGCTCACCTCGATGCCATTGGTGGTGCCCATATCACCCTCAAGCAGCGTCGTGACGCCGTCGGGCGTGATGCGCCAGAGCTGGCCGGTGCCGGCGCCCCAGTTCGGATCGCTGGCATAGACAATGTCGTTGGCCGTGATGCACACGTCGTTGGGCTGATTCATACGCGGCTCGTGGGCGTGCACGGCGACCTCGCGGGTGCTGAGGTTCAGCCGCAGGACGTTGTGTCCGGTATAGTCGGCCACCAGCAGGTCGCCGTGGCTGTCGAGCACCAGGCCGTTGCCAGTGCTGCCCTTGGGCAGTGTTACGAACAGGCTGTGCTCGCCATCGGGCATGACGCGTCCGATGGTGCCCTGCCGGGCATAGTTGACGGCGTAGAGCGCGCCATCCGGCCCCACGGCGGGGCCTTCTGCGCCGCTGGTGAAGGAGCCGGGCGGAGTCAGTACGCGGCTTTTGTAGAGAGGTTCCTCGGTGGGGCTGGGCTGCGGTGTCGTGGTGGGCATGAGTGTCTCCTCAGTGGGTGTGACGGCCGGGCCGGCGCAACAGGCCAGGCGAACCAGCAGGAGCGCGCTGAGCAGCGCGACCAGACGCAGGCGCTTGTGGCGCTGGCTCACGGGCGCACCTCGCTTCAGGGTAGAGACGCCAGCGATTATAGGGCGGGTCGGGGAAAGCGCAAGCCTGACCGCGTTGCGACGCACGGGCGAACACAAGGTTCGCCCCACTCCGGATCTTTTTCTCAGGCGGGGCGTGTGTCGGGCTTGAGAGCGGCCTCGATCCGGGCCACGGCCTGCTCGGCTTGCGCCAGCGTCTCGGGCGAGGGGACCTCGTCAGCGTAGCGCACCAGGTGGTAGGCCTCGGTCAGTTGCTGCAGGTCGTCGTCCTCGGCGGGCTTGAGGCGGGCGAGACGGCGGGCGTAGGAGGCAGGCGTCTGTCCGCGCAGACGTGGCTGATCGATGGCGCGTCCTGCCAGGAGCAGCCGGCGGTAGAGGACGCGCAGGCGATGACGCGGGTCGTTGGCATCCAGGCTGTCGGCAAAGAGGGTGCGGCCGGGGCGGCGGTGGGCGTTCAGCAGGTCGCGCAGTTGGCTGAGGAACAGGTCCATGCTGCCGATGTACTCGCGTTGTTCCTCCACACCGGCCGTGATGCGGTCGCGCTGGCGACGGCGCCAGGCCGCGATCAGCACAACGATGATGACAAGCACGACCAGCCCGGCGGCGATGGCGCCCCAGGGCGGCGTGGTGCCGGCGGCGAGCTGCTGCTCCTCAAGCTCCTCAAGCTGTTCCAGCAGCGGCTTGGAGAGCTCGATCTTGGGCATCTCGCGCTTGGCGATGAGGCTGGCCAGCCAGTTGATCAGTGGCTCGAGCACCAAAAAGATCACATACACGATGGCCGTGAGCAGCCAACTGATCGCGGCGCCAATGGCCTTGCGGATGGGGTCGAACCNNAAAAGAGCAGCCCCAGCCCCCAGCCCACGAGGATCACCACCCCGACCGCCAAACTGACCACAACCAGCCAGTGCCGACTGACGGTGGGCGCCTTTTTCCCGAGCGCGCGCTCGTTGTACAGCATGTTGGCCACCGCGATGATCGCCAGGCTCATCAGGCCCCACAGCAGGAAGGAGGCCATCGCGCGCCCCAGGGCGAGCGGTGCAGTGACGCGCGGCGCCAGCATCATCAGCAGGCCGAGCGCCACGACGCCGATGACAAAGGTGCGCCAGAGCGCGTCGTGCGCCATCCAGTCGACCAGCAGACCGCGCACGATCAACACCGCGGTCAGTACGAGGATCAACAGCGAGGCGGGCAGCTTGCCCCCAAAGCGGCCGAGGCTGAGAAGCACTTGCCAGGTCGCCTGGAGTGGCTGCCGGACAAAGCCGGCGCCCTCAGGCGTCAGGTAGATGAGCGTCGCCACCAGAATGGGCAGACCCACGGCGAGCGCCAGCCAGCGGCCGTTGGCGCGCGCCTGCAGCGCCGTCTCCGCGGTGGAAACGACCAGGGGGATGAGGACGATCAGCCAGGTGGGGTATTGCAGCCCGACCGGGCGTACCATCTGCCAGTTGAGCAGCGCCTGATACACCGGGCGCACCCAGGCAGCGAACATCAGGGCTGAGACGACCGGGATAATCCCGTTCTCAAGCCAATTCCAGCGTTGTGAGTCGCTGCCAGACATCACGGCCTCCCAGGTGAAAACTCGGTAAGGTTTCGGGCGGTTGCATGGGCTCATCGCCTACGGTGTAGAGCTGGACCGGGTGCCCGCCCTCCTGCAGCGCCAACAGCGCCTGATAGACCGCCTCATCGGGCATTGCCGTGATGGCGATGACCGTGGCGCCGTAGGGCAGACGGCGACGCATCATCCTGAGCACCGTCATAAAGGTGCTGCCCGAGATGGGCCCCAGGCCGGCCAGCGCGGTCAAGAGCGTGGATCTCTGTTGCGGGTGGCGGCTGGGCTTGACCTCCGTCCAGCCCTGACCGCCGGGTCCGATGTCGTTGGTCCACAGCCCCACGGCGTAGCGTTCGCCGAGGGCGTGAATGGCCAGCGAAGCGGCGGCCGTAGCCACCAGCTCGAGGTGTTCGGGAATGTAGGCGTAGGCCTGCGGCGTGGTTTGCGAATCGACGACCAGCGCGATCAGGCGCGTGGCGCTGGGCTCAAAGACTTTGGTCTGCAACGCGCCGGTGCGGGCGGTGGCGCGCCAATGGATGCTGCGGGGGTTGTCTCCGGGGACGTATTCGCGCACGGCAGAAAAGCGCAGCGGGTCCTCGATGATGCGGCGAGGACCGAGCCACTCACCAATCGGGCGGCCCGATGGCAGTCCGAGCGCCGACACCGGCACCACCTTGGGATAGACGACCAGTTCCTCAACCTCGGTGTCCTCACGCCTGGACTGGCGAAAGCCGAACACGTCGCCAGAGATGAGCTGGGCCGGACCGAGCCTGTAGCGTCCGCGCTGCGAGCCAAGGATGCGATGGGTGTGCGTGACGCGTTCATACCAGCGCAGCGCCAGCATGGTGCTGAAAAAGACATACTCGCGCGAGACAGTGTAGCGCGTCTGCTCGGTGAGCAACTGCAGGTTGCGCGGGAACTGGTCGACGACCTGCAGCCAGGCCAGCGGCAACGGCTTGGCGTTGACAAACTCGAGGGTCATGACGGCCTCCTCGCCGTGACCGATGTGGTCGTTGGCGAGCAGGCGCTTGTAGGTGACCTTGCTGAGGCAGTAGCGCGCCCAGAGCGCAGAGAGCCCGGCGGCCAGCGCCAGCACCAGGATCAGCACGCTGAGCATGCCGCGGCGCGTGGCGATAGCGATCAGGAACATGAGGCCCAGAAAGAGCCACCAGAGGGTGCCCTTCATTCGCGCGTTTCTCCGCTCCAGTCCTCCTCCACGGGGACGGGCACCTGGGCCGCGATGGCCTGCAGAATGCTGCGGGAGGTCTCGCCGCGCAGGCGCGGTTTGGAGCTGGGCACCAGGCGATGGGCCAGCACCGGCTGCAGCAGGGCCTGCACGTCATCGGGCAGCACATAGCTGCGGCCGCGGATGGCCGCCAGCGCCTGAGAGGTGTGATAGAGCGCGAGAGTGGCGCGCGGGCTGGCGCCCAGATCG
>DIVQ01000053.1 GCA_002423325.1 Anaerolineales bacterium UBA6128 | reverse complement strand
GTCGGACTATACCGCCTTTTTCATGGCCAATGAGGAGCGCGCCGGCACGTTGGTCGAGTACGGACCGACGGCCGAGTTCTTCACCAACCCGAAGGACAAGCGTACCGAGGACTACATTACCGGTCGCTTTGGCTGAGCCGGACTCGTCCTGTCCCATGCAACGCAAGGAGGCATCCATGCGACTCGCCCTGTTCAGCGACATTCACGGCAACTTGCACGCCCTGGAGGCCGTGCTCAGCGACATAGACCGCCAGCAACCGGACGCCATCTACTGCCTGGGCGACCTGGTGGGTTATGGCGCCTACCCCAACGAGGTGATCGCGCTCGTTCGCGAACGGCGCATCCCTACCATCATGGGCAACTATGATGACGGCGTCGGGTTTGATCGCGAGGGATGCGGCTGCGCCTACACCACCGAGAGCGCGCATGCGCTGGGAGATCTGTCGCTGCGCTGGACGCGCGACCACGTGACCCCCGACCACAAGGCCTTCCTGCGCGCCCTGCTCCCCAGCATCCGGCTGGAGCACGCCGGGCGTCGTCTGCTGCTGGTGCACGGCAGCCCGCGCAAGATCAACGAGTATGTCTACGCCGATCGCCCGCGTGCCAGCCTGGAACGGATCGCGCGCAGCGCTGACTCGGATGTGCTGGCCTTCGGGCACACGCACTTGCATTATGTCAAGTTCGTCGCCGGCGTCTGGTTGGTTAACGATGGCAGCGTGGGCAAGCCCAAGGACGGCGACTCGCGCGCGGCCTATGCGTTGCTGGATCTGGGCGATGAGATCGCGGTAACGCACCGGCGNNGCTGTGGAGGCGGCCGCCGCCAGCGTGCGCGCCAGCGGCCTGCCGGGGCACTTTGCCGACCTGCTGCTCACAGGACGAGGCTGAGCGAGGCCGAGAGATGCCATCACCAGTAACCAGATCCTCGCGAAGACGGAGAGCAAGACGACCGGGGATCTGTCCGGGCCGGCCGGCGGGGTGTTGGCGCACATCCTGATGCCAGCCGGATTCAGGGGCTGCTTGCGCGTGCGCTGGCGGCATCAGGCGGTTAGCGCCCTGGCCACCGCCGCCACCTGAGACTCGAACGCGGGGCTTTGCTGGTACTTGCCGGCGACCGCCACTGCCTTGGCCAGCGCAGCCGTGTCCTCAGGGCGGCCGTGCACCGCCTTTCGAACCGCGGCCTCGAATGCGTCCAGATCTGCCAGCGCGGCAGCGATGCGCTGCCGCCCGGCGTCCTTGTCCATCGGCGGCTCGTGAGACGGCACAAACCAGGTAAAGGGCAGCGCTTGGAGGCGTTGCAGCGCGCTGCGGTAAGCGACCGGATCGCTCCCCAAGTGCGTTGTCGCGCAAAGCCCAGCCGCCCCGGCCTGCGGGGCTGGCATTACCGATTCGCCATGGATCAGCGCGCCATGCGCCGGCTCGAACAGCGCCAGGTTGCCCGGCGTGTGCCCCGGCGCGTGGATCACCTCCAGCGTGAGCCCCCCGAGGTCGATCATCTCGCCGCCCTGCAGAGCGATGTGCACGGGCACGTCGGGTCCGCAACGCGCCAGATAGGCGGCGATGCTGGCCTCGTCGGTCATACCATTCACGACGGCGGCAAGGTAGCGGTGATCGGCGATGGCGCGCGCATCCAGGGCGTGTGCGAGCACGCGCAAACGCCCGCCCGAGGCGTCAAAGAGCGCGGCCATACCACCCAGATGATCGGCATGGGCGTGGGTACAGAGAAGCCAGTCGAGGTCGCGCGGGCTGAGACCCAGCGCGTGCAGTGCGGGGATAATGCAGTCTGCTGGGGTGCTGGCTACGCCCGCATCGACCAGCAGACAGTGTTGACCACTGAACAGACTGACGTTGATCGTCCGACCCGACTCGAAAGAGCAGGGCAGTACCTGAAGCCCCGGGTACAGCTCCATCGGAGACCTCAGCACGCTAGCGCAAATAGTCACGCAGTTGGTCCGCGCGGCGTGGATTGCGCAGGCGTGCCAGCGCCTGATGCTCGATCTGGCGAATGCGCTCGCGAGTCAACCCGAACTTTTCGCCAACCTCTTCGAGCGTATGAGCGCGACCATCGCGCAGTCCAAAACGCAGGCGTAGGATGCGGACCTCGCGGGCGCTCAGCGCGCCCATCACCTCTTCGAGAGCCTCGCGCAGCAGTTGCTGGTCGGCGACATTGGTGGGCTGCGGCGACTCTTCGTCCTCGATGAAATCGCCCAGCTCGGTGTCGCCATCCTCGCTCACAGGGCGCTCGAGCGATACGGGGTAGCGCGAGATGCGCAGCAGACGCTCCACTTTGGTCGCGTCGATGCCGGTCTGAGCGGCGATCTGCTCCGGCGTCGGCCTTTGGCCGCCCTCCTGCTCCAGCTGTTCGGCGACGCGGTAGATGTGCCGGATCTGGTCGCCCGCATGCACCGGCAGGCGAATCAGCCGGCTCTGCTGCGCGAGCGCCCGCGTAATGCCTTGGCGGATCCACCAGGTAGCATAGGNNTTGCCCTCCTGGATCAGATCCAGAAACGGCACGCCCTGACCGATGTACTTTTTGGCGACGCTCACGACCAGCCGAGTGTTCGCTTCGACCAGGCGCACGCGCGCCTGCTCGCCGATGGCCACCAGATGCAGTTGCTCCTCGCGTTCCTCTTCCGACAGGCTGCGCGAGCGCAGGCGCTTCTGCGCCCAATCGCCCTCTTCGATCTGCTTGGCCAACATCACTTCTTCTTCAGCCGTCAGCAGCGAGGCCTGCCCCATCTGTTTCAGATACAGGCTGACCGTATCCTCGGCCGAAATGTCGTCCAGATTCACCTTGCGCCGGACCTCAACCACGACCTCGGCAGTCTGCTCCTCCTCATCGGTGTCCTCGTCCTCTGCCTCAACCTCAGTTTCCTCGTCAGAGTCGGTTGCGGACGCTACGTCGAGTTCATCGCAGGGATTGGTCATGCTATTGGGGTCATTCAACATCTAGTTGTTCCTCTCCTCAATGAACCGGCACAATCCTGTGTGAGTACATCGTCTGATCGGCGCTACAGGGCCTCGTGCTGCAGTGCATGGATCTTGGTCACCGCCGCGACAACGTCGTCCATATCGGCGCGCTCGCCAAGAAGAAGCTGCTGCGGCAGCACCACGGCCTCGTCAGCACAGAGCTTTTCCGCTGCCGGGCAGTAGACCCGGCCATAGTCAATCTCGACATCGCAGAATGGCCAGCGCCCCGGCCCACCGCGCCCCTTGAGCGCCAGAAAGCCCCTGTTTTTGTAGACCGGCCACAGATAGCACGGCGCGGCCGGCACGCCCTCTGCCTGCAGCGCGGCGATGAACTTTTCCCGCGGCAGCCCGCCAAACGCCTCCGAGAGAAAGCGGATGCCATAACCGTGCCAGGCGCGACGCGTCACCCGCGGATCGCTGCGGACGGTGCGGATGCCCGGGATGCCCGACAGGCGTTCGGTCAGATAGTCGGCGTTCTCGGCGCGTTTGTGCGTCTGCTCAAGCAATCGGGTCATCTGGCCCAGCAGGATGGCCGCCTGCAGCTCGGTCAGGCGGTAGTTGCCGCCGATCACGGCGTGGTCGTACCACAGGCCATGCTCCTCGCGCCCGCAGTTAGTGATCGAGCGCGCGTACTTGGCATACTCGGCGTTGTCGGTGAGGATAATGCCGCCCTCGCCCGAGGTGATGTTCTTGGACATCTGCAGCGACACCCCGCCGATATCGCCCCACGCCCCCATACCCTTGCCCCGCCACTGCGAACCCCAACAGTGCGCCGCATCCTCCACAATCTTGAGGGCGTGCTTGTCA
>DIVQ01000130.1 GCA_002423325.1 Anaerolineales bacterium UBA6128 | reverse complement strand
TGTCACAGCAAGGTTAAACAGGATGAACGACGCGGCGTGCAGCGCTGACAGGCTATTCACATGCCATGCCAACCGTGTCGTCTCTGGCTAAAAAAAAAGTCTCCCCACAGGGAGACCCGCCTCCCTCTCATCTTTCAGATGGATCGAGCCATCTGCCGGAATTGGCACCTCGAACGCGCGGCGTGCCTCGCGCTGTCCCAGGTTGCCGGGGCTTCGTCGGGCCGATCCCTCCACCCCTCTTTATAAGAGCCTCTTGGCAGTAAAGCCGATGGTATCACAGAACGGGGGCTCTGTCAAACAAGTTTCGGCAGCGGCGGCGCACCGCACGTTCGGTTGGAGGCGCCCGACGCGCCTACGGGCGCGCCGACTCCTGCACGGCGCGGTGGGGTTACAGCATCCAACTGCAGCCGCCCGGCCCAGAGCTCTGCAACCCGCAACGAGGCGAGCGTGTCCAAAGTAGTGTTAGCACATGCTACTGGAACGAAAGGAGCCTCGTTTGATGAAGATACTTCTCGTTTATCCCGAGTTTACGGACACATTTTGGAGTTTTAAACACGCCCTGCCCTTTGTCCAGAAAAAGGCGACCACCCCGCCCCTGGGTCTGCTGACCGTGGCGGCGCTGCTGCCGTCCGGCTGGGAAAAGCGCCTGATCGACATGAACGTCACCGCGCTCAAGCAGCGCGACCTGGAATGGGCCGACTATGTCTTTGTGAGCGCCATGGTGGCCCAACGCGACTCGACCATCCGGGTGATCGAGCGCTGTCACGCCGCCGGCGTCAAGATCGTGGCCGGCGGCCCGCTGTTTCTGAACGAACACGCCTCTTTCCCGCTGGTAGACCACTTTGTGCTCAATGAGGGCGAGGTGACGCTGCCCCTGTTTCTGCACGACCTGGCCACCGGCCAGCCGCAGCGGATGTACACTTCCGAGCTCCATGCCGACATGCACCTCTCGCCCACGCCCCTGTGGTCGCTGGCCGACCTGGGCAGCTACTCGTCGATGCCCATCCAGTACTCGCGCGGCTGCCCTTTTGATTGCGATTTCTGCAATATCACCGCCATGTTGGGGCGCAAGCCCCGCACCAAGTCCGCCGCTCAGATCATCAACGAGTTGGACGGCCTGTATGCGCTCGGTTGGCGCCAAGGGGTCTTTTTCGTGGATGACAACTTTATCGGCAAGCGGCGCGAGTTGAAGGAAGAGATCCTGCCGGCGCTGATCGCCTGGCGCAAGGGCAAGCGCGGCTTTGGCTTTCAGACCGAGGCGTCGATCGACCTGGCCGACGACCCCGAGTTGATGGCGCAGATGGTCGAGGCCGGTTTCGACACCGTCTTTGTGGGCATCGAGACGCCCGATGAGGACAGCCTGTCCGAGTGCAACAAGCGCCAGAATGCCGGACGCGACCTGGTAGAGTGCGTCAAGTCGATGCAACGCGCCGGTTTGCAGGTGCAGGGCGGCTTTATCGTCGGCTTTGACAGCGACAAGCCCTCCATCTTTCAGCGACAGATCGACTTTATCCAGCGGAGCGGCATCGTGACTGCCATGGTGGGCCTGCTGCAGGCGCCCTTCGGCACCAAGCTGTACAAGCGGTTGGCAAGCGAGGGCCGCGTGGACGAGACCTGGACGGGAGACAACGTGGACGGCACCAGCAACGTGCACTCCATCATGGACCCGGCCTTGCTCAAGGAGGGCTACCAGCACATCCTGCGTTCCATCTATAACCCGCGCGCCTACTATGAGCGCGTGCGCACCTTTTTGCGCGAGTACCGACCGGGCACCGCGGTGCGCCCGGTTCCCATGTGGTCCTATCTGACAGCCTGGCTGCGCTCT
Source organism: Anaerolineales bacterium UBA6128 (assembly GCA_002423325.1). Taxonomy (GTDB): domain Bacteria; phylum Chloroflexota; class Anaerolineae; order UBA1429; family UBA1429; genus UBA6128. The sequence goes on along the minus strand of DIVQ01000130.1, from coordinate 5,090 downwards.
ATCGTGGTGCTGGGCGTGCGCGGCAAGGAGCGCGCCGAATACTGGCGGCTGTGGTTCTGGACGCTGCTGCACCGTCCGCGGCTCTTTCCGCAAGCCATCACCTTTGCCATCTATGGCTACCATTTCCGGCGCGTGTGCGAGCTGCACGTATTGGGCGCCACCGGGTAGACAGTATCGCGCAGACATATTTGACAGAGACACAAGACACAGAGGATTCCATGTCGAGATTCTCTGTGTCTTTGTGTCTCTTTGTGTCTCTATGGTAGTTGTCAGGGCTTGCCGAAGGCCTTGATCGCGTCCACGATGGCGGGCAGGCTGGTGCGCCAGCGGCTCAGCGGCACGTTCTCCGAGATCTGAATCTGGAGGTGGCCGGTGTGCCCCGCCGCCGCCAGAATGCGCTCGGCCTGGGCGCGCACCCCCTCCGCCGGCAGCAGGTGCTGCGACGAGGGAAAGTTGACCCACAGACGCATGTCGGGCCACAGCCGCACTGCATCCGACACCGACGTATCGTTGTCGGGCGCGGGCGCGAACGAATCCAGCCCCCCCACCCTGGAAGCGCTGATGGCCGGCCACAACGGCTTCAGGTCGCCGTCCATGTGCACAAAGACGCGCGCCCCGCGATCGGTCAGCATGTCGGCCAGTTCATTGTACAGCGGCACGCAGTAGGTGCTAAAGCGCTTCAGGCCGATCGGGGGCGCAGTAATGTTATCGGGGAAATCGATGAACGGCGCCGGCGAATGCCGCGCCAACTCAAAGATCTCGCGCGCGCGCTTGCGCAGCAACGCGATGGTGTGCTCGACGCGGTCGGGGCAATCGGCAAAGTGGTAGCCGAGGTTGTTCAGCCCCACCCACTCGACCCACAGCTGCTGATAGGGCGTGCGTTCGACCGCGGCCAACGGCAGACCCGACTCACCCAGCTCAGCAGCGTCGCGATAGTAGTGGGCATAGTCTTCGGTCACCACGCCATCCTCGAGCCAGGCCCACAGCGCCTCATAGTCCTCGGGCTCTTCCACATAGTGCTTGCGCACTGAACTGCTGCCGTAGGCCGGCTCATAGGCGCGCTCCTCGAACAGCGTACCCTTGGGCGTGTACATGGCAGTTCGCCGCGTGCGCCCATCCGCCGTCACCCTGTCCCACGAGCGCATCGCGCAGCGCGAATGCGTCACCTTGTGGATGCGGCTCCAGCGCAAAAAGCCCACCTGATCGGGCCCCAGCAGCGCGCATAGCTCGTCCTTCGGGAACATGCCGTCATAGACGACAAATGGCACGCGGTCGTGTTCGCGCCCCTGCACCATGGCCAGCATGCGCTCGCGCACATTCATGCGGTCACCCTCCTGGATCTGAATCGCGGGCTGCAGCAGGCAAAGCGGCCTGTGGCCCCCACTGTTGCGCCCTATTATAGCGCAGCGTGTGCGGGCCGCCACTTGCGCCGGCCGCCCCGCGCGTCCCTGCCCTGTGGATAACAACCCCCAGCCTGTGGACAAATCGCGTTGCCTGTGGATAACATGCGCCCCGATCCGCTGATACTCTGTGGATAGCGTGCGTCCGGACTTGAGCTTTCCCCGCGCCGCGGTCAGAATGGCTGCGTTGTCTCGACCACCACTGATGAGGGTACTGTCATGGCCATGCTCCCACGTGACTATGTCGAACGCGTCTACGCCGGCGTCCTCGGCAAGATCATCGGCGTCTACCTGGGCAGCCCCTTCGAGGGCTGGACCTACGAGCGGATCCTGCGCGAGTTGGGGCCGATCCACGGCTACGTCAACGAGCGGCTGGGGCGCCCGCTGATCGTGCCCGATGACGACATCGCCGGCACGTTCACCTTTTTGCGCGCCATGGCCGACTATCGCCATGATCCCGCGCTCACGCCCGCGCAGATCGGCCAGACCTGGCTCAACTATCTCATCGAGGGAAAGACAGTCCTCTGGTGGGGCGGGATGGGCAACTCGACCGAGCACACCGCCTATCTGCGGCTCAAGGCCGGCGTCGCCGCGCCCGAGAGCGGCTCGATCGCGCGCAACGGCCGCGTGGTGGCCGAGCAGATCGGCGCGCAGATCTTTATCGATGGCTGGGCCATGCTGGCGCCCGGCGACCCCGCCCGCGCCGCCGACCTCGCGCGGCGCGCCGCCAGCGTCAGCCACGACGGTGAGGCAATCTATGGCGCGCAGGTGCTGGCCGCGATGGAGGCGCTGGCCTTCGTGGAGCGCGATGTCGACGCACTCCTGGACGCGGCGCTGGCGCTCATCCCGCCCGACTGCCTGATCCGCCGGCTGATCGACGACCTGCGCGGCTGGCGCGCCCGCTTTGACCGCTGGCAGGACGCCTTTGCCCAGGTCCAGGCCCACTATGGTTATGACAAGTATGGCGGCAACTGCCACATGATCCCCAATCACGCGGTGATCATTTTGGCGCTGCTGTACGGCGGCCACAGCGTTTCGGAGGCGTTGAGCGTCGCCAACACCTGCGGCTGGGACACGGACTGCAACTCGGGCAACGTGGGTTGCCTGATGGGCATCAAAGAGGGGCTGGCGGGGCTGGGGCTCGACCATGACTGGCGCGGGCCGGTAGCCGATCGACTCTACCTGCCCACGGCCGACGGCGGACGCACCGTCACCGACGCACTGAGCGAGGCGCTGCGCGTCGTGGAGATGGGCTGCGCGCTGGCCGACCAGCCGTTCGACGCGCCCAAGGGCGGCGCGCGCTATCACTTCTGCCTGCCCGGATCGGTGCAGGGCTGGCTGGCGGACGACGGTCCGGCCGTCTGTGCGACGCGCCTTGCGAACGTGATGATGCCCGGCCAGCCGACTGATGAGCGCCCCGCGGCCCGTTGTCTGGCCATCCGCTTTGAGGAATCCCAGCCGGAGCGCCCGGCCCGCGTGCAGCGCGAAACCTATCCGGCCTACGTTGCGCCCGGCTCGGGCTATGGCATGGTCGCCGGCCCGCAGCTCTACGCCGGGCAGCGCGTCACGGCCACGCTGCTGGCCGATGCCGCCAACGCGGCCGACGTCGAGGCGCGGCTGTACGTCCGATGGCTGGGCGCGGCCGAGCAGCCCGGCATCACCACGGGGCCCTCCAGCCGCCTGGCACCGGGGCAATCGGCCGAGATCGCCTGGAACGTACAGACCGAGCCGGGCGCCCTGATCACCTGGGTGGGTCTGGAGCTGTGCACGCAGCGCTCAGCCACTGGCACCGTCTACCTGGACACAGTCCACTGGGGCGGCGTGCCTGCCGCAGAACTGGTGCCCGCCCGGCCGACCCATTCACGGTGGGTCAAGGCCTGGGTGTCGGCCGTCCACCAACTGTTCGCCGCTGGCGACCACCCGCTGCGCCTGGTGCACAACAGCGGCCTTGGGATGGCGCTTCAGGGGCTGCGCGAGTGGCAGGACTATAAGGTAAGCGCCCAGCTGGTCCCGCACCTGGCGCAGTCGTTCGGCATCGCCGTGCGCGTGCAGGGCCTGCGGCGCTACTATGCACTGCGGCTGACCCTTGACGGGCGAGCACAGTTGCTCCGCGAGCTCGACGGCACGCTGGTCCTGGCCGAGTGCGCCTGCCCGTGGGCGCTCTACCAGTCCAGCAACCTGGCCCTGACGGCGGTCGGCGACCATCTGTGGGCCAGCGTTAACGGCGTGCCGCTGTTCGACGTACGGGATGAGGCGTTGTCCAGTGGCGCGGTCGGGCTGCTGATCGAGGAGGGGCGTCTAGGGGTAGACTGGGTGCAGATCGCGCCGGCTGCCGAGCAAGCGTAGGGGCGAAGAGGCCGGCGCCGAATTCCCGCCAGCGCGGGAATAACGCTACGGCCTCTTCGCCCCTACGGAGGGTACTATGCCTTGCGCCACTTTTTCAGCTTGCGCAGGCTGAGCGCGGCCGCCTCCAGGCTGGGGCGCGCGCAGGTGTCCTGCTCAACGATGTACCACTTGGCGCCCTGGGCCTCGGCCGCCTCAAAAATGGGCTGGAAGGCGATGTGCCCCTCGCCGATCTCGACATAGGTGCGATTTGCGCCCTTGCCGGCCATGTCCTTGAGGTGAATCAGCGGGAACCGCCCCGCAAAGGCGTTGATCATCGGCACGGGATCCTGGCCCGCGTACCACGCCCAGTAGACATCGCATTCAAAGGCCACGGCTGCGGGATCGGTCTCGGTCAGCAGAATGTCCATCCCGCGCTCGCCGTCCATCAGCTCAAACTCGTGATAGTGGTTGTGGTAATAGAAGGTCAGGTCGGCGGCGCGCAGCTCAGCGCCGACTTTGTTCATCAGCTCGGCGGCCTTGTGCCAGCCCACGGCCGAGGTGCTGAGCTCCTTGGGCAGCCCGCCGATGCCGACGTACTTGGCGCCGTAGGCCTTGTTCTCGGCGATGACGTTGTCGATGTCGTTCTGCAACGACTCAAAGCTGATGTGCGTGCCGGCGGGCTTCAGGTTGTTCTCTTTGAGCAGATCGTTCAACGCCTCGCCGCTCAGCCCACCAGTGCCGGCGAACTCCACTCCGGCGTACCCCATCTTGGCGACCTTGCGCACGGTGCCAGCAAAGTCGGTCGCCGTCTGGTCGCGAACGGTATACAACTGCAGTGCTACGGGGATCTTGGCCATGAATGGTCTCCTTTGGCGCATCGTAATAATCGTCTAGCTCTATGTTAGGCGCATCCGGGCGGTTGTCAACCACGGCGCCACCGGTAAGGTGAGGGTGCGCCAAGTTCGCGCGAGGACGTAGGAGCCGACGTCATCCCCGCGAAAGCGGGAACCCAGCCGATCGGGGTGACCTGCGATGTCGGTGCAGGGCGGAGCATCGTAAGCTCGGCCCGATGTGAGCCATCGCGCTGCCCAAGCGACTGTACAGCTTGACACAGCCGGACCAGACGGTATGCTAGATGTCTGTGTTCATCACAGACTGTTCGGGCGTCGCAGCGCTCGACACCGACGCTTAGGAGGCACTCAATGGCTGGTGATGTGTTCACCAAGGTAGACTATGATGTAGGGCTGCTACTGGACAAGATCGAGCACGGCGACATCGGTCTTCCGGACATTCAGCGTCCATTTGTGTGGAAGAACGCCAAGGTCCGAGACTTGTTCGACTCGATGTACCGAGGCTATCCTGTGG
>DIVQ01000228.1 GCA_002423325.1 Anaerolineales bacterium UBA6128 | reverse complement strand
TCGGTGTCATAGTTGTTGTCGACGCCCTCCAACACCGACGTGATGCGCTCAAGCCCCATCCCCGTGTCGATGCTGGGATTCGGCAGCGGAACCAGCGTGCCGTCAGGCCGTGCGTCGAACTGCATAAAGACGAGGTTCCACAACTCGAGCCAGCGGTCGCAGTCGTTGGCAAGGCTGCAATCAGGGCGGCCACAGGTGCAGGCCTGCGGTCCACGATCATAGATGATCTCTGAGCAGGGTCCACAGGGACCTGTGTCCCCCATCGACCAAAAATTGTCCTTCTTGCCGAGACGCGTCAGGCGCGACGCGGGCAGACCGGCGACCTTTTGCCACAGCTCAAAGGCCTGGTCGTCCTCAAGGTAGACCGTGGGATAGAGACGATCCTTGTCCAGTCCCAGTTCCTGGGTCAGGAACTCCCAAGCGTAGGCGATGGCCTCGGCCTTGAAATAGTCGCCGAAGGAAAAGNNGCATCTCGAAAAAGGTGTGGTGACGAGGAGAGGGGCCCACGGCGTCAAGGTCATTGTGCTTTCCGCTGACGCGCATGACCTTTTGCGAGGTGGTGGCGCGGCGATAGGCGCGCGTCTCAAGCCCGAGCAGCGCCTCTTTGAACTGCACCATACCAGCGTTCGTGAAGAGCAACGTGGGGTCGTTGGCGGGCAGCAACGGAGCACTCCTCACGACGGTGTGTCCGCGTTGCTGAAAGTAACTGAGAAAAGAGGCCCTGATCTCTGCGCTGCTCGTCATCTGGCTCCTTCGCGGGGGTCCAGTCGGCATGGCGACCGCGCCCGCATCCTGCAGTGTGCTTGGGGGGCCAGGGCGCATGAGGGGCGCTGCCGCAGACGAGACGGGGCCCCTCAACCGTCTGTGCGGGCGACACCGGGCCCAGTGATACTAGGCAGCTTCGTCAAAGCGCTTGCGCGACTCACCTTGCCGCGTCCGGATGTCCTCGGCCGTCACCAGATACCGGGTCACCTCAGGATGCGACGGTATCTCGTACATGATGTCCAACAGCGTCTCTTCGATGATGGCGCGCAGCCCACGGGCGCCCATCTTGTGCCGATAGGCCTCCTGTGCTGCGGCCTCAAGCGCCTCGGGGGCAAACTCCAGCGAGACGCTGTCCAGCCCGAAAAGCTTTTGGTACTGCCGCACGAGCGCATTCTTCGGCTCGGTCAGCACACGCACCAAATCCGCTTGCGAAAGCGGATCCACCGAGACCACCACGGGAAGCCTGCCCACCAGCTCCGGAATCATGCCATACTTGAGCAGGTCGTCCGATGTTACCTGACGCAACAGTGCGGCCCGGTCCCCATCGCGTTCGCGATCGACCGCGCCAAACCCCATATCGCCGCGCGTTCGCGTGCGCTGGCTGATCACATCCTCCAGCCCCTCGAAAGCGCCACCACAGATGAACAGGATATTTGTGGTGTCGAGCTGCACGAACTCCTGGTGCGGGTGCTTCCGGCCGCCCTGCGGAGGCACGTTGGCCACAGTGCCCTCGAGGATCTTGAGCAACGCCTGCTGCACACCCTCACCAGATACGTCGCGCGTGATCGAGGCGTTGGCCCCGCTCTTGCGCGCGGTCTTGTCAATCTCGTCGATGTAGACGATCCCGCGCGAGGCCCGCTCCACATCCATGTCAGCCACTTGCAGCAGCCGCAGCAGGATGTTCTCGACATCCTCGCCGACATAGCCCGCCTCGGTCAATGCGGTCGCGTCGGCAATGCAGAACGGCACATCCAGGATCTTGGCCAGCGTCTGCGCCAACAGCGTCTTGCCGCAGCCCGTGGGCCCGATCAGAAGGATGTTGCTCTTTTGCAGCTCGATGCCATCGTCCGCGCTCTCGTTCAGCACCCGTTTGTAGTGGTTGTAGACCGCCACCGAGAGCGTCTTTTTGGCGCGCTCCTGACCCACGACATAGCCGTCCAGAAAAGCATACAGCTCTTTGGGAGAGGGCAGCTCGCTCAGCGTCAGCTTTTGCGGCTCGCTCTTGTCACTTCCGGCTTCCAGAATCTGCCCACACAGAGTGACACACGCGTCGCAGATGCAGACGTCATTCGGCCCGGTGATGAGTCTGCGAACCACATGCTCGGGCCGCCCACAAAAGGAGCACTTGTGCTCGCCGTTAGGCAGGGTCATCGCGTCGCTTTCCGCTCTGAGGCATCGCCGTTCTTCTGCTCGCGTGGCTGGATGATCTCATCGATCAGCCCATAGGCCAGCGCCTGTTCGGCGTCCATGAAAAAGTCTCTGTCCGTGTCGTGCTCGATGCGCTCGATCGGCTGCTTGGTGTGATGCACGAGGATGTCGTTGAGCCTGCGACGCAAGCGCAGAATCTCTTCGGCCTGGATCTGCACATCAACGGCCTGGCCGCGCGCCCCACCCAATGGTTGGTGGATGTGTACGGTCGTGTTGGGAAGCGCGTAGCGCTTGCCCGGCGAACCCGCCGCAAGAATCACGGTGCCCATGCTGGCGGTGCTGCCCACAGCAACCGTCTCGATGGGACAGCGCACCGTCTGCATCGTGTCATAGATGGCCAGGCCAGCGTAGATCACGCCTCCCGGCGAGTGAATGTATAGGCGGATGTCGCGCTCGGGGTCCTCGTGCTCCAGGAACAACAACTGCGCCACGATCACATTGGCGACGTTGTCGTCGATTTCGGTCCCCAAAAAGATGATGCGCTCCTTGAGCAAGAGCGAGTAGATATCGTAGGCACGTTCACCGCGACCGCTCGACTCCACCACCATAGGGATAAGCGCTCTCGTGTCCATAGTCCGCCTCCTCAATAGTTATGTCCAGCAAAAACCTTACTCTGATGGCTCCTGCTGATCAGATTGCTCCGTCGCCTGCGCCTCGGCCTCTTGCTGCGCGTCCGGCTGCTTGGCATTCGGCTGCACGCGTCCGGTCAGCAGATCGGCCAGATGCTCCATGGCCCGCTCCTGCAGCAGGTCCATGTACATGCTCATCTGGTAACGCCCTTCCATGAGCTGCTGCCGAACCTGATCCGCGCGATCGCCATATGAAGCCGCGATGCGCTCCACGCGCTGCGACACTTCAGCGGGATCGATGCTCAGTCCTTCGACCCGCGCAAACTGGTAGATGACCATCTGGCGAACGAGGTTACGCTCCGCGTCGGGACGCGCTTCCTCGCGCACCTGCTCGAAGGTTCGCCCCACCATCTCCAGGTACTTTTCGAACTCAAAGCCCAACTGTTGCAGTTGACGCCTGCGCGCCTCGATGATGCCGTTGATCTCGGTCTCGAGGGCCGCTTGCGGATACTCAACCGAGGAGGCGCTCACCAGAGCCTCGACCGCCACCGCCATCTCGCGCTTTTGGGCCTCGCCCTTCATCCGATACTCCAGGCGCTCGCCCAGGGTCGTCCGCATCTCGGCCAGGGTATCATAGTCACCGGCCGTCTTGGCAAACTCGTCGTTCAATTCGGGCAAGTTGACCTGGCGGACGGTCTCGACGGCGACGTCAAACTGCACCGTCTTGCCCGCCAGATTCTCGTCCTCAAAGTCGGCCGGATAAGAGAGGGTGAACTGCCGCGAGTCCCCGGCCTTCATCCCCACGATCGACTCGGCAAAGCCCGGAGGCGTCATGTCGGCATTGACGTTCAGCACACTGCTCGTGCGATCCACCAGCAGATCCTCATCGTCCACCGTGCCCTTGATAGTGGCCACGATCTGATCGCCGATCTCGACGGGCCGCTCTACGGGCTCGTACTCGGCGTGTCGTCGGCGCACCATTTCGATCTCTTCGTCCAGGCGCTCCTCGGTCAGCGTCGGTTCGGGCTCCGGCTCGATGTGCAGCGACTGATAGTCGCCCAGCGTCGTCACGGGCATCAGCGGAATGCGCGTCTTGAGCACAACAGGCTCGGTGGAGACGACCTCGTACATGCCGGCCTCGTAAGGATCCACGCCGGCATCTGTCACGGCCTGGCTAAACAGGCCCTGCCAGTGCTCCTGCAGCGCTTCGTTCAACACCGTCTCGCGACCAAAGGTCCGCTCGACCAGCGCATACGGCGCCTTGCCCGGCCGATAGCCAGGAAGCGGGCGGATGCGTGAGATGTGCCGACCAGCTTCGCGCATTGCCTTTTCGACAAACGCGGCCTCCGGCTCGATCGTGAGTTCTACTTCTCTCGTCGCGACGCTCTCCGTGGTGACCTTCAAAGTTGGATCCTCCCTCTGGCGCAATTGGCACTATTATAGCACGTTGGGCCGACGCTGTCAGTTTGCGCCTTCCCGCCATTCTGAGACACAAAAATGCTGGCTCACGGGACAACCCGGGAGCCAGCTGGTGACCGCGTAGGCCTACCGGCCTGGCAATGTGGTCCTGGAGCGGAAGACGAGATTCGAAC
>DIVQ01000208.1 GCA_002423325.1 Anaerolineales bacterium UBA6128 | reverse complement strand
CCACGTCTCCCAGGGGCCGTTAAAAGTGCTTGGGCAGCTCGGCCCGCCAGATGTCAATCCGATGCCGCCATTCGAGGTTCAGAGACATACTGTGCTCCTTCATCTGGTTGTCGCGCTCAGTCGCGCGAGGGATTCCGTACAAGGGCCGGCAGACACGGCCGCGCCGCGCCTCATGGCAGAGGCGCCTCAGGCGCTGGGACGTGGCCGGCCTCGATCAGCGCGATCAGTCCCAGCAGCGCGCCCCAATGGTAGAAGGCATCGCTGTTGGTGCTGTCACAGCCCTCGCCAGTGTCGGCATTGTAGTTTTCGTGAATGTGTCCGCGCTCCCGCCACTCCTTGAGCAAGAGACGCACCGAGCGCGCTGCCAACTGACTGCACGCCTCAGGCAAATCATAGTTGCGCAGCCCCAAATAGGCGAGAAAGTTGGTCGGCGCCCAGATGCGCCCGCGCCAATAGTACTGGTCGCCATAGCCCGCCTGGTTGCGCGGTGTGGTCGGCAACACCCACTCGCCCCAGAACTCGTCGGGGTTGAGCATGTGTTCGTTCACCATCCGCTCGGCCTGCGCCTGCGTGCATGCACGCCCCAGCAGCGCGTACAGGTTCGTGGGCGACGTGCAGGGCGAGAGCTCACCCGTATCCATGCGTTTATTCAGGAACATGCCCGCTCGGTCATCCCACAGCGCCGCCATGGCTGCGCGGTAGCGCTGGCCGCGCGCCGCGAGCTCCGCGGCCTCGGTCTTGCGGCCCAGCACGCCTGCGATCTCGGCCAGCGCATCGCAGTCCATGACGTACAGGCCGTTCAGCCCCACATCTGCCAGCGCCATCAGATGCCGATGGGCGTCGAACGGCACATTGTCGTACATCGGCGAGTTATCCAGGCCCGACTCAAAAGCAGCCGCCTGCCAATTGTTCACATTCGTGGTCTCGAGGCTGGCCCCGGCGATCGGCGTGTAGGGCTCGGAGCCCCAGCACAAAAGGCCGTCCCAGTCGCGGTGCTCAGGCCACCAGCGATTCCAGCGCAGCAGATCGTCAAAGACCATCTCGAGCAGCCAACGCTCGCCGTAGCGGCGATACAGCTCCCGAAACACCAGCGTGCCCACCGGCGGCTGCGAGCGGTCGCGGCTCTTGATCCCTGCCACGGTGCCAAAGTTGGGCACAAAACCCTGCTCGGTCATTTCACGCGTGATCTCGACCGCGTTGACATAGGCCAACTCTTTGCTCTCGACCGAGGCCAGGTAGGCCGCAAAGTAGGTGTCCCAGTCGAACAGCACATAGCCTCCCCAGCCCACGCACCAGGGACGGCTCACCGGCGAGACGACGCGCTTGTGCTCCGGCTCATACACAGTGTCCCAGGCGATCACCGTCTGAATTGCGTCCAGCACCTCGCTGAGCTCGCCCCAGGCGGGCCGACCCGCCAGCAGCGCGGCCTTCTGGCGCGCAAGCACCGCCTGTATCTCGGCCACGTCGCGCTTGCGGCCCGTGGAGAGGCCGGTGGGCCCCTCCAGCGCCATCACGAGATAGGGCGTCTGCGCGGCGACGTAGGGATCATCGAGCAACGCGCCAGTGCCATAGGCGTTGACGTAGCGCGTCGGCAGGTGCCCCACCAGCGCCTCGCCCGCGCGGGTCAGGTAGCCAGGCTGGTTCCACAGCATACCCGACTCGACCGTGAGCAGCGCACCCGCGCTGCCTTCCCTGGGCGTCACCAGCACAACCAGATCGTGACCGTCGGTGCCGCTCTGGACCATGATCTCGATGCCGTGCCAGCTCAGTTCCAGCTCGGCGTAGCTGCCATCGTACGCGTGCGGGCCGGGGTGCACGCGCGCCTCGCCCTGGTCGGGCCGGCCGATGGTGGCTTCCTTGAGGTAGCGCCGCCCGGCCTTCTCTTTGATGCCCAGGTTAAAGGCCAGCCCCTCTGGCAGGAGTACATGCGACAGCACGCTGCGAGCATTCCACGTGTTCCACCCGCGCGCCAGACGGCGCTGAATGTCATCGTACTGCTTCATCTCACCTTCCTCGGGCGCTGGTTCAACGCGCTGTTCCGTTTGCCGTGAGATCGGGCGCGCGCTCCGCATAGCGCAACAGCCAACAGACCACCGACGCGGCGGTCCAGCCATAGTCGCGGATAGAGTCCGTCTTACGACGGATGTCGTACGGCTCCTGGCGCGGCCCTTTGCGATCGCAGGCCACTGGCGGCACCTCGTGCTTGGCGTCGTAGAACTCGAACAGCACACCGTAACGAACGTAATACCGCTCCATCTGCGCCAGGCTGAGCTCGACCAACCGTCGCGCATCCCCCGGCAGACTGTGCTGTTCCAGTCCGGCCGCGATGCAAAAGTTCATATTAAGAAATGTCCCGCCGCGCCACATATCGGTGCTGAACTCAGGATCGTCGGCTGCGACACTGCCCACCGGGAAAGCCGTGCCGAACTGCGCCGGGTCGTGCAGCGCCGCGACCAAGGCTCGCACCCGCTCAGCCGGAGTGTCATCCAGCAGCAATGGCATAAAGCCACTGACCGCTCGCACCGCCGACAGGACTCCCTGCATGTCGCGATCGACGTAAAAGTTCGCTTGCGGATCCCAAAGATCCGAGTGCACGCGCTCCGACATCGCCCGGCCCCGCGCACGCCACAGCGCCGCCCTGTCTGCATCGCCCAGCGCCTCTGCTGCACGCGCCAGGCAGAGCATGTCGTGTGCCGCGAACGCGGAGAACTCTACGGCGTCTAGCAGGGCTGCCGCATCAAAGCGCGGCGAGTTGTCCATCCCCGATTCGCCCGAGCGGCAGCGCACATCGCCGTCGATCCGCCACTCCAGCAGCCCGTTGCCGTTGCGGTCGCGCTTAGTCAGGTCCCATTCCAGGTAGCGTTCGAGACGCGGCAACGCCCACGCCAGGGCCTCTCGATCGCCCAGGGCGCAATAGTTCTCCCACACGCCCCAGGCAAGCACGGGCGGCTGGGTGATCGCTGAGGTCCACCCGCTGACGCTCATCTGGTGAGGGATCATGCCATCGGGCCACTGGGCGTCCAGCACGGACTTGATCGACTCCCAGCTTGTGCGCGGCCAGAACGCGTTCAGCGCAAAGGAATGGAACACCGTATCCCACAGCCAGCGGTCGCGATGCGGCACGCGGTCGGGCGTGGTCCAGGCCTGGCCCACCGTGCCTTCGGCGGCGAGGGTGTTGACGCGCAACACGCTGACGGCCTTGTTCAACAGGCGCTGCCAGCGTGCCGAGGCCAGCCTGGGCAGACCGCGATAGGGCGCCAAGCGCTGCGCCGCAACCTGAAACGCATCCTCGCGCAGACCTTGCTCCGCTCGCTGCCTGGCCTCCTCTGGCGTACTGCCCCAGGAGAGGGCCAGCCGCGTCCCTGTGCGTGCCAGCGCTACCGCGTCGCCGTGTTCATCATCGGCCGACAGCCACACGCCCTGCTGGTCCACTGCAGCCGCGCCCGACTCTATCCGCAACGCCGTGCTCGCCGACACCGGCGCCACCCCCACCAGTGTGTGCCAGGCGCTGTAGGCCAGCAGCAGGTCTCCCGCGGCTGAACTCACGCCCAGCACGTCTCCCGTGCAGATCCGCGGGCGCCCTTGGCCCGGCAACGCAAAGTCCAGATAGCGCCGCGTGGGCGTGTGGAAGAGGAGGCCATAGGGCTCTCGTCCGAACGTCCCGACCCAGCCCGAATCGGTGTTCGTGGAGCCGTCCAAGCCCGAAAAGGCAAACAGCGCGCCTTCCCCCCAGACATCGGGCAGTTGGCCACAATCGGCCAGCAGGTCACTCAGCATTGGCCCCTCCCCACGCGCCGCCGTGTTCAACATGTCAAGTATACCCACTCGGCGGGCGCTTGTCCACGCGGTCTGACGTCTGCCGCTTTGACAGTCTGACCGCGCGCGCCTACACTCGCCACAAAGTACCTGATCAGGAGATGCCATGAGCTACCTGCCCAACAGCAGTATTGAGGTCGTTCGACCCGACATCCCGCGTGGCACGGTCAAGCACGCGCTGTTCGATTTCGACGGCACACTTTCGCTCATTCGCGAGGGCTGGCAAAAGGTGATGGTCGGGATGATGGTCGACATCCTGATGGCCACGCCCAACCACGAGTCGCGTGAGGCGCTGACGCTGGTCGTCCGCGAGTTCGTCGACCGGCTCACGGGCAAACAGACCATCTACCAGATGCTGCAGTTGGCCGAGGAGGTGCGCCTGCGCGGCCAGCAGCCGCGCGACCCGCTCGATTACAAGCGCCAGTACCTGGATCTGCTGTGGGAGCAGATCAAGGACCGCGTGCGAGGCCTGAAAGAAGGCTCGATTTCGCGCGAACAAATGCTGGTGCCGGGATCGCTTGACATGCTGGAAGCCCTGCGCGAGCGTGGCGTCGCCTGCTACCTGGCCAGCGGCACCGACATGCCCTACGTGCTGGACGAGTCGGGCGCGCTGGGGCTGCACGCGTTCTTTGGCGAGCACATCTATGGCGCGCTCGATAACTGGCAGTCGTTCTCCAAGGCCATGCTGATCCAGCGCATCTTTGAGCAGAATGGGCTCTCAGGACCCGATCTGTCGACCTTTGGGGATGGTTATGTCGAGATCGAGAACACGGTGGAGGCGGGCGGCATCGCCGTCGGTCTGGCGACCGATGAACGGAACCCCGGGCAGGTCGACGCGTGGAAGCGCGAACGCCTCATCCGCGCGGGGGCTTTGCTGATCATGCCTGATTTCACCCAGACGTCGGCTCTGCTCGACTATTTGCTGCCGCAATGAGCCAGTCTTCTCCCGGCCTGCCAGCCCCGCATATTCGTGATGCGGGCGCCGCCGATGCGCGGGGCCAGGGGATCGGCGGTGCGCTTGTGCGAGAGGCGATTGAGGGGGCCGTGCGGAGCGGTTGCGCTGAGATCTCGGTCAGCACCATGGCCGACAACGCCGCAGCACAGCGCCTCTACCGCGCCCACGGCCTGACCGATGAGTCGCTGCTTCTGGAGCGCCACCTGTAGCAGCGGCGGGTGAGCGCGCCGGCGCTAAGCCTCGCGCAGCGCCGTACAGATGGCGTGCTCGATCACCAGGTGCACGTCCTCGATCTGCTCCATGCAGTCGCAAGGCGCCACCACGCACACGTCCACCGCGTCCTTCAGCTTGCCGCCCGCAAAACCGGTCAGCCCGATCGTCGTCAGGCCCTGTTCGTGCGCGAACTGCATCGCCCGCAAGACGTTGGGCGAGTTACCACTGGCCGATATGCCGATCGCGACATCGCCCGCCTGCGCCAGCGCCTCCAACTGGCCATCGAAAACGCGCTCGTAGCCCCAGTCGTTGGCCAGCGCCGAAAAGAGCGCCATGTTGTCGGCCAGACCGATCACCCTGAAGCGCGACTTGCCCGGCTGAATGGTGCCCTTGCTCAGGTCGCAGCAAAAGTGCGAGGCGGTGGCCGCGCTGCCGCCATTACCCAGGATGAACACCTGGCGCCCCTCGCGGCGAGCCCCGGCCAGGATCTCGACGATCCGCGCGATCGACTCTAGTGGGAGCGCAGTCAGCACATCCGCCACCTGGCTGCAATAATCCGGTATGCTGGTCATGGGATACTCCTGCCGCCGTGCGAGCGCCTTCTTGCCATCGGCTGATCGGTTCGCGGGCTATGCCTCGTCCTCGTCGTCGTTGTTGTCCCCGTCAGAATCGTCGCCGTCGGCGCCCTCCAGTTCGAGCGCCCGGCCCAGATGACTGGAGACGGCCTGCCAGCCGCCATCCACGGGCAGCAACGACGGTTCCTTGCCGGGATGTTGCGCCTCGTAGGCCTGCACAGCCTGCCACACCGCATCGGCCAACACCGATCCCATAGCGGGTGTGTCCCAGCCCTGACGGAAGGCAGCGTGCAAATCGAGCGTACGGTCTTTGCAGTCCCCCAACTCTGGCCCCACCGAGACAAAGGCCACGACCGCTTCGGTCTCATCAAGCACCACAATACCCTGGCGCCATTCGCGCTCAAGCCAGGGCAGATAGTGCTCAGTCAGCTCGTCGGTGTCGACGGGCAACTGCAGATCCGGCGCTGACGACTCGATCGCGCGAAAGAGTGCCATCACCCGCGGCGCATCGCTAACTCTGCAGGGCCGCACATCCAGGCGCTCAAGCAGGGCACTGGCCTCAGGATCACTCTCGCCTCCGGCGCCGCGTACCCAGGCGAACTTGCGCCGCAACTGCGTGGGATAGTACGACGACAGGACGTCATAGTCTACCTCGTTGCCCCAGCGGTAGTAGACGCGCGGATCGATGTACGACTTCAAGCTAGTGCCCAGGTTCCAGGTCCGCTTTTTGCCGGCCATGTCCTCCTGCGCACGGATCTTGTGCAGCGCGTCGGAAGCGCGCGCCTTCATGGCCTTTCTGCGCTGGATGTCTTCCCGCGCTCGAGCCACCCGCAGGCGATAGCGTTCCTTGACCTTGCCGCGTTGAGCCTCGCTCGCCGCCTCCGTCTCTGCCGTCACTGCCTGCGCCTGCAATGACTCGAGTTTCTCCTCGGCCTGCTCGACCTTTGCCGCCGCTGCCACGATGCGCGCCTGCGCCTTTTCAGCGCGCTGCTTGTAGCGCTCCCGGGTTCGGTTCCAGTCGCTCTTGTCCTGCTTGGTGTGGTTACAGAGCTGCGCCGCCTTCCAGTTGGCCAGCGAAGCGGCGTGCCACTTTTTGTAGTCGGCATGCTCGGCCCGTACGCCCGAGCCCTCGAGGCTCTTGTGCACTTCGCTGGTCGCGTGATGCGTGCGAAAGACCTTGGCCGACAGCCCCGGGATGATGCTGGACAGATAGGCGTTGACGTCGTGACTGCCGATATTGGGGAACAACTGCGGCTTGTCGCCGTGTACCCCGCGCGTGCCCGAGGGGCGCGCATCACGGCTCAGCTCGGCCAGGTTGGTCAGCACCTGCACCGGCGGGCGCAATGTCTTGTGCCAGGCCACCGAGTCTTTGCCCAGAAACCGAAACTCGACTTGGCCGTCGGTCTGGAGGGTGATGTGCTCGGGCCGCAGCGTAGTGGCGCCCACTGTGTCGGCCTCATCGGGGTCCTTTTCGTCGCCCACGCGCAGGCACAACGCGTCGATCAGATAGCAGGCCGTCGCCACCATGCGCAGGCGCTGCTCGTCGCTCGCCAGATCCTTCTCAATGCGGGCGCGCACTTTGCGCAAGTGCGCGCTCAGCGTCACGGCCTTGTCGAACTTGGCCTCTTCACGCGACTGCTTCACCGGTGCCGTGTCACTCAGCCACACGTACTTGAGCTTGTCCGAGAGCTCATCGTGCCAACGCGCCACCCACAACGATTCGGGCTGCCAGACGATCTCCCAGTCGCCCGGCAACGGCGGCGCGTCCGGGCTCAGGTTGAGCGTAACGTCCGACTGGCGCGCACCCGACTTCCAGCGGCCCNNCCCCGCAGAGGGTGCTCACCGCGCCCCATAAAGATGCCGCTCGGCTCGGTCATATAGTTTCCCAGCTCAACGCGTTGACCATCGACGATGGCGTAGCCATACTTGCGCTTGAGCGCCAGGCGTTCAGCCTTACGCTCGGCCGCGGCCGCCTTGCGTTCCTCAGGAGTGAGCGCCTCTCTGCGCGCCCGCTCCGCGTCGACAACTTCGTCGCATGGCGTCCAATCGACGTCGTCGACCTGCAGATCGGGTTGCACACCCAATGCCAGCGCAAAATCGTGCATGAAATTGGCGCAAAAGACCGGGTCTTGCACGTACGGCGTGTCGCGTTTGCGCGACCAGGCCAGCGCCATCTCTTCCTGCAGAGGGGTGAGCGTGATGATTTGACCGCGCACGCGCAGGCTCAAGCCCAACGGTTCCGGCGCTGCGGGCACGATAATGCCATTGTGAACCAGTTGCTCCAGCAAACTATCTACACTCCTCGTTTCAACATACGCCAACGCGTACACCTAGCTTGTTAGGATACCATGAATGGCCCCGTGCGGCAAGCGGACGTCGTTCTTATCCCAACAATCCCAAACCCGGCGCGACCATTTGCCGCGGTTTCCCAACTTTTCCCAAACAGATTCGGCAAGCTATTGACAGCTGCCAGGCCGGCATGCTAAAATGCCAATAGAACAGACGTTCTAATCACTGTACTATGCAGGACGACGCAGACGTCCACCGAGGGGGACACCGTGGGCAACAGGAGACTCGATCGCCAGGGACGTGGAACACATTATGCCGACCGCATGCACCGCATTCTGGGCGTGTGCGGTGATTGCGGGCTGCTGTGGCACACCGAGCGCATCGCCTTCAAGAACGGCGCGACCGAGTTCCAGCGCGTCGACGATATCGAGGCCGACGGCAGCGTGCTCGTGACGCCGCAGTACGAGAAATACGGCTTGCGCGTGAATCCGCGCCTCCTGCCCAAGCTCAAGACAATGGGGCCGCAGTTTGCCTACGCTCTCAACGTGCCCAGCACGTCGGTGGAGGTGGACGGCGACCTCGTCTATGTGCGCGTGCCACGGGCGCAGGGTGCCAGCAGCAGCCCGCTGCTCTTCGAGAGCGCCTGGGCCATCGACCCGCACATTCCGCGTGGCAGCCTGCTGCTCGGCGTCGACGAGGACCAGCACCAGCTGGTGCTCGAGCTCACCGCCCCGACCAACGTACACGCCGCCGTTATCGGCATGACCGGCAGCGGCAAGTCCACCCTGATGCGCACGATGATCCTATCCGCCCAGCGGATCGGCGGCGCGCAGGTGGCCCTCTTTGACCCCAGTGGCGGGATGTTTCCGCTCTCGGGCCACCCCTCGGTCTGGCGCGGCGGCCTGTTCCGCAGCGCGCACGAGTGTGAGCTCGGCCTCGGCGCGCTGGCTGACTCGCTTGGCAGACGCGCCAACACGTTGCTGTATGTCTTTGTCGACGAAGTGCCCGAGTTGATCGCGCAGCGCCCCCCTATTCGCACGCACCTGGCGCGCCTGGCGCAGGCCGGGCGACACTCGGGCGTGCATCTGGTGCTGGGCGCACAGCACCTGATGGCCAGTCAGGTCGGCCCGATGACGCTGCGCAACATCCCCGTGCGCCTGGTGGGGCGTGTCACCGACCGCACTGCCGCCTACAACGCATCCGGCCGCAACGACGTCGCGGCCGAGCAGCTTCGCGGCAACGGCGACTTTATCGCGGTGGGCAGCGGCACGCAGCGTCACTTTCAGGTGGCCGTCATCGCGGACGAGACATTGGCCGAGTGGGCACAGCGCTACCCGCCTCGACAGCCGCGCCTGCCAGTGCGTCCGGATGCGCCGCGGCGCGCCGTGACACCCGTCGATCCGGGCTCTTTTGTGAGCGCTACAACCTATCGCAGCGCCGGCGGTGGCGGCGGGTCTGGTCGCCATCTGGACGAGATCCCGCCTTCGGTTCTGCACGAGATCCGTGCCTACGTGGGCGCCCACGGGCGCGAGCCGTCCTGCAACTGGGTCTACAACCTGACGCACGCCACGCTGCCCACAGGCGGGTTCAATCGCGACAAGGCACGTCGCGCCATCGCGCAGGCGCTTGAGCGACACGCTGCAGGCAGTGCAGGTACGCGCAGCGAACGCGCCTGATCGCGACCGCTAACTACCAACGGAGATGTCAGCATGCACCCACGCACAATCGCCCGTATTCTGTTTACCCTCCTGATCACCGCGCTGGCCGCGGCAGTCGCACTGGCTGTTGGCCAACTGCCCGAGACCTGGCGCATCGCCATGGTGACATGGCTGCTGGTCGGCCTTCCGCTCTTGCTGCTGGGTGGGCGCGTCGCACTGCGGGCAGCGCGCTACCGGGCCGCACATCCGCGCAACGACGCGCCACAGCGCTCCTGCCGCGCCGGCTCCGCACGGTCGACCCCCGGCGCGCTGCGCGTCGTGCTGTCTGACAGTGCCGGCAGCGGACGGTACGTCATCCGCTGAGGCAACTATGCCAGCGACGACGGCACTCATCCGCTGGCCCGAAACCGAGTCTTGTGCTAGGATGCGCTCCACCACGCCGTAACTGGAGGAGCAGATGCTGCCACGCGAACGTGTCTATGCCGCACTGGAAAACCGCGAGCCCGATCGCGTCCCCTGGGGCGAACACTCGATCGACTATAACGTCTACGAGACCATCCTCGGCCGCCCCAGCTTGGTACAGGCCAAGATGCGCGAGACCCAGGCCCTCTGGGACGGCCGACGCGACGAGGTCGTCGCCTCCTACAAGCGCGATCGCCTGGACCTGATCCGCGCGCTGGACATGGATATCGTGTTCGTGAGCGCGGTGCCGCCCGCCGACTATCGTCCCGAGCCGTTGGACAAGCTTGAGGAGGGCGTCTACCGCGACAAGGACGGCAACATCTACCACGTCTCGGCCACCACGCACGACTTGAATATGTATTGGCGCAACACAGCCGCCTACGTGCCTCCCACGCTGGAAAGCTTGGAGGCCGAGCTCGACCGCGTCAAGTCCGAGCCGCTCGGCGACCCCAACGACTCGCGCTGGGAGTTGGTCCATCATGCTGTCAAGGAGATGGGGGATACGCACTTTATCATGCTGCTGTGCGGCGACCTGTCATGGCCAGTGTTCGGCGCCACCGAGGAAGAGCAGTGGATGAACCTGGTGCTGCACCCCGAGATCT
Source organism: Anaerolineales bacterium UBA6128 (assembly GCA_002423325.1). Classification (GTDB taxonomy): domain Bacteria; phylum Chloroflexota; class Anaerolineae; order UBA1429; family UBA1429; genus UBA6128. The sequence continues at coordinate 85,476 of DIVQ01000208.1, read as the reverse complement.
GTCGCAAGATCGCAGAGGTACAGGGCACGCGCATGGTCAGAGAAGTCGAGCTGCTCGCACAACTCGGCGTGGACGCCATCATGCCCGCCGGCGACCTGGGCTCCAGCACGGGGCTGATGGCCAGCCCCGCGATCTACCGCGAGATGATCTACCCCTGGCACAAGGCGCATGCCGATGCGGCTCACAAGCATGGGCTCAAGATCATGAAGCACTGCTGCGGGCACGTGATGCCGATCATTGATGAGCTGGCCGAGGTCTACGACGCCTACGAGGCCATTCAGGCCAGCGGCGGTATGGACATCCGCGTGCTCAAGCAGCGCGTCGGGCACAAGTTGACGCTCTGGGGCGGTATCTGGCACGAACACATCATCCTCGGCACGCCCGAGGACATCCGCGAGGACGCCCGGTACGCCTTTACGCACGCCGCGCCGGGAGGCGGCTTTATCATGGGGTCCACACACTCACTGGCGGTCGACGCCAAGCGCGAGAACCTGCTGGAGATGAAGCGCGTGCGCGACGAGTGGGGCACCTATCCCATCGACCCGCAACGTTTTCACTGAACACACAGCGACAAGAACAGGCTGTTCCCGAAGGAACAGCCTCTCTTCAACTCATCGTGGCCTTCGTGTGGCTAGTAGCGCCCGTACTGCTCCACCAGCTCGACCACCCGAGCGACGCGCGAGCGCAGCCCGTCCGGCGGCACCTGATCGGCCACGCCCAGCACCATACGCCGATCGGCTACCATGATGTCGAGCATCTCACGCGTATGCCGCTCGAACTCGGCATCGCTGACCAGCGGCGTAAAGTAGCTGCCGGGCAAGCCGCCCCAAAGGATGGTGCGCGGCTCGACAAGCGCGCGCAGCTCGGCCATGGCCACGTCCCCCACCGGCTGCGGTGTGGCCGCCTCGATCACCTGAAAGCCAGTCTCCGCTACCTCGCCCACCAGGCCGCGCAGCGTGCCATCCTGGTGCACAAAGCTGACCTTGCCGGCCGCGTGGATGCGCTCAAGCCAGCGACTCTCCCACGGGCGCATATACTGGCGATAGAAGCGCTTGCCGACCACCTCAGACGACAGATTCTCGGGGATCATCAGGCAGTCCACTGGCGCGGCCAGAGCCAGCGCCGCCGCGCGATCTGACGTGGCCGCCATCACTGCCAGCGTCTCTTCCAGTTCGTCAGGGGCCTCGGACCAGATGTCCACGAGCGCGCCGATGCCCGTCAGCGTCGTCACCAACTCCATAAAGGGGCTACGGGGCAGGTAACAAAGCACCACGCCCACGTCGGCCACCAGGTCCCGGCGACGCTCGGCCTCCGCATAGTCGGGCGCGTACTGGATGCGCTCCCACCAGTAACGCAGCACTTGAAGGTCGGCGACGCTCTTGACCAGGTGTTCCAGCGGCGCGGTGCTGTAGGACTGCGGCAGGTACTGCCAGGCCTCGTGCAGCGTGCCAACCGGCGTGATCAGGCTGTGGCGACGCATATCTCCATCCTGACGGTGTTCGTGCTGCACTCCGCCCTCGTCGATCGCCCGGAAAGGAAAGTAGCCCTGCAGGTAGAACCCCACACCCAGCTCACGGTGGAAGCGATAGTAGTCTGCCGAGCGCTGGTAGCCCGCGGGCACTTCCCCACGTTGCTCCATGGCACCCGCCCAGTAGGTCAGATCACCGAACCAGGGCACGCGGTCCGGCACAGTCCCTGCAAAGAACGTCAGGATGCGCTCGCGATCATTCAAGGTCTGCTCCCGTCGCGCGACAGCCGTGTTCAGCGCGCGAACTGTTGGCGGTGGCGCTCACCATACACCAGCGCTTCGTCCAGAAAGGCCTCGATATTGGCGAACGGCGTGCCCGAGACGATGCCGTTGCCGGCTGCGATGGCCATGCCGCCCTCAGGGCGGTCAAAGGTGTCGATCAGAAAACGCACTTCTTCGCGCACGCCCTCGGGACCTTTTTCCTGCAACGTGTGCTGTACGTCGATGCCAGCCAGAAAGGTCATGCGCTCGCCGCACTCGCGCGCAATCGTGACCTCATCCATCGTATGCTTTTGCACCGGATGGAATACGTCGACGCCGACGTCCGCCAGATCGCCCATGATGTCGGTGTTATTGCCACAGCTGTGCAGCCACCAGTGCTGTTTGTGGGCGCGCAACAACGCGCCGATGCGTGCATAGTAGGGCCTGATCAGACTGCGAAATTGCTCGGGGCGCATCATCAGTTGTGTCTGATGGCCCAGGTCGTCGCTCGTCCAAAAACCATCCGGCTTGAGCGCGGCAATCGAGACCTCGATGTAGCGCATGTACTGCCGGGTCAGCGCCTCGTGCAGCTTGTGAATGTTCTCCGGCTCCACGTAATAGTCGGTCAGCAAATTCTGCATGCCCCGGATGCCCCATGGACGCTCAAAGAGCAGGCTCCACCAGCCGAACAGCACATAGATACCCTCAGCGCGATACGTTTCCGCCTTTTTGATCAGTTCCTCGAATTGCGGATCATTGTTGGGATCAGGCAGCTTGGCGATGAACTCGTCCAGTTTGGCCCAGTCGTCAATGACCGGGCGTGCGTCGTGCGCGCCGGCGCCGGGCAGCGGCCACGACAGGTCCATCCGGTTCACGTCGTAGGGCGTCACCCACAACATGCGCACATCCTCGGGGTAGCGCAGCAGCTCATCGAGGCGCGCACCATACTGCTGTACCAAGCCCTCGCCCCACCACCGCGCGAACACCAGCGGAATGCGCGACGGCCCGCCTCGCTCCACCGCCTTGATCACCTCTGCCCTCGGCAGCGGCTCCCACGAACGCTCTGTGCCTGACCCCATTTCATGACCCTCCAGTACGCCCACGAACGGGGCGAGTATCTCGACCGCGATGCGGTCGGTGTGTTCCGCAATGCTCAGTCCGAATTGTGTTACGTCAACTTGGCCGTCGCCTATACAGGCACGTCGAAGGGCGTCCCCTGCTTGACGGCGTCAACCACGCGCATCACCTCTACGGAGTGATCGAGCGTGATCGGATATGGCGCGCCCTCTCGAATGGTCGCATAGAGCGCATCCCAGATCACCGAGATATCGGTCTTGCGTTGCGGCATGACTGGCTGCGTCTCCTGCACCCAGTAGAGTTGTTCCTGAGAGCCAAATGTTTGACCGGGCGTGCCCGGATCAGCCTGCCGCTCCTCAAGTGGCACTTGAGGGTTCAGGTAGCGCAACGTCACGGTTTTGTCGTCACACACCATCGCGCCACGGGTGCCCCACACCGCCCACATCGGCTCGGGCNNCCCCGCCACTGACTTCGAGATCCACGACGCGGCCATTCGCGCCGCGCATCACGATCTTGACGTGATCCTCGGCATCGCCCACAGCCGCCACCCGTTTGAGGTCGCCCCAGATGCTCTCCACCGGCGACTCGAGCAGGCAGAGCCCGTGGTCGATCATGTGCGGCCCCCAGTTGAGGAGCTGTCCGCCGCCGAACTCGGTCAACGTCTGCCAGTCATCGCGACGCTGAAAGTTGTGCACCCGCACCTTGACCTGATACACGTCGCCCAGTACGTCCGAGTGGATGATCTCGCTCACCTGCTGATAGCCGGTGTCAAACCGGCGGTTGTGGCGCACATACACCGGCGCGGTCCAGGGCACCAGCGCGCGAAGCGCGTCGGCCTCAGCAAAGCTGGTACACATTGGCTTTTCAAGAAACACCGGTTTGTGCGCCTGCAGCGCCAGCTTGGCGTGCAGAAAGTGATCGCGAGAGCGGGTGGCCACGTCAACCAGTTCGACGTCCGCATCGGCAATCAGATCCTCAACGCGCTCGTACGTACGACATCCGAAACGCTCAGCCACCATCTGGCGGCGTTCCTCGATCAGGTCGCACGCGGCGACAAGGGTGAACTTGTCCTTGCGCGCCTCGAGCTCTTTGCAGTGCATGCCCCAACCCGCGCGCCCCAACCCCACGATGCCGATCCGGATCGGCCCTGCCTCAGGCATGACGGTACCTCCCTGATGTGGTGAGTTCGCTCTGAATCAGGCAATCCCCGCGGCTTGCAGGACTGCCTCATAGCCCCACTGATCCCACTCTTCCTCGACGCCGATGTCCTGGAGGCTCGGATAGGTACGCATGATCAGCCCGCCGCGGAACGTGTCGACCATCTCTTGTGCGTGCGCCTCGATCAACGCTCGGTCGCCGGTGGGCAGCACGCGTTGGATGTCGAGCGTAGAGAGCAATCCCACGCGCCGCCGCTTGAGCAGCGCCGCCAGTGCCTGCAGGTCATAAACGGCCGGCTGGTCGAACTGAAAGCAGTCTATGCCGGACTCGGCCAGGTCCTCCAGCAACGCCCAGTTATAGCCGCAGGAGTGCATGATGACCTTGAGACCCAGATCGTGCGCCGTGCTCGTCAGCCGTCGGTAGTGTTTGGCAAACACGTCGCGCCACATCGGCGGGCCGATCAGCACCCGATCCTGTGTTCCCAGGTCCTCGCAGTAGAACACCGCATCCGCGCCGACCGCTGCATACATGCGGATCATCTGCACCAACTGGTCAGTCACCAGCGCGTGCAGTTGCTCGATCTCTTTACGGTACTCGATCAGGTCGGCGAAATAGATCTCCATCTTGCGCAAGTACCGGCTGGTGGCAAAGACCCAGCCGGGCATATGCGCCACACGGAACCGGTCGGGCGCGGCGGCAAAAGCGTTGCGCGCCTTTGTGTAGCGGGCCGGGTTATCATAGTCGGGCTTGCGCAGCGTACCGAGTTGGCTCCAGTCGCGGATTGCCGGCTCATAGATCTCAGCGCCGGAGCGCCCGCCCGTCAACCGATGCCAGATGTTGCCCCACTCATCGTCATAGTACTCGACGTTGCCCTCCACCCAGCGCCGCTGCTCGAACGTGGCCGAGGGACCCAGTCCGCACTCCACCAGATCGTTCCTGCGCCCGCGGTTAAAGTTCAGCCCGATGCGTTCCGGCTGACTGTGCTCGATATTGCCGCGAGCGATCTCGCGCGACGTCGTCATCAGATCACCTCGAGCGTATCGCGATCCGGCAGACCCGGGAACGGTGCGGTGGGCAGCGTCTGGTACCAGTAGGCCACCGAGGCGATGTCGTCCTGCATCGGCAGATACCGACGATAGCTGCGCCAGCCAAGCGCCTGGATGGTGACCGCCAGATCGCGCTTGAAGCGGATGGGATCCATGATGTGCCAGCGGTACAGCCCGAAGCGCTGCTGCGACTGGTACAGCCCATCGGGTCGCAGCACCTGATGCAGGCCCGCGTAGGGGGTGGTGAACTCCTGGTACTGGTGCGTGGTCTGGTTCTCAAAGTTGTAGGACCCGCAGAAATAGTCTTCGGTCCCGGTTCCGCAGATGGTTGGGAAGGGATTGTCGCCGTCCATGAAGAACTTGATTTCGCCCTCGCCCCACCAGCCATTGTTGTTGACGCCCCACGCCATGTAGGTGCCCACATAGTGGCCCTGACCGCGCACGCCGTCCAGAACTGTGTACACCTGCTTGTAGGGCAGCGGGTTCGAGCGCCGCCACTGCGCGTGAAAGTAGGCGCACTCTTCAGGCACGTCCGTGAGGGTATAGTTGATCTGGTAGTACAGCACCATGTGCTCATCGGCCATGTTGGTAAAGGTCATGCGGCAGTGCTTGCGGAAAGGCATCTCCCAATAGCAGTTAAAGGCGCTCCCCGGGTTGACACACACCGCCAGCGACGACAGCTGCGCGTATTTGCCCCAGCCCATCGCAAAAAAGTCGCCCACGGGACACTCGACCGAGGGTTGTTCCTGCCCATCCCAGTAGATGCGCAAAATGCTGAAACGCCAGTTGCCGGTGGGGGTCATCCAGATCTGCTGAATCGCGCCCGGGCCGTCAATATCGGCGAGTTCGTAGGTCTGTCCCGGCTCGATCCGCACGCAGGGCGCCACCTTCCAAGTCTGGCCCAGATCGCGCGCCGCGGTCGCTCCCATACCCTCGGTGGCCATCCCGCCGCCGCCCTTGGCCCCGTTGGTGTTCTCCGGACTCAGCGAGCGCGATTCGGCCTGCGATAGGCGCGATAGATTGCCCATCCCCATGCCAAGCCCGTTATATGTCGCCATGTTCGTCCTCCCGTGTTGTGCTGCACAGCATACGCTCGGTATCTTTGCGCTGCAAAGCATCATACCCTGCCGCGAGCAGCCGTCAAACCGCAATCCCAAGCTCGGCGGCTTGTGCAAGCCGAGCGCCAACGGAACGCGGTCGGCCGTCACGCGCACCCTCGCGCGCAACACGGAACCCCTACCGCTGGGCACGCCTCATCAGCCACCCCCTACCTGTAGTAGGGCAACACAGCACTGACAATGACAGCAAGCCAACGTCCAATTGGGGCTTGACACGCGCTATACAGCGTGATAGGATGTATTATGCGTAAGAGGCGCAGCGCAACAGGCAATTCCGGCGGAACCTGTGTGAGTGAAATTGCGTCTACGAAGCAGGGAAAGGTGCCTGCGCTTTATCCGCCAGGCGGAAAGGGGACCCATGCGTAACAGATCGTTCCGATGGATGCTCTCGATTCTGCTCGTGACCGTGGTGTTGGCCACGCTGCCGTCGGCCGTGCTCGCGGCGCCCGAAACACCTACGACTCCTTCAGCCGAGACGGAGGCCGAAGCGCCGACAGAGGGTTCCGTCGATGTGCAAGCGATGCCCATCTGGGGCGCGCCGATGACCGTGCGCGCCTGGGGGGGCCTGCGCCTGCGTGAGGGCCCCAGCCTCTCTGATCGCGTGATGCTGGTGCTCTACAACGGCGAGACGGTCTATCCCGGAGCTGCGCCCATCTGGGCAGACGGCTACTCGTGGACTTTTGTCAAGGTCTACCGCTATGGGCGCTGGTACCAGGGCTTTTGCGCCAATATGTACCTGGTACCGGGCGGCGGGACACCTCCGCCTCCGGTGGTGCACGGCCTCAAGGTGACGGCCGCAGCCGGCTTGCGCCTGCGCTACGCGCCTGGCCTGGCCTATGGCATCTGCTGCGTGGTGCCCTACGGCACCATCCTGCAGGGCACGGGCAACACGGCGTCGGCGAGCGGCCTGCAGTGGTCCGAGGTCATCTATGGGACCCGCAGGCTGTGGGCTGCCAGTATGTACCTGGTGGCCGTATAGCCTGACAACGGTTCTGCAAAACACAAAGCCCCAACTCCGATGAACGCGGAGTTGGGGCTTTGTGTCTTGTGGGAACCGCGCTTGGCCCCCCGGTCGCCCTACAGGTCTCTACGCGCGAACGTGCGCACCGCCAAACCCACCACCACCGCGATATAGATTAGCGTATAGACCAGCATGGCCGTGCTCGGCGGTGAGGCCTGCGAGAAGGGCGTGAGCATCAGCGAGTTGACGACCGCGGGCTGCATGCCGGCCGCCGCCATCTTCCAGAGCGCCTCGCTGGGCACCAGCAGGCTGCTGGCGATGCCGATGTAGACCAAGGGCTCGTACCCCACGGCGCCGCCGATCTGCTCCATCCACCCCCCGATAAAGGCCAGCCCCCACAGCATAAAGGCCACCACGCCGTTCGCCACCGTGGAAAGGCGCGCGCCGCCCCAAATGCCCAGGGTGATCATCACGACAGCCTGCAGGCAGATGAGCAGCACGCCCTGTACCAGGTTGCTCGGTAGATGCCGAGTGATCAGCCACGTGCCCAGGGTGATGCCGGCGCACAGCAGGATGATATAGCACGAGAGCAAGGCCGAGAGGCCCAGCCACTTGCCCAACACCAGCACGCCGCGCCGGAACGGCTTGACTGCCAGCGACTGGATCGTGTGCGTGGAGACCTCGCCGGCCAGCGTCCCAACCGAAGTGAGCACGGCCAGCATGACACTCAAAAAGCTGATCGCGTAAAAGCCGGTCATCAGGAGCATGTTGTAGCCGGAGTCGAGCAGGATCGTGCTGACGTCCTGGTACCCTCGCATGTCGCGCACGACCAGGTAGACGGACAGTGTGAACAGCCCCACGAGCGCCAGCCCCAGGCCAAGGGCTGTCCACATGATCTTGCGCCGGCGCGCCTCGCGCCAGGTGAGCTGGGCGATGATCAGGATGTCGCGCATCACTCCTCCCCCTCCACCACCTGGACAAACAACTCCTCCAGCGACACGTGGCGTGGCGCGATCTGGTAGAGCGCGACCCCTCGGCCCACGATCCAACGCGCGATCTCGGGCAGCGCCTGCTCATCGGGCAAGGACAGCGTCAGCGTCTGGTGCTGCGCGTCCACAACCACCTGCCCGCTCCACTGGTGCAACCCTGCCAGCAGTCCGTCGTCCAGCGACCCCACGCGGATGTCCACCTGCACCACCTGCCCGCGGACACTGCGCGGATCGGTCACCAGGCGCACGCGGCCGTGCGCCACAAAGGCGACGCGCGTGCAGGTCAGTTCGACCTCGCTCAACAGGTGCGAGTTGAGGAACACGGTCACGCCGCGCTCGCTGAGCCGTTTGATCACATCGCGCACCATGCGGCGCCCCAGCGGGTCCAGGCCCGAGGTGGGCTCGTCCAGAAAGACCAGAGCAGGGTCGTGCACCAGCGCCTGGGCCAGACCGATGCGCTGCAGCATGCCCTTGGAGTAGGTGCCGAGCGCCTGCTGCGCGGCATCTGCCAGGTCCACCATCTCCAGCAATTCGGGGATGCGCCGCGCGCGGACCGACTCGGACACGTGGTACAGCCGGGCATGCAAGTCAAGGAACTCGTAGCCGCGCAGCCACTCGTGGAAGCGGAAATCCTCGGGCAGAAATCCCACGCGCTGGCGGCAGGCGTGGTCGCCGATCGGCATGCCCAGCAGGCGCGCCTCCCCGGACGTCGGTCGCACCAGGCCCAGCAGCATTTTGACCGATGTGGTCTTGCCGGCGCCGTTGGGGCCCAGAAAGCCAAACGCCTCACCCGGCTCGACGGCCAGGGTGAGGGCATCCACCGCGACTTGTGTGCCGTACACCTTGCGCAGATCACGGGTTTCGATGGCGGGCGCACTCTGTGACATGCCTTGTCCTCTCAAGCCCAGTGGCCCGCACGAGCAACTCGCACGGGCCACTGTCGTCACGACTGCTCAGAACATCGACTCGGCGGTGCGTGTCAGGGCTTCGAGGTTGGTGCGGGCGATGACGGCGTAGAGCACGTCGTCCTTCTCCCACAGCAGCACGTGCGCCTCCCCGGGTTCGCCCCTGGCAGGGTCGCCGGCGATCAGCAGGATCGCCTGCTGGCCGGCGACCACCGTCTCCTGGAAACTGGCCAGACGGCTGGGCACCGGCAGCAGCAAGGTGCTGGTCCAGTCGATGCTGCGGCTGAACCTCTGGGCCTGCGCCGCCGGGAGCCCCAGCAAGCGCAGCGCTGCCTCACCGACCAGGCTGGGCTCGATGCCCGCCGGGTACTGGATCTCGGCGTTCCATACCTGGAGGATCGATACAACCTGCTCAGCACCCGCTTCGATGCTCACCGTGGCGGGCGCGATAGCGCGCACTTCGCCGCCCGGCCAGTCCGCGGGCACTGCGGAGGCATCCATGCCGGCCGTTTGCAGCAACATCGCCAAGGCGTCGCGGTCGATCGTGCTGGCCAACTCGGTGCGCCCCTTCACCTGGATCGTCGGGCTGCCGTCAAAAGGCAGATAGCCCGGCATCCGCACCTGGAAGCCGGCCAACTCGCTCGCTTCTGCGATCGAGCTCACGTCGACCACAGGCTCATCGACGATCACCTGCGGCTCGTAGGCCTCCAGCGCCTGCTCCAGACTGGCCTCCAACTGCTCCATATCCGCCTGGTTGGGCGGCACCGCCACGGCCGCAAAGCGCTTGACGCGAAAGATGCCCAGGAACTGCTCGGCCAGCGCGCGCGCGGGCGCGAAACTCGCCAGACCCACCACCACACCGATCACAACCAGACTTGCCAGCGCGGTGCGCCAGATCCTCTTGGTCTCCATGTGCTGCCACCTCCCCATAGGTGCTGTTGCATTGCCCGCCGCGGCGCGGAACTGCGCCAAGGCCGGACTCGCCTCGGGCCGATGCGCGGGAGCGAGCTGACCCAGGCGCTCGCTCGTGGACCGGGCGTTGGCGCGCACCTCGGCCAGACGGCGCTGGCAACGCGTGCACTGCTGCACGTGCGCGCTGATCGCTTCCGCCGTGCGAGCGTCCACTTCGCCGTCCAGATAAGCCCTCAGTTTACCGCGCGTCACGCCTCTCATGGCACGTCCCCCGTCTCTGCCGCGCCACCCGGCAGGCTTCCATAGACCCGTTTGAAGGCGCGCTCGGCGCGAGCCAGCAGTGTGCCCACCGAACCGGGCGCCACTTGGAGCGCCGCGGCGATCTCCCGGTAGGATAGCCCGCTGCTGCGCAGTGTGAGCAGCCGTGCCTGTCGGCCGGCCAACCTGCCCAGTGCTTGGCGCACCCGTTGCTGGGTGGCGTGCACTTCTGCCCAGGCTTCCGGATCCGGCGTGGTGCCCTGCCAGCCGTCGCCATCCGGCGCGTGGCCCAGCGCGTCGCGGTAACGCTCCCGCCGTTGGGCCGCCCTGAGCGCGTTGTAGCCCAGCCGTGTGGCCACACGGTAGAGCCACGCGCCCACGTCGACGCCGATCAGTTGCGGCATCCGCCCGTAGAGCCGTAGGAAGACCTCCTGCGCCAGGTCGTCCGCCTCGTCGCCCACCAGGCGGTAGAGCACCTGGTAGACGCGCCCGTAGTAGCTGCGGAACAACTCGGCAAAGGCGGCCTGGTCGGGAAAACGGGTCGTCTCGGCCAGCAAGGTGTTGCTGTTCACACTCTCCGTGTGCGTCGCCTCGGTTTGCGAGCGGCCGGCCTGCGCCGGCGCCTGACCTTTGTGCGAGCGTCCTTCACTCATACAACACCGCCCGGCCGCCTTTTGTGACAGAGACGTTACAGACCCTCAACGCACCTGCGCAGCGCTTTCATATAGCCAAAGGCAAACGCGCGCCCGCGGTGACCCCATGGCGAGTCGTCTGGGCTGCCCGGCACGTGATCGGGAATCAGCACACCGTTGAACCCGGCGTCGTGGTAGGCGCGCATGGCCTCCAGCATATCGATGCGCCCATCGTCGATATGCGTCTCCTCGAACGACGGCACCGTGCCGCGCACGTTACGAAAGTGCACATAGGCGATCTTTTTGCGGCCTGCCAGGTCGCGGATGGCGTCGTAGACCTCCTGTGGACTGTGCGCCATCTCTGCGACGGTGCCCTGGCAGAACTCGAGTCCGTTCGCCGGGCTGTCGATGATGTCCACCACGCGCCTGTAGGCAGCGATGCTACGGATGATGCGCGGCGTGCCCGCGATGCACGGCACCGGCGGATCGTCGGGGTGCAGCGCCAGCATCACCCCTTCCTGCTCGGCCACCGGCACCACCGCACGCAAAAAGTAGGTCAGGTTGGCCCACAGGCGGTCATCGTCCAAGCCGCCCACATCGATCGCCTGCGCGCGCGCCACCAGCGCATCATCATACTTGCTGACCCGGGCGCCGCCGCGTCCGGTTGGGCTGTACTCGGTGCGCCAGACTCCTACGAGCATAAAGTGATAGCCCATGACGGGGATGCCCGCGCGGCCAACATCCCGAATGATGGCCATCACGCGCTCGATCTGTTCGTCGCGGCCCGGTCCACCCAGCTTGATCTGGGTCATGAAGGGGTCGGGAAAGTTCTCGATGGCCTCGAAGGTCATTCCGGCCGCTTCGATGCGCGTCCGCATCCGCAGCAGGCTCTGCAGATCCCAAAAGCTGTTCTGCCCCATGTTCGCGTGAACGATGATGGCATCAGCCCCGAACTGGGCTGCGAAGCGCAGCCTTTCATCGTCGGGATCAGTCATCGCACCGAAACCCAGCCTGATCATCTTTCCCTCCTGTTGCGCCGCTCGGCTAACCTGCCGTCAGCGCCAGCAACCCACGCATCCCTGCTACGATCTGCGCCATGCCCAGTCCAGCCATCAGCACGGCCGAAGCCGCCAGCAGCCAGCGCGTCAGACCGGGCTTGAGGCCACGCACGCTGCTCACTACCGCCACGAGCGCCAGTTCAGTGCCGAACAGCGCGCCGTAAAAGACCGCCAAAAAGCCTGCCGCAAGCCCATGCGAACGTTGCCAACCCTCCGCCAGCAACGGCCCGCTCACGGTGGCCCAGAACAGGTAGACGTTCGGGTTCAGCAGGTTGATTGTCGCCGCCTGGATCAGGCTGCGCCGCTGGTCATCCTCCGAGCTTGTCGCCTGCAGATCGGCGGTCGCGCGCGCTACGCCCCACGCACGCCACGCCAGGTAGAGCACATACAGGCCGCCCACAGCCTGCAACGCGCTCAGGGTCCAGCCGGGCAGGCGGCTGAGCAGCAACACGACCACCAGAATGATGGGGCCATCACTGATGAGCGGGCCCAGCGCTACCAGCAAGCCGCGGCGCCACCCGCGCCGTAACGCCTCAGAGATGAGATAGGTCTGAAACACGCCCGGCATCACGCAAGCGGAAAAGCCGAGCACGAGGGCCTTGGTCAGATACGCGACGACGGCTGGGCTGTCGATGGTGTTTGCTCCCGAGTCCGAATATCGGCATCTTAGCCCCGACGGCGAAGGGCGTCAATCGCACAGCCTGAGCCGTGCGTTGGCGCGGCTCGTTGTCGCGGTTTGCCTTGCGGCTCGNNCGCTATAATCAACGCACTGCAACGAGTCATACAGGAGGTGCCCCGTGATTACTTCACGCGAACGCGTCATCCGAGCACTCAACCATCAGTCGCCCGATCGCGTACCCCTGGATTTGGGTTCCAGCGGCGTGACGGGCATATCGGCCTCAGCGCTGTATAGCCTGCAGCAGGCGCTGGGGCTGGGCGACGCCCCTGTGCGCGTGCACGAGCCCTACCAGATGCTGGGCGAGGTCGACGAACGCATCATGGATGCCATTGGCGTGGACGTGGTAGGACTGCGCGATGACAGCACGATGTTTGGCTTTCCGACGCGCGACTGGAAGCCCTGGACCCTCTTTGACGGCACCCCGGTGCTGGTGCCCGGCCTGTTCAACACCGAGCCGGCCGAGGACGGCACGATCTACCAGTATCCGCAGGGCAACAAGGCCTACAGCGCCTCGGGACGCATGCCGCCCGGCGGCTTTTACCACGACGCCATCGACCGGCAACAACCCTACGATGAGAACACCCTGGATCCCGAAGAATGGGTGCGCGACATGTATCACGTCTACACAGACGAAGAGCTGCGTCTGCTCGAGGAGCGCTCGAAAGCACTGTACAACAATACCACACGCGCGATTCTGAGCAGCTGGGGACAGGGCGCTTTTGGTGACATCGCCTTTGTCACCGGCACCAACATCCCGGAGCCAAAGGGCGTTCGAGCCGTGGCCGACTGGTACATGGCTACAAAGCTCTATCCCAACTATATCCGCGGCATCTTTGAGCTACAGTGCGAAATCGCGCTCGAGAACTTGCCACTGCTCAAGCAGGCCATTGGCGACCGTATCGTCGCCATCTACATCGGCGGCACCGACTTTGGTACGCAAGACAGCACCTTTATCTCTGCTGACGCCTACCGCACGATGTGGGCCCCCTATCACAAGGCGCTGTGCGACTGGGTACACGCCAACACCCACTGGAAGACCTTTTTCCACAGCTGCGGCTCAATGGTCACCCTGTTCGACGAGTTGATCGCTGCTGGCTGCGACATCATCAACCCGGTGCAGATCTCGGCCAAGGGTATGGATCCGGCCTACCTGAAGGAGCGTTGGGGCGACAAGCTCGTCTTCTGGGGGGGCGGCGTCGACACACAACGGGTGCTGTCGTTCGGCACGCCGGAACAGGTGCGCGCCGACGTGATCCATAACACGACTGTCCTGGGGGCTGGCGGCGGCATGATCTTTAACGCGGTGCACAACATACAGGCCAACACCCCGCGCGAGAACCTGCTGGCGCTGTTCCGCGCGTTCGCAGAGGTGCGCGAGCAGGTGCACTAGGTCCGGTGCGCACCGCTGAACCGGGGAGGCCCAGTGTCCGGGAGTGAGCGACCGCTCGTGGAGACGTTGAGGGAGCGCGCTGAAGGCGTGCGCCGCGATACCTACGCACTCTATCTGGCGTACAAGGACCCGCACACGCCCTGGTATGCGCGTGCTTGGGCGGCCATCGTCGTGGCCTACGCCCTCAGCCCCATCGACCTGATCCCGGACGTTCTGCCGCTGATCGGCTACCTCGACGATCTCGTCTTGGTGCCATTGGGGTTTGCACTGGCGCTCAAGCTGATTCCGCCGGACGTGATGGCAGAAGCGCGCAAGCGGGCCACGGACGTCCTCCTAGGCGGGCCGCCGAAGGGCGCGCGGATTGCCGCGCTGATCGTGGTGCTGGTCTGGATCGTGCTGGCGCTACTGGCGGCCATGCTGGTCTGGCGCACGGCCCACCCCTGAGAGACGTCGACAGGCGGCAGATCGCACCCACACCAACGAAAAAGCGGCAATGTGGTGACCACATTGCCGCTTTTGCTTAGTACGCCCACACTGTGCAGACAAGGCGCTCAAGGGGGCATCGCCCGGCTACGAGCGCTTCTTCTGCCACTTCATCGCCCGGCGCATCTTGCGGTACTTGTGCCGCGCGATCTTCTTACGGCGCTTCTTGACAACGCTGCCCACCGAATCACCTCCCCTCCATAGCGTTATACCCACTACACTCCTGATTATAACATAAAGTAGCCGTTTGGCAAACGAGATAGCGCACCCGATCGTGCGCATTGCGTGCAAGCGGTGCGCAACCGGCGCCGCCTGGACGCGTAGTGTATGGCAGGCTGTGTCGCGGCCTCGCCAATGTCGGCGTGTTGACGGATTCGCGCGCTTCTGCCATACTGTACTGACATTGTCCGCACATACGGCATCTTCGGGGGTGTGCATGTCACGCTTTCGCTCCACCGGACCACAAACGATCGATCACAAGGAGTCAACCATGCAGAAAAAGCCGCGCCTGACCCTTCGCGCGTTCGCCATCTTTGTGCTTGTCATCTTGGCCGCCATCGTGATCTTTTCCAGCTACACCATCGTCAGCCCGGGCCAGCGCGGCGTGGTGATAAACCTCGGCCGCGTAGAGAACACCGTGCTCGGCGAAGGCTTCCACCCGGTGATCCCGCCTGTAATGCGGCATGTTGTCCAGGTCGACGTGCGCACGAAAAAGCTCGAGCTCGACGTAGAGGCCGCCTCGTCTGACATGCAGATCATCCGCGTCACCGGCACGCTCAACTACAACCTGGATCCGCAGGCTGTGGGCAAGCTGTACCAGGAAGTCGGTCTGGACTATGAGAACATCATCATCGTCCCCGCGCTGCACGAGGCCATCAAGGCGGCCACGGCGCAGTACCGCGTTGAGAATATTCTTGGGCAGCGCGCCGCGCTCAAGAATGCCATTCAGTCGAGCCTGAACGAGCGTCTGGCCAACAACCATATACTGGTGGAAGAGTTCTCAGTGGCCAACGTCAGCTTCTCTGCCGAGTTCGACGCCGCCATCGAGCGCAAGCAGGTCGCCGAGCAGGCCGCGCTGCAAAAGCAGTACGAACTGCAGGCCGCCCAGAAGGATGTCGAGATCACTCTGGCCAAGGCCGAAGGCGAGAAGAAGGCTGCAGTCATCGCCGCTGAGGGCCGCGCTGAGGCCCGCCGGCTGGAAGCCCAAGCAGAGGCCACGGCCTTGGGCTTGATCGCTGATGAATTGCGCAATAACCCGGACCTGATCCGTTACGAGTGGGCGGTGCGCCTGTCTCCATCGGTAAACACTGTGCTCCTGCCCGCCGGGCAGGATGTCATCCTGGACAGCAGCGTCATCAACCCATAGCAGCGGGCGGGGCGGCAATGCCGGCCTCCTTGCGGAGAGGATCGTGGCGATCGTCGAGTACTGGCTGGTAGGTGCAGGCGCGCAGGCCCCTGAGCGACACGCAGGCGCTGCGCTGGACCTCAAGGCGCGCCTGCCCGGCCGCGGATGGCGCGTGGTGTGGGGCTGCGCCCGCATCCCGGTGGGCGTAGCCCTGGCGATCCCGCCGGAGCTGGTGGTGCGGGTGACAGGGCGAAGTGGCAACTTCCTGCGCGGCATCATCGCGCACGATGGCCTGGTCGAGTCCGAGTTCAACGGCCAGGAGCTGTGCGCACTGCTCTACTGCCCTTGGCCGCGCATCGTTCGGCACGGACAGCGCATCGCTCAGATGTGGGCGCTGGCGTCTGATCGCGAGGCGTTCCGCCAGCGCGACGGGACCCCTGCCCACATCGCCGATGCCAAGGCCGGTTTCGGATCCACGGGGCGCTAGTCGTTGAGACGATTGGAAATGCTGAATCACCCACTGGTCAAGAAAACGTTGCACACGTTGCACGAGCGGCGCTGGGTTATCATCGCCAGTGCGGTCTTGTTGGCGCTGGTGCTCGTTCTGAGTTGGCTGGTGAGCGCCGCCACCCGCCCACTGCGCCTGACATCACAACGCGTCGACCTCAGCGCCTACGGTTACCCCGGCGTGGCGCTCAGCGTCGCCTATCCCTTGAGCTTGAGCCCACAGTCGAGCGCCCCGATCGAGACGCGCGTGACCGTCTCGGCGCTCGCACTGACGCCCGACGCCGATATGCCTCTCGACGTCGTGCTCAGCCTGCCCGATGACGCCGTGACCTTTGTGGATGCCTCGGGCGCACATACCTCGGGCCGCCTGACCGTCACGCCCGGCTATCCCGACCCCTTGCCCTATGATCTGTATTTGCAGCACGGCAACACCCAGTTGCGAGGAGGCCTGCTGCGCGGCTATCGCGTCACGGTGGTGCCAACCATCCGGGGTGCCGAGCAGGCAATTCCGATTCAGGAGCTCTCCTTCCGAGTCCGTCTGACCAGTTTGCTTGAACAGGCTGCCCGCAGACTGGCCACCGCGCTCGTCTCTGATGCGGCACCCTATCTGCTGATCGCGGCCATTCTCGCCGCCGGCGCTTGGGTCGCATCCAGCCTGACACGCCGCAGGCGCCTGCGCCACGAAAAGCTGCTGGCCACCACCTACGGCCGACTGCGCGAGCAGATCAAGCTGCAACGTTGGCCGGACGCACGCACCCTGATCGAGCGCCTGCGTATCGAAAGCCCGCACTATCGCGACATCGACCAACTCGATGTCGTCGTGAGCGCCGCCGAAACGGCTTCCTGGCGCCGTGAACAGCTCTACAAGGCCGGCATCGAGGCCTATCGACAACGCGAATGGCCCGCGGCCGTGCAATCGTTCGCCGCCATCGAGCAGGAGACGCCCTACTATCGCGACGTTCGTTTCCTCTGCCGCACAGCGGCGCTCTATGCTGACCTTGCCAGCCGAGACCGCTCGCGACGCATCAACGCAGCGCGCGAACTGGGTGAGGTAGCGGATCTCGTCGATATGCAGCCGCTGATCGTGGCGCTCGGCGATCCAAGCGCCCAGGTCGCCGAGGCCGCTCAGGAGGCGTTGCGCAAGATCGGCGTCGGTGCGGTCGACGATCTGCTTGCGGGGTTGGTGCACAGCCGCACGGCCGTTCGGCAGGGCTCCTACAAACTGCTGGAAACGCTGGGCCAGTCGGCCCGCGAGGCGCTGTTGGGCGCGCTGCACAGCAGCGATCCCGAGATGACGCGCCAGGCGGCACAGCTGCTCGTCACGCTCGGGGCCCGCAAGGAGCTGGCTGAGGCGCTTCTGTATGTACCCGATGGACACCTCGAGGGGCTGGTGGCTGCGCTGCGGAACGAGGGCAACGCTGGGGTGAGCGCCCTGATCGAGACGCTGCTGCAGGCGCCCTCTGCGAGACGAGCAGTGTTTGTCAACGTGCTGGCAGCGCTCAAGCAAACGGCAGACGTCGACAGACGCCTGGAAGAAGCCATTCGCAGCATCAAGTCTCAGGAGGATCGCGCACTGCTGGAGCAGGCGCTGGCTGCCCCGGCCGCGCCGTTCTCGGTGCCTCCGGCGCCGTCGCTGCCCGTCTCTGAAACACACGCCACGCCGCCCCCACCGAACGCGCCCGCTCGCCGTCGGTTCCTCAGGCGCGCCAACGTCGAGCGTCTGGAGGCGGCCAGCGAGGGCCGCCCCTCCCAGCAGCGACCCTCCGAGCACTAGGGCCTGGACCAGGCCAACAGGTCGCTCCACCTGCGGCGCCGTCGCCGCGACCAGTTAACAGGACACAACACAATGTCACGCGTATTGGTGATCGGCAGTCATAAGCGCCTGGTGGAAACGGTACGCCGCACGCTCAGCCGTAACGGCTACCACGTTTCGATCACGCACACGCTGCAGGACGCGATCGCAACGTGCATGGCGCCCGCCCCCGACATTGTGGTGCTTGATGACGCGCTGCCAACGGCTGGTAGCCCCGCATTCCTGCGCTTTTTGCGCGCGCGCCCCGATCTGGCGATGATCCCCGTTCTGCTGCTGGCGACCCGGGACGCCTCAGCCGGTACCACGGCACCCACACTCGAGGACGCAGATAGCTGTCTCGCCAAGCCGCCCGATGCCCAGCAGTTGGTGGCCAGCGTCAGCGCCCTGCTGCAGGTCGCCGCAGACCACCCCCGCCCAGCCACGCTCATCTCGGGGCCGGTACGGCTGGACGTCAACAGCGGCACCACATGGGTCGAGGGCGTGCCTGTCTCGTTGACGCCCGTCGAGCTGCGACTGCTGCTCTACCTGGTAGGACACGCCGGCGCAGCCGTATCAGCCCTGGCGCTCCTGGAGCACGTGTGGGGCTATCCGCCCGGCGCGGGCAGTAGCAGCCTGGTGCGCATGCACATCCTCAACTTGCGCACCAAGCTTGAGGCCGATCCGCACAACCCCCGACTGATTCGCACGTTGCCCAAGCACGGCTACGTGTGGAGCGCCGAAGCCTGAGCCTTGTGGCCCCGTCTAGCGCAGCATCTGCAGCCCGCTGTCGCGCAGCAGGCGCTCGACGTCGTCCTTGTCGACCAGGGGGATATTCTGAGGAATGGTCAGCTTGAGCGCCGCCATGGCGCTGCCATAGCGCAGCCCGGTCGGCAGGTCCCAGTGGGTATAGCCATACAGTAGCCCGGCCACAAAGGCATCTCCGGCGCCCAAGCGGTTGACCGTCTGAACCTCATAGCCGCTCGTCTGCAGGAACTGCTGACCGTCGTACGCCAGGCTCCCCTCCGCTCCAATCGTCATCACTGCCGCGTCCACGGGGTAGCGTGCGGTCACCGTCTGCAGTGCCTCTTCCCGTCCCACAACTTTGCCCAGCAGCACACCATAGTCCGACTCGGTGGCAACCACCAGGTTCGCGAACGGCAGCAGTTCGTCGTAGGCGGCGCGCGCCTCGGCCTGCGACCAGATCAGGGCGCGATAGTTGAGGTCCACCAGCACGCTGCGACCCGCCTGGCGCGCCCGACGAGCAACGGTCAGCAGCGCCTCACGGCAGCTTGGGCTGAGCGCCGGCGTGATGCCGGTCAGCGAAACCCACTCTGCACTCATGATATAGTCCCAGTCCAGCTCGTCTGCGCTGAGGGTCGTCGCAGCACTGTCCGCACGGTCATAGATGGTTTTGACCGGGCGAGGCGCCGCCCCCCACTCAACGAAAAAGGTGCCGACGCGCCCGTTGGGCGACCATACCACGGCACGAGTATCCACTCCGAATGAGCGCATCTCGTTAACGATACGCCGGCCGAGGGCGTTCGTCGGCAGCTTGCCGATCCAGCCGGCGTGCATGCCGAGTCGCTCCAGCCCGATCGCCACGTTGGATTCTGCCCCTCCGAGGAATGCACGGAACTCGTCGGAGTACTCGATCAGCTCGTGCGGCGGCGGGGCAAACATCAGCATCGTCTCGCCGATGCAGACGACCCGCACGCGGCTGTCCGCGTGCGGGGTCTGCAGATCGTCCGTCTGGTTGTCTATGTTGCTTGCGCCCATAGGCCCCCTGTTGCTAGAGCAGCCCGATCTCTTTGAAGCCGCTCAACATCTCTGTGGCCTTGGACGCCTCAACGGGCAGCACTGGCGCCCTGGGGTAGCCAATGTCGACGCCGCGCGCTCGCAGCGCATCATAGCAGGCCGCGTTCGTCGAGCTCGGGATGTGCAGGATCTGGCGCGCGCGGTTGATCTTGAGCTGCAAATCAGCTGCCTTCTCGTACTCGCCCGCCACGTAGAGGTCATACAGCGAAATCATGATCTCTGGGAAAGCGTTTGCCAGACCAGCCACGCAGCCTTTCGCGCCGGTCATCAGCGCCGCCAGCGCGATGCCCTCGGTGCCCACGACAAAGCCAAAATCAGGATACGCTTTCATCGCCAGCACCAGATGCGTAAACTCGATATAGCTGAACCCGCTGTCCTTGATGCCGGCCACGCCCACATCGGCCAGCCGCTGCAGCAGCGTCGGCGTGACGTTCACGTGTACCGCGTGCGGGTTATTATAGACATAGACGGGCACCTTGACCGCCTGCACAAGCGCCTTGAAAAAGGCGACCACTGTGCGGTCATCGTGCTTGTAGTAGAACGGCGAAACCGCCGCCACATAGGGGATGCCGATGCTTTCTGCGTGCCGCGCCAGGCCCACGGCGTCGGCCGTCGAAGCGGCCCCCACGTGCGCCACGATCGTGATGCGACCAGCCCCCTCTTCCATGCAGATCTCGTGCACGCGCTGCCGCTCGGCTGTGCTCATCAAGGGACCGGATCCATACGTTCCGCAAATAAACAGCCCATGAGTGCCCTTTTCGATCTGGAACCGAACCAGTCGCCGCAAACCATCCTCGTACAAGGCGCCGTCGGCGGTGAATGGAGTGGTCAATGGCGGGATAATGCCCTTCAGTTCTTCTGCCATGCTTTCACGTCTCCTGTCTGTATGCGTTCTTGACCTCTTTGCCGCTGACGGCGCGCTACAGCAGCCGCGTCGCGCCGTTGTACACCTGCTCAACGTGCAGCACAACTGCCGCGCGTCGCGGATGCTTGGCATCCACCCAGGTCTGCATCTCTTCCCAGCGCTCGCCGCTGGTCAGGTATTCGAGCGCCCCCTTGAGCTGGTAGCCCTTGCGATCCTGGGTGATGAACAGCAGCGAAGCCTTGCTCCCCGCCAGGATATTGGCGCGCGTCTTGTCGAAGTAGTTGTCCGCGACCACGAACGTGCCATCGTCACACTTGCGCACACAACTGGCATAGATGGCGTTCGGCAGTCCCTCAGCGTCTGTGGTCGTCAGCACGATAGGACCATTGCGCTGCTCCCAAGCTTCAAGCAGGATGTCCGGCAATGATGTCATTGGGTTACCCTCCTGAGATGTGTGAGCCTTCCACGATATACGATTCGCCGTCAGTCCGACGCGGGGTCGGACGTGATCGGGTATTACCTGACACGAAACGAGATCGCTGCCGCGGCCAGCAGCGTCGTAAGAGGCACGGCAGCCATCAGCCCGATGCTCGCGACCGCGACGCGCACGATTTCTTCCGCCAGAAACTCCTGGCTGAGCAGGTACCTGACAGGCCCTGCCCCGCTGCGCAACAGCAACAGCAGCGGAAGGGCGGCGCCCGCATACACCAGCGCCAGCGTATTCACCACCGACGCGATATGGTCCTGGCCCACCCGCATCGCACGGCGGTACAACTGGCCCCACCCCAGCTTGGGATTGGCCTCTGCGAGCTGCTGCACGATGGCCGCCTGTGAGACCGTTACATCGTCCAGTACCCCCAGCACCCCCACGAGGATGCCTGCCACCAGCAGCCCGCGGATATCATAGGCCCCGGGCGCCAACGCCTGCAGCAGCATGGCGTCTTCAGAACTGTAACCGGTGAGCCGCGTGATCTCGATGGCAGCCCATGCCAGTCCCAGCGTCAGCAGCAACCCCAGTGCGGTACCAAAGACCGCCACGACCGTCTTGAGTGAGACGCCGTGAACAAGGAAGAAACTGACCGGCACAATCATAGCCGCGCCGATCAGCGTCACGCGCAGAGGATCTTTGCCGGCGTACAGCCCCGGCAATATGTAGGCGAACAGCACGACGAACGATAGTGCAAGGCCGGCCAGCGACGTCAAGCCACGCCAGCCCGAAACCAGGACCACCACCAGCGCGAGCAGCGCCGCCACCCCCGCCAGGGCGATCCAGCGCGATGGGCTGTCGAGGTAATAGGCGCGGGTTGACCCCACGCCCTCAAGTTCGCCCGTGGCACGCACAAAGACGCGATCGCCCGTCTTGTAGCGTTGAACGGTTGCCATCGGTACTGTACCGTGCTCGACGACCAGGATCTCGCCGGCCCGCTCGCCGCCCAGAATCGCCAACTCAAGCTTCTGGTACAGCTGCAACCGCCCGCCCACGTCGATCTCGCTCTCCTCCGCGACATAGACCACCGTGGCTTCGAGGATTTCTTCCTGTGCGGGCGCTTGGGCACACACGCGGCCCGCGCCTGCTGCCGCGAGACCAAGCAGCAGCACGCAGGCCACCGCAACGAACCACGGACACCATGTGGTTCGATGGCGCCCGCGTACTCTTGCAGCCTGTTTCTGTGCAGCCCGGCATTGAGGGGCTGGCGGACCTTTACGCATCAGCCAACGCAGTCCTCAGCGCCTGCCAGAGCGCGCGCAGCTCGGTAGAGACGGCGTTATCTCCCAGTTCGGTCACCGCCAGTCCCTGTTCCATCGCCTCGATCACGACTTCATCGTAGGGAATCTCGGCGAGCACGGGCACGCCAAGAACCTCGCAATGGGCCGCGATGTCTGCCGTGGTCTGCGGGTTGATATCCGCCTTGTTGATGCAGACAGCTGCGGGCACCCTGAAGTGGCCACAGATCTGCAGCGCACGCTCCAAATCGTGAGCCCCCGAGACCGTCGGTTCGCTCACCACCAGCGCATAGCTCACGCCTGTCACCGCAGCGATCACCGGACAACCGATCCCCGGCGCACCATCGATGATGATCCAGTCGCTTTCCTGCTCTTGAGCAGCAGACAGAGCCTCTTGACGCAGAGTGCTGACCATCTTGCCCGAGTTCTCGGCGCCCGCGCTCAATCGCGCGTGGAAAAGCTCCCCGAAACGCGTTTGAGAGCGGTACCAGTATCCCGACAGGGTGTCATCCATACTGATGGCTTCGCTGGGGCAGACGTACAAGCAGGCAGCGCAACCCTCGCACGACACCGAGTCGATGCTGTACTCTCCGTCCTGCTCGAGGACCGCCTCGTAGCGGCAGACCTCCTTGCACTGTCCACACTGGATGCACAGATCCTGATCGATGCGTGCCAACTTACCCGCATAAAACGCTTCGCCCGCCGGCAGATCGGGTTGCAGCAGCAACTCGAGGTTGGGCGCGTCGACGTCCGCGTCGACCATCACGATTTTGTCTTCCGCCGCGGCCAGGTGCGCCAGCGACGCCGAGACGGTCGTCTTGCCGGTTCCACCCTTGCCACTCAAAACCACCAGTTGCTTCATGGACGCTCACCCCTGGCCAATGACCTGGCACGCGCGAGCAGCTCTGCAAAGGGCTGCTCATAGCCCAGACCTGCCCGCAGCAGCGGGATGCCGCGCGAATAGGCCTCAGCGATCCTTCGTTCCAGTGGGATGCGCATCACAATCGGCAGATCCTCTTCTCGACAGTATTCGTCAATCAGGGTCACTCCAGCGCGGTCTTTGTTAACGACCACACCAACGGGCAGCGACCAGATCTCCCGCGCCACCTGCACGGCCAGCACCAGGTCGTGCAGACCAAACGGCGTCGGCTCGGTCACGAGCAACGCACAATCCGCTCCTCGCAGAGCCTCCACCACCGGGCAGGCGGTGCCAGGTGGCGCATCCATGATGACGTCGCCGGTGTCGTACCAGCCGCGTTCGCGCGCGTAGCGCTTCAGGTCACGGATGATGGGCGGCGACATCGCTTCGCCCACTTCCATCACGCCCTGCGCAAAGCGCAAGCCATCGACTCGCCCCCCTTCAATCACGCCAGACTTGCGCCCCTCCTCGCGGATGGCCGACTCGGGACATTGCCGCTCACAGGAGCCGCAGCCATGGCATAGCTCTTCGAATACCAGAGTCTTGTTGGGGAGCACGGCGATCGCGTTGAACTGGCAAACCTGAGCGCAGATTCCGCAATGCGTGCATTTTGTTTGATCGACCACGGGGACCTTGCGCACTACGTCTGCGACCACCTCGACGTGCACGCCGAGGAACAACGCCGCGTTGGGCTCCTCGACGTCGGCGTCGAGTAGGGCACACGCTCCTCGTTCGGCCGCAGCAAGCGCCAGGCTGGTCGCCACGAGCGTCTTGCCCGTGCCGCCTTTGCCACTGGCGATGACGATATTGGTCACGATTCGGCCTCTTCCGGCAGCGAGCGCTGCCCTTCAGTCTCTTTCGACCCTATCAGGCGCCCTGCCAGTGTCAACTGCGCACCATCAACGTGCCGCACTTTTCGCACTTGATGGTGTTGCACGGCACCCCCACCCCGTGGGACTGCCGATGCCCGCAGTTCGGGCAGACGCAATCGCCGCCCGGACCCGACCCCGGCTTGGTGCCGCCCATACGGCCCCGACCTCCGCCGGCGCCACGACCTCCGCCACGCCCGAACAATCTACTGAACATTTCGTTTCTCCTTCCGGCCATTCTCTACCGGTTGTGTCCAACCTGCCCATGTCGGTGGCGATGGCCCCCTGTGTCCGACGCTATCTTGACAGGTGCCGTCGCGCTTCGCTCAGCCTGCGCCGAGGGTTTGCTGCTGGACAGATTGTTGACGACGATTGGCAGCACCTCACGCACCGCCACATCCGCGATGGCGCCCAACACGGGCAGAACGAACCGCTGCCACACTGAACGCTGCGGCGTGGCCTCAACCAATTCGCCTGTCGTTGTTATCTCGATATCGGGCAGCCGCTCCAAAGCGCCTGCCGTGTCAGCACTCAATGCTGACGGCGGTTCATACTTGACGACCGCCCCCACCTGCTCCTCTTCCACCGCCGCCTCCCTGGCCGCGACCCATGCCACGTCCCATGCCGCGACCCATACCCATACCGCCACCCATGCCAGAGCCCTGGCCACCGCCCGTCAAACCGGTCTTGCCGGTATCAGCGGGCGCCGTCGCATCCGGCGTAGCGCCGATCTCGCCCTGCTTCAACGCCAGAACGGCCTCTCGCACCGTGCCCCCCGGCACAGGGTACACGGGGACCCCCGCTGCCTGCAGCACGCCTATGGCGTTGGGACCGACGTTGCCCGTGAGCACCGCCTCGGCTCCCTCCGAGATGACCAACTGCGAGGACTGAACGCCTGCGCCCCCCATTGCACCGACCGAAGGGTTGAGAAGCGAGCGAGCCTCCATCGTTTCCGTGTCTACAAACACAAAGTAGGCACAACGCCCAAAAATGGGGCTTACCTGTGCGTCCAGACCCTCACCTGTACTACTTACGACGACTTGCATGAACTGAGCCTCCTGATGTAATAGCTTGTTTCATTGTACCTGTGCTCGACGAGCTTGCCCTGATCGATGAGATCCTGCACCACAGACCAAGCGGATCCGGTGCGCTGCAAGAGCGCTGCAACCGCCTCTTTGCGCATCGGATGGACGGCCGTAATGCTCAACAGGTCGGTTTCAGCGCTCCCGCTGGATCCGAAACTGCCCGTCTCATTCCCGGTCAGTGTGTCCACGTTGGGCACGCTGGCATTCAGGATCATAAAAGCGCGATCGATGGTCGCCTGCTCTGGCGCCCGCGAGGAACGCTCGGCCGGCGGCCTGATGGGGGCCGCCAGGTATGAACATGCCGGCGCGAGTTGCTGCAGAAACGCGGCCACGGCGCTGACCTGCTCAACACTGTCATTGACACCGCGAACCAGCATCGTCTCTGTGATCAGCGTGCCAGTATAGCCCGCAGCAAAAGCCAGCATGCCCTGCTGCACCTTGGCAAGGCGCAGCGAACCATGCGGTCGATTCACCCGCCGCCAGGTTTGCTCGTCGGCGGCATCCACCTTGAGCGACACAAGATCGGCGCGGGCCAGATCGTCTCGCACGTCGCCACGCCACAGCAGCGTGGCGTTGCTGATCACTGCCAACTTGACCCCCAGGGGCTGCAGTAGAGCAACCTCCCTCCCTAGATTGAGATCGAGCGTCGGCTCACCGTCAGCAACATAGGTGAGAAAGTCGACCGTCAACCCACGGCGCTGGGCTTCCACCAGCCGGGCCTCCACCGCCCCCACCAGCAAAGCAGGCTCGTAGAACACCTGCCGATTCACGCTGAGCGAATTGGTTCGCCCCAGCTGGCAATAGATGCACGACAGCGAGCAGTGCTTGGGGGGTATATTGTTGATCCCCACACTCTGACCCAAGCGCCTGGATGGCACGGGGCCAAAAGCAAGCAGATCATTTGGGTCAGACATTCAGAGACCTCCCGGATGGCCCCCGGCCCCGCGACACGCGGAGCACTTGGGCCCGGCGGCGGGCCGGCTGCCCGAATGGGCAACCAACCCGCCGTCCTGCCTTGGGCTGCGAAGAACTAGGACTTGTCTTCCAGCTCGGCAAGGCGCTTGTTGATCGCTTCCATCTGCGTATTCAGCGCCTCGGCCTGTTGCCTGAGCGCCTCGGTCTCCTGCTCAGGACCCCACGCTGACGCCGCCGGGGGTACGCCCCAAGCGCCCCAACCGGGACTGCCTACCGGGTAGCCGTAGCCGTAGCCGCCGCGCGCCCAGCCTGGCAGGCCCGTGGCATAGTACATGTTGCGGTAGCCTCGGCCACCACCGCGGCCAAAGCCGCCTCCACCAGACCAACGCCCCCCTACCGGGTTCGCATACCCGGGCACGGTATAGCCAGCACAAAAGCCGGCGCCTCGCCCAGTCATGGGACCCATTCCTCGAGGACCCGTTCCATCTCCACGTGGCATTGTGCACCTCCTGTGTGCAGAATCTTGAAACTGAACCAACTTGACTAGAAACGCGGTGTGGTCGCCTCGGCGGGTGTTCTGGCCACCAGCTGATCGACGATGCCTGCCAACCCATCCAGAACGTACTCTTCGATGCGACCATGGTCGCTCAGATCGCTGATGCCCGGGTCGAGCGGGATACGCCCCAACAGCGGGATCCCCAACGGCCCCGTCACGCCCTCGATGTGACTCGCGCCAAACACCTCGTGCTTCTGCCCGCAATGCGGACAGACGGCGTAGCTCATGTTCTCGACG
Organism: Anaerolineales bacterium UBA6128; assembly: GCA_002423325.1. Classification (GTDB taxonomy): domain Bacteria; phylum Chloroflexota; class Anaerolineae; order UBA1429; family UBA1429; genus UBA6128. Next base: position 58,451 of record DIVQ01000208.1, on the reverse strand, counting down.
ATGCCCAATACGGGCACGTCCAGCTGAGCCGCCATACGCGCGGCCTTGCGCACCACCATACCGGCCAGCTCCTGCGGTGAAGTCACCAGCACGACGCCGTTCAACGGCAGGCTCTGCATCACTGTAAGCGGCGCGTCTGCGGTGCCCGGCGGCAAGTCCACCAGCAAATAGTCCAGCGCGCCCCATACGACGTCGCCCCAGAACTGCTTGATCGCGCTGGCGATCAGCGGTCCTCGCCAGATGACGGCCTCGTCCTCCTGCGGCAGCAACAGGTTGATCGACATCACTTTGATGCCACTCTTGCTCAGCGCGGGCGCGATGCCAAAGGGCGTGCCTTGCGGCTGGCCCGAGAGCCCGAACATCCTGGGGATGCTCGGCCCGGTAATATCGGCGTCGAGGATGCCGGTGCGAAGTCCACGTCGCCGCATCTCGGCGGCCACCAGACCGGTCACCAACGACTTGCCCACGCCGCCTTTGCCACTCATGATCGCCAGTATGTGCTCCACGCGGTTCACCGAGAGGGCGCTGCCCTCCTTGGGCGCAGATTGCTTGCCAACTGCGCGATCGCGTTCGGCGCGCGACATCTCGGTCAGGGCTACTTGCACGTCGCTCGGCCCGCCCAGTGCCAGGATGGCGTTTCGTACGTCGCTGGTGATCTCGTCCTTCAGCGGACATGCCAACGTTGTCAAGGCGAGCGTAACGCGGATGCTCTCGGGTTCCACCGAGATCTCTCGTACCATACCCAACGAAACGAGGTCGCGCTTCAGTTCCGGATCCTGTACCTGTGTGAGCGCTTCGCGAACCTGCTGCTCTGTGACCATGTCTTGCTTTTTCATCTTTGTTATACTTAGTGCAACCTTTCTGGGTGATCTACCAGGCGCCCTTGTGCGTACGCCAGTGCGGCCGTGTCGATATCACTCTCGTCCGTCACCACCGGTGTGATGCCCTGACTCTGCATGCTCTGATAGGCTCCCCTGCCCATCCCGCGGCTCAAGAGTGCCTCACAATCCTCAATCGCTGCCGCCATGCCGAGGTGTCGGCTGTGGCTGGCAGCGTCCATACCGTGGTGCTGGCCGGGGATCTCGGCCTCTGTGGACGCCGCGAAATGCTGGTGTCCCATCTTTTGGCGCGTCTCCCGACTTACGATCTTGTCGTCCTCGATCGTGACTACCACGTACAAGGGCGCTCGCCCAAAATGCTGGCTGATGGTCTTGCCATCATCCGAAATACACGCAACTTTCATTCCTTCTCTCCTGTTTGTTCCTGTTCTATGCTTGCCGGCCTACTCTCGACCGGTCTCTTCTTCATGCTCTCTCATGTGCGACTGGTAGGCCTCCAGAAAGCGGTGCAGCAGACGGTCCGTCTCGCCCAGTTCGGCCACCCAGTCCGTCAGGTACGCTTCGCCCTCCGGCGTCAGTGCATACACGCGGCGCGGGGCACCGCCGGTCTCTTCAGCATCACGACTGGAGGTGATCATCCCGGATTCCTCAAGCCCGTACAGCAAGCGGTAGATCGCGCTCACATCCGCCGGATAACTCTCCATGCCAAGATCGTCCAGCCCCTCGATCAGGGCGTAGCCGTGCCTGGGTTGATCGTGCAGCTGCAACAGCAGCGCAGGCTCGAGAAAGCGCCGAATGCGCCGAGGCTGCGGCCTGGCGCCCCTGCCTGTACTTGCTGTGTTGCCCCTGTGTCTGCAACGACCCCTCAATGCTAGCCTCCCGACTCAACTATTTGCATTATACAAATAGAATATAGCACATACTTGCTCTGCTGTCAAACCCGCCCATCGACCCGTTTTCGGCCCCACCTAGAGCGATCACCGACGCCCACTGCACAGGCGTGACAAGCCTCCCGAGATGTGATAGAATAGCAGAGAGTAGCATGTGTTACCGTCGCTTGCCTCCGTCCCTGCCAAAGGATGCCGATGGAGTCCCAACCGCAGTCGTCCGCCTCAGCCGATCAAAGCGATCTGCAGCCGCACGCCGCGCCACAGCCGAGCGACACGCGGCCACTCGCCCCAACCGAACCGAGCGACGCGCCGCCGCCCGCCAGCACACCAACGCCGCGCTCGTGGGTCAGCGTGCTCTGGACGCTGGCCGGTGTGCTCGCTGTGCTCGTGGTGGCTGCCGCGATCGTGTGGCGCGTCAGCGCGGCGCGCACGACCAAGCTAGTGGCGCAGGTAGAGCAGAGCCAGGGACGGCTGGACGGACTGCGCACGCCGGAACCGACTGCCGCCGCCCTGGCTGCCCAACTCGACCAGGCTGAGCGCGCCCTGGCCCTCGCACAGACGCTACAGCCCACGCTGGCCCTGCAGCGCGACTGGCAGCCGATCTACGACGCGATTCTGGCCTACGACGCCAACAATCTGGCCTTGCGCGAACTGACGCAGGACGGGGACTATATCACGCTCAAGGGCCTGGCTAACACAAACCAGCAGGCGCTCGATTATGCCGATGCCCTGCGGCGCTCCGGCCCCTTTGACGAGGTGAGCCTGCTTTCGGCGCACAGCGTGCCCAACCCACTGCTCACACCGCTCAGCACCTACACGCCGATCCCCACGACCGTTTCGGGAGCCACGCCCACGCCCGACGCCAGCCAGTACGACGCCTACGAGATCGACGACTTCCAGCCGCAGGCCATCTTTGTCGGCCAGGTGCAGTGGCACAACTTTAGCCCGGTCTACGATGTGGACCAGGTCACCTTTTTAGGCAAAGCCGGCCGGCGTTACTGCATTTTGGCTGTCCCGCAGGCCGTCGGCGTAGATACTTATCTTGAGGCCAGCGTCGGCGGTGTGGGTTATGTCAATGATGACTGCTTCCCCAACACACACTCTCTGTCATCGTGCCAGTGCCCGACCGGCACAGTCACGGCGACGGCTGCATCGCTGATCGAGCTGCAAGTCCCCGCTTCCAACGACCAGCAGGTGCTCGTGCGCGTCAGCAACCGCGGCCAGTTCGGGCCCGGCTCCTGGTACACGCTGCTCGTGCAAGAGATGAGCGGCGATCCCTGGGAACGCGACGACGAGGTGCCCAAGCCCATCGCCCTGGGCGAGCTGCAACTGCGCAGCTTTGACCCCGACGGCGATATCGATCAGGTCAGCCTCGCCGTCAAGGCCGGCTACGCCTACGAAGTGCGCACCAGCAACCTGAGCCTGGGCGTCGACACTGTGCTGACGGTCTATGCCAACGGCACCACCTATCCCAACGATGATGTCGCCTCCGGCGATCCCTCCTCTCGCGTGGTGTTTGAGGCCACCGCCGACGGCACGGCAGTCGTGCGCGTCACCAACAAGGGCCTCTACGGCGCCACCATGGGTTACGCACTGCACGTCGTGGAACTGGGCGGCGACGCCTACGAACCCGACGACTATGCCCCAAAGCCGATCTCGCTCTGGGAGCAACAGCGTCACACCTTTTTCCCGCAGAGCGACATCGACCGCGTGCAGTTCAATGTCAAGGCGGGGCGCATCTATGAGGTGCAGACCTACAGCCTGACGGTGGGCGTCGACACGGTGCTGTCGGTGATAGCGCACGGGCATCTCTACCAGAACGATGACGTCACCCCGGGCGATCCCTCATCGCGCGTCCAGTTCACCGCGCTGTCGGACGGCATCGCAGGCGTCACCATCACCAACCGCGACCAGTTCGGGGTCAGCAAGAGTTACTGGCTGACCGTGCGCGAGCTGACGCCCACGCCCACGGTCGCTGCAAGCGTCACGCCTACCCCCACCACGACCCCCACGGTGCCTACCGCCACACCCATCTGTGGCACCAGCGACGCACTCGAGCCCGATGACGCCGTCGGCCGCATCGTGGTTGTGACGCAAGAGTACGCCCGTTCTTTCTGCCCAGACGGTGATGTCGATCGTGGGGTGTTCACCGCGAAAGCCGGCTACGCTTACGTGATCGAGACCTACGGGCTCGCGGTTGGCGCCGACACGGTTTTGTCGGTGCAGTGCGCGGGCAGCACCTGGACCAGCGACGACCGCACGCCGCAGGACCTCAGCTCGCGCGTGCTCATGCAGAATGCCACCCTGGCCGACGCGCCGGCATTTGTGACCCTCACCAACAAAGGGCTCTACGGCGCGACCAGAACCTATCTCTTCAAGGTTTCGAACGCCGGCGCAGCCGATGCCTACGAGGTCGACGACGTGGACGGCGTGCCGATCGTCCTGGGCGTCGCGCAGAACCGCTCCTTCTACCCGCCGGCCGACATCGACAAGGTCTTTTTCGAGGCCAAAGCCGATCATCGCTACCGCATCTATACCACCATTCCCGCGCCCGGACCCGGCAGCGTCGTGGTCGACACTGTGCTGCAGGTCGACATGGGCGCAACCCAACTGATCAACGATGATCGCTTGCCGGGAGATCTCTCATCCTATGTCGAACTGCAGAACTATACCGGCTCGGATAGCGTCGCTATGGTGACCATCACGAACAAGGGCGACTATGCGCCCGAGGCCATCTATGCCATTCGCGTCGATGACCTTGGGGCCTACAGCGGTGACGCGTACGAGTCCGATATGACCGTCAAGCGCTATATCTCAGTCAACGACGTTCAGCACCACACCTTCCACCCCGAGCTCGACGTCGATCGCCTGTTCCTGACGATCAAGGCGGGGCGCAGCTACAGAATCACCACCTGCGGCAGCGTGCCCGCGCCACCCACGCCGACCCCCACGCCCACCGGATGCGCTCCCCTGCCGCCCGGGGTCGACACCGTACTGACCGTGGCAGGGCCCATCACGAACTGCTCGCCGGCTTCCTGCGAGAACGACGATGCCGTGCCCGGCTCGGGCGACCTGGGCTCGGTCGTCACCTTTGATGCCCTGGTCGACGGCGAAGTCACCATTCTGATCACGAACAAGGGGCTCTACGGCCCGCTGATGGAGTACGACATCCGCGCGGAAGAGACCGGTGCGGCGCCGCCCACACCGGTGAGCGAGACCGCGACGCCCTATTATTCGCCCACACCCACGGCGACGGCCACGCCGACAGAGACCGCCACACCTACGGTGACGCCAACGCCGACGGACACGGCGACGCCAACTGCGACGCTGACCGACACGCCTACGCCGACAGTGACCTACACACCGGAGCCTACCACGATGACGCTGCTCGTGCCGCCGAGCGCCCGCGCCGGGCGGCTGCAATGGGTGTTGGCCGTGCGGCCGGGGTCCACTGGGCCCGACGCGCCGCCGCCTGCTCAGGTGACCGGTCAACAGGTAATCGAGTTTGTGCTCCTGCTCAAGCTGAGGCCGGTGGCGCCATGACAACCAACGACTCTGATTCCTCGATGAACAGGATCAAGACGCCGCGGGCAGGCTGGGCCATTGCTGCAGTGGCGACGCTGCTGCTGGCAGCCCTGATTCTGGTGCCGCTCAGCCTCCTCGCGCTGGTGCGCAACCGCAACCTGAACACTGAGAGCGCCGACCTCTCTCAAGCCGTGCTGAGCGCCGAGGCCACGCGGGTCAGCCAGCCCGCCGCGCTGCGCCAGGAGCTCACTCAGGCGCAGCAGGCGCTGTGGCCCGCCGTGGACGACTGGCCCACCAGTAACCAGGTGGCCCAGGAGCTGATTGCGGCGACCGACGCAGCGCGCGCGCTCGGCGCTGAACTGGTGCGCATCGAGACATTGGCGGCGACCGGGGACGAGGCCGCGGCTCCGGCTGCCATCGCGCAGCGCTACCGGCTCGAACTGCGCGGCCCCTGGTCCAGCATCCTGCGTTTTCTGGCCGAACTCGAGACCGGTGCGCTCGGCACCCTGCGCATCACGAACGTCAGCATCAGCCCCGGCGACCCGCCGCTGGCACACGCCGAGTTGAGCGTCTATGCCTCTGACCTGGCGCTGCTGATGCCGACCCCCACGCCACAGCCCACGCCCCAGCCAGGCGCCACCCCCACGCGCGACACGGCCGTGGTGGCCGAGATTCTGCGGCTCGAAACGATGATGCGCGCGGCCGAGACTACACGCTCCTGGGCGGCCTACGTGCTGTACGGCGAACAGATTCTGCAGTTGGATCCCACTTGGACCAGCGCTGTCGACATGCTGTACCGCGGGCACGTGGCCTGGGCCCAGGACCTGGTGGCGCAGGGCGACGTACAGGCCGCGCGCAGCCATTACGGAGAGGCCTTGCGTCTGGCGCCTGGCGGCCTGGAGGCTGAGCAGGGCCTGGCCGCGCTCGACGCCATCCCGCCGACGCCGCAACCGACCTTCACTTCGGCGCCGCCCACCGCGACGCCGATCCCCGAGGCCATCATCTATGTCGTGCGCTACGGCGACACGCTGTCCGGCATCGCGGGGCGCTTCGGTGTCACCGTTGCCGAGCTGATGACGGCCAACAACTTGCGCAACACAACCATCTATGCGAATCAGCGCCTCGTCATCCCGCAGAGGTAGGAAAAGGGCGTGCGATACTATGGCAAGTCGTAGGCACTCTGAACGACACACTGGCAGCATCGGCATCAGCAAGTGGGTGCGGCTGGCCCTTCCGGCCGTCCTGCTGTTCCAGGCGATGGCCCCCTGGGCCGCGCTGGCGCAGACGCCCACCCTCACCGACCAGCAGCAACTGCAGCAACTCGCGCTCGCGCTCGACGCTGCCTGGAACGGCCAGAACTGGGTTGAGGCGCTCCACCTCATCGACCAGATCAAGGCGATCGACCCCAACTATCCCAACATCGGCGACCGCGAGTATTTCGCCTGGGTCAACTATGGCTATGCGCTGCTGACTGCGGGCGACTGCACCGCGTCCAAGGCTGCCTTTGTCAAGGCGCAGGAACTGCGCCCGACCGGCGAAGAGGCCGCAATGGGGCTGCAATTGGTCGCCAGCTATTGCACGACGCCCGTGCCGCCCACTCCCGTCACGACGGGCACGCCGCCAGTGGCCGTCACCAGCACGCCGGGCCCGCTGCCCACGCCTACCGGCCAGACGCTCTCGCATCCCATCACGTACACTGTGCAGGCCGGCGATACCCTCTACAGCCTTGCCAAACGCTACAACACCACGGTTCAAGCCATCATGCAGGCCAACGGGATGATGAGTTCCTTCATCAAGGTCGGCCAGGTCATCTGGTTGACCAGCCAGACGGTGCCCTCAGTTGGCCCAATCGTACACATCGTCCAGCCCGGTGAGACACTCTATTCCATCGCCAAGCTGTACAACACCACCGTGTGGGCCATCATGGCCACGAATCACCTGAAGAGTACGACCATCTATCCTTACCGGGCGCTCTACGTGCCCACCCCCCTGCAGACCGGCCTGATCGCGCACGTCGTGATGCCCGGCGACACCCTCTTCACCATCGCGGATATGTACGCCACCACCGTGCCGCTCATTATGCTGGCCAACAACCTCAAGGACTATCGCATTTATGTCTACCAAAAGCTGGTGATCCCGCCCGAAGGTTGGACCGGCGGACCCGCCCCGTGGCCCGACGCCTGGCCCGGCGGACCGCCGCCCTCGGGGGGCAAGTGGCACACCGTCGTAGCGGGCGATACGCTCTTTAGCATCGCCCAGCGCTATGGCGTGTCGGTAGCGGCGCTGAAAGCAGCCAACGGCCTGGTCAGCGACCGCATCTATATCGGCGGGCGCCTGCGCATTCCGTGAAAGCCAACGAACGCAATCTGCCCCGAAAGCCAGCGCGCGACATCGTTTCGCTGGGGAGGCCCTGGCCGTGAGCGCAGCGCTTGATGCTCTCGGTGGCCTCGCCTACGGGCTGCTCGGACTGTGGGTGGGCAGCCTGCTTGGGCTGGCCGCCGATCGGCTGCCGCGCGGGCAGTCGCTACGTGCACAATCGCGTTGTGACTGGTGTGGCTACACGCTCGCGCTCCGCGACCGTATGCCAGTCATCAGCTACCTGCGATTGCGTGGCCGTTGTCGCACCTGCGCTGCCCCCATCGGCGCGCGCACTCTCATCGTCGAACTGGCCACCGGAGCGCTGTACCTCCTGCTGTGGGTCGTGTTCGGACCGACGCTCCGACTGCTGCTCAACACGGTGTATGTCAGCGTGCTCGTCCTGGTATACGTCATCGACGTCGAGCACCACCTCGTCCTGAGCGTTGTGATCGTACCGGCCATCCTCCTGAGCATCCTGGCTGTGCCGCTGCAATTGCTCATCCGTCCGCCCGCCAGTCTGTACATCTCGTGGCTGGCGCGCGTGCTGGCCGGCGCCAGCATCCCGCTGCCTCGCCTTGCGATGATCAGCCAGGGACTGGGCCTTCTGTGCGGCTTTGGCATCTTTTGGCTGATCTGGCGGCTGAACCCGCGCGGTATGGGGTACGGCGATGTGCGCCTCGCGGCCTTTGTGGGTCTGATCAGCGGCTTTCCGGGCGCACTGTATACGGTGTACGGCGCCATCCTGCTGGGGGGGCTGGTCGCGATCGCCCTGATCGTCCGCTGGGGCAAGGCGGCCCTCAAGCGCTACATCGCCTTTGCGCCCTTTCTCGTGATCGCTGCCCTGGTCGTGCTGATCCTGGGCGACCAGCTTGCCGCTCTGTATCTGGCACGCTGAGTGCTCTGCCCCGTCAACCGCGCACCCGGCTGCGCAATACGCAACATGCACACAGCGAACGAGGCTCCCACCAAAGCAGGAGCCTCGCTTCATGAAACAGGTGGCCGTCGGAGCGCGTCGCCCGTCCGGCTGTAGACTACAGATACAGCGGAAACTGCCGGCACAACGCGAGTGTCTCGGCCCGCACCGCGCCGATGACGGCTTCGTCCGTCGGCTGGCGCAGCACGCGCGCAATCCACCGGCCGATGCACCGCATCTCGTCAGGGCCAAAGCCACGCGTCGTGACAGCCGGCGCGCCCAATCGGATGCCGCTGCTCGTGGCCGGCGGTCGGTTGTCGAACGGGATCATGTTCTTGTTACAGGCCAGCCCCGCTTCATCCAGCGCGCGTTCCGCATCGCGCCCCGTGATGTTCCAGGCCGACAGATCGACCAGCACCATGTGGTTGTCGGTGCCGCCCGAGACGAGGCGCAAGCCCTGCTGCTGGAGCTCGTCGGCCAGAGTCGCGGCGTTCACCACAATGCGCCGCGCGTACTCTGCAAAGGCCGGCGTCAGCGCCTCACCGAACGCCGCCGCCTTGCTCGCGATAACGTGCATGGCCGGACCACCCTGAATGCCGGGAAAAATTGCGGTATCGACCTGCTTGGCAAGCGCCTGCTTGCACAGAATCAGCCCTCCGCGCGGGCCTCGCAGCGTCTTGTGCGTCGTCGACGTGACAATGTCGGCGTACGGCACCGGGTTGGGATGCACGCCCGTGGCCACCAGCCCCGCTACGTGCGCCATATCCACCAGCAGATAGGCTCCCACGCTATCGGCAATCTGCCTGAGCCTCGGGAAATCAAAAAAGCGGGGGTAGGCGCTGGCGCCCACCACGATCATGCGGGGCTTTTCCGTCAGGGCCTGTTGCTCAAGAGCATCATAATCGATGCGCTCAGTCTCACGGCTTACGCCATAGTGCACAAAGTGGTACTGCTTGCCCGAAAAGCTGAGGCGGTGACCGTGCGTCAGATGGCCGCCGTGGGGCGTGCTCATCGAAAGGACTGTGTCTCCAAGATCCAGCACCGCCATGTAGGCCGCGGCGTTTGCCTGCGACCCGGAGTGGGGTTGCACGTTCGCGTGCTCGGCGCGGAACAACTGCTTGGCGCGGTCAATCGCCAATTGCTCCACCACGTCTACGCAGCGACAGCCCCCATAGTAGCGCCGGCCGGGATAGCCCTCGGCGTACTTGTTGGTCAGCACGGTGCCCTGCGCCTCCATCACGGCGCGGCTGACATAGTTCTCGGACGCGATCAGCTCAATCGTGTCTTCCTGCCGGACCACTTCGTCGGCGATCGCACAGGCCAGTGCGGCGTCAGACTCGGACAGGGATCTGGGCGACGCGACAGGCGTCGCGCCGTAGATGCAGCGCTCATCGGGCGCACTTGCCGATTTGGACACGCTATCCTCCTGTATGCGCAATACTGAGGCCCGAGCAGAGGGACCGCATTGGCGCGGACATCACAAGCAAGGACGGCGAAATCGCCGAACGTATCGCGCACCGATGCCCGCGGCGCATTCTGCTGCGTCGCGGTGACCGCTGCCCACCCTCAGGCGCGGCCATTATAGGCTTTGTGCCAAGCCCCTGCAAACAAAGTCAAGGGCCAGGGTGTGCTACCCTGGCCCTTGTGTCGTTCACGTCGTTCGGGAGGATGTCGTCTGATTCGTCAATCTGTCGGCGGGCACTTGGGCAGCTCAAAGCTGAACGTGCTGCCCTCGCCTACCGTGCTCTCGACCCAGATGCGTCCACCGTAGTGGCCCACAATGCCGGCGACAATCGATAGCCCCAGCCCGGTGCCCTGGCGCGACATGGCCTTGGCCCGCTCGGTGCGGTAGAACGACTCGAACACACGGTCGATCTCTTCGGGGGCGATGCCAATGCCGGTGTCCCGCACCGCCCCACGCACGACATCGGCTGTCTCGCTCAGCGCAACGGTGATCTCTCCGTCCTCCGGCGTGTACTTGATCGCGTTGCTGATCAGATTAGTCCAGACTTGCTTGACATGTTCGGCGTTGAGCGGCACACGAGAGATCGCGGCGGGCACGTCGAGGTGAACGGTGAGGCGCTTACTGTCCGCGTGGGCGCGCTCCAGGTCCAGCACATCGCCCAAGCTCTGCAAGATGTCACACGGCTCTTCGACGCATTCGCGTTTCGCCTGCTGTATGTGCGCCAAGTCCAGCAGGTCGCCGATCAGGTCCAGCTGATCACGCGCACGCTGCTCAGCCTTGGTGACGATCTCAAGCGTACGTTCTTCCGGAACATAGCCATCCAGGATCAGCCTCAGGTAGCTCTGGATAGCCGCGACCGGAGCGCGCAGTTCGTGCGTCACCAGTCGGATGAAAAAGGCGCGATCCTGGTCCAGCTCGCGTAAGCGGGCGTTGAGCGACGCCAACTCGCCTGCGCGCAGCTCGCACGAGGCGTTTGCCTCTGCCAACTGACCGGCGCGCAGCTCACAGGCCGTGTTGGCTTCGTAGAGCTGGCGCTCGCTGTTGCGCAGACGCTCGGCGACGCTGGAACAGACGTGCGCCACTGCAAAGCTGGCCGTGCCGACGACGATCACCTCTGCCAGTATGTGCAGCGGCTCCTTGTAGCGCACCGGCAACCTGAAACCGACAAGGTTATGGTGCGGCAGCAGGCCCCAGCCCTCAAATATCACCATCGCCGCCCAGAACAGCGTGGCCAGCAGCGCATAGAGGAGCGCCTCGCGTTTTGGCACCTGGATGCTGCTGATCGCCACCAGCACCACATAGTAAGCCGAGAGGGGATTCTCAAGTCCGCCCGCAAAGTGCAGCACCACAGTCAGCGCGAGGAGGTCGAGCACCAGCTGTAGCCGCATCAGCGCCCGCAGACGCGCCTCAGAGGGCTCAATGCCAGTACGTCCGCCCGTCAGCGACCACATCAGCACGTTGTATACAGCGATCAGGATGAACGTCAACGCCAGCCAGGCGACAGGCAACGCGTTATCCAGCACACGATTGGCCAGCAGCATCATGGCCGCCATCCCCGCGAGCTCAATCCACCGCAACCGCACCAGCCAGCGCACGCGTACAGCCGCATCACTCATCAAGTCCTGCATATCGCCCCCTGTGCGTATCCAGAGGTGCAACCCCTGAGCCCCAGTCTGCTCGGCTTGCGCTAGGGCACGTCCATCACGCTGCGTAGCCCTGCCACGGCCGCATCATGGTCATGGCCGTCAACCAAGCACGAGATGGTAGAGATGGAAGTGCTGACAGCCAGGATATTGACACCCGCTTTGGCCAGCGCGCCAAACACCGTCCCCGCGATGCCTGGGCGTTGCCTGAAATCGGGGCCAAAGACCGAGATGTGCGACACCGGTTGCCGCGTGATCAGCTTCCGGGCGGCAAGCGCCTCCGCGACCGGCGCCAGAGATTGCTTCACCCGCTCCATATCCTCGACAGTCACGCAGAACTGCACGTGCGAGTCGCCATTCAGGTCCACGCTCTGCACGATAAACTGCACATTCACATGCTCGGCACTCAGCTTGGAAAAGATGGCTGCCGCCAGTCCCGGGCGGTCGGGGGCCGACATGACGCCTACCAAGCACAAATCGCGCGTTTCCAGGATGCCCCCAACCTTGATCCGCTGCTGCATCGTCATGGGCCCTCCTGTACGCTATTTGAGCAGCGCTGCGACACGCTCCAGCAAAGCCGCGGGCGCGATTGGCTTGGAGATGAACCCGCGGATGTGGATGTACTCGTCCGTCGGGAACAGCGCTGCATAGTCGCTGTTGGCGATCGATGTCACCATCAGAATCGGAATCGGGTTGCAGTCCGGGTCGTTTGCCAGCTCCTGGCTCACGTACAGGCCGTCCAGCACCGTCTTCATGATCACATCCAGGATCACCAGGTCGGGTTTCTCTGCGCGCACCATTCGCAGGCCAGCGTCGCCGTCGGCCGCAGAGAGCACTTCATAGCCCGCCTTTTCCAGCACCAAACGGGTCGCCTCCACAAAATCGGGATCGTCGTCTACCACCAGAATCCTGGCCATGCTGACCTCCTTTGAACGCTCCGCTTCCAGTCCATACTATGCTGCGTTGGGGCAGCGCCCCATGGCGATATGTGCGCGAAACTCGTCGCCGAACCGGTCGAGAGCGCTGCGCAGCGGCGCTACCTGCGCATCGCCCATCGGGCAGAAAGTGTGCCCGGCAATGCCATCGCACAACGCGTACAGCCGCTCAATGTCGCCCTCCTGGCCCTCGCCCGCCTCGATGCCTTCAAGGATCCGCCAGGCCGCCACCGAGCCCAGGCGACACGGCGCGCACTTGCCACACGACTCGTGCGCGAAAAAGCGCGCAGTGCGGCGCGCGACGTCCACCATGCAGGTGCGCTCGTCCATCACGACGATCGCGCCGGTGCCCAGCGCCGAGCCTGCTGCCGCCAGCGATTCGAAATCCATCGGCACATCGAGCTGATCCTCGGTCAACAGCGGCGTGGATGCGCCCCCCGGAATCACCGCCTTGATGCGTCTTCCGCCGGGCACGCCGCCGGCGTGCTCCTCGATGATCTCGCGCAGCGGTGTTCCCAGCGGCAGCTCGTAAGTGCCGCGCCGAAAGACGTGTCCGCTGACACAGAACACCTTGGGGCCCGTGCTCTTTTCGGTGCCGATCGAGGCGAACCATTCAGCGCCGCGCAGTACGATGTGCGGCACATTCGCGAGCGTCTCGACATTGTGCACCAGCGTGGGGCGTCCCTGGTAGCCGGCCTGCGCCGGATACGGCGGCTTGAGGCGGGGCTCACCGCGGCGCCCCTCCAGCGAGTTGATCATCGCCGTCTCTTCGCCACAGATGTAGGCGCCCGCGCCACGATGCACTGTCAGGTCCAGTGAGAAATCGCTCCCCAGGATATTACGGCCGAGGTACCCGTGCTCGTGGGCATCGGCGATGGCCTTGATCCAGCGCTTGACGCCCAGGAAAAACTCGCCACGAATGTAGACGTACGCGCGCTGCGCGCCCACGGCGTACGCAGCGATGATCACGCCCTCGATCACCTGATGCGGATCTTTTTCCACCAGCACCCGGTCTTTGAAAGTGCCGGGCTCGCCCTCATCGGTGTTCACACACAGGCAATTGTCCGCGTTTCCCTGTGGCATAAAGCCCCACTTGAGCCCGGCCGGAAAGCCAGCCCCGCCGCGGCCACGCAGCTTGCTGCGCTTGACCAGATCGATCAGTTCGGCGGGCGAGCATTCCAGCGCCTTGCGCAGCGCCTGATAGCCGCCATTCTCAACATACACCCCAATGGTCTCGGATCGTGGCAGGCCCGTCCGCTTGAGGAGAACTGGCTCGAACATGCTCATGCCCCCCTGAGTTCGTCCAGGATGTCGTCCACTTGATCCATCGTCAGATTCTCGTACAGCGTGTCGTTCACACGCATCGCAGGCGACGAGCCACAGGCCGCCAGACACTGCACCGACTCCAGGGTGAAAAGCCCGTCCCGGGTCGTCTCGCCCACCTTGATGTGCAGACGCTTCTGCAGGTGCTCGAGCAGCTTTTCGGCGCCCCCGGCCAAGTGACACGACAGCCCCTCACAGACCTGGATGAGATAGCGTCCCACTGGCTCGGTGCGGAACATCGAGTAGAAGGTAGCTGTCTGGAAGACCTCCGTAACGTCCATATCCAGCCGCTCGGCCACACGCTGTACCGCTTGGTGAGTCAGGTGCCCATGCTGTGCCTGCGCCACATACAGCGCAGTCAACAGCATCGAGCGCTTGTCGTCGCGAGATCGATCGGGCTCTGTGCCTGCCATGCCTCTAGTCCCTCCATCCATCCAGGCTCAGCGAATACCATGACGGCGCACGTTTCGTCAGGACCTGTCCGTCAGCATACGCACCTTTTCGCAGAGCGCCGCTGGCGAAACAGGCTTGGTCATAAAGGCGTCGATGCGCACCTGCTCAGGCCGCGCAAACAGGCTGTCGGAATCGTCACTCACCACGGCTGAGACCATCAGCACCGGCACGGCCCGCAGGGTTGTGTCGAACTGCATCTCGCGCGAGACCGTCCAGCCGTCCAGCGCATACGACATCATCATGTCGACCATCACCAGGTCGGGCACCTGCTCGCGCATCAGCCTGAGCCCTTCCTCGGCGGTGGTCGCGCTGACCACGTCATAACCATTGGTCTCCAGAACCACCGTGACATAGACCAGGAAATCAGGGTCATCGTCGATCACGAGAATGCGTATTCCGGTTTCCATAGCCGCTCCCAGTCTTGGCGTAGCGCCCGGATGGGCGGTTCGCACTCGCGCCTCTTTGAGCAGTGCGTCCTGCGGCCGATCAGCCTAGTCGTCCTCCGCGTCGTCGTCCGCCAGTGTCGGTGGCGCGACCTCCTTGCGCCCCTTGCCCAACAACATGGCCACGCGCTTCAGCAGCTCGGTTGGCTGCACCGGCTTGGAAAGCCAGGCGTCGATGGGCAGGTACTCGTCGGTGGGGAAAAACCCGGACATGGGGCTGTCTGCAATCGAAGAGATCATGATGACAGGGGGATGGCCCAGCGCGGGGTCTTCGCTGAGCACGTGGGCGACGTGGACGCCGTCAAGCACGCCGGTCATCATCACGTCGAGCAGTACGAGGTCCGGCGGGCGCTCGCGCGCGTAGCGCAGGCCCATCTCACCGTTGGAGGCCGTCTGCACGTGATAGCCTTTCGCGCTCAGCACCAGCCGGATGATCTCGACAAAGTCAGGATCGTCGTCTACGACCAGTATTCTGGGCATCTTGCCTCCAAGCTGGGTCGCGCAGGGCCACCCCCTACCGCAGAGGCACTCGGCTCACGGGCAGTGCTTGCGGCTCAGCCGCGACTCAGCAGACGGCTGACCTCGTTCGCAAAGGCCTGGGGTTGCACAGGCTTGGACATAAAGCCGTCGATCATGTTGTCGTCATCGGTGGGCAGCATACCCAGATAATCCGACGACGTGATTGCGCTCACGACCAGAATCGGGACATCGCGCAACAGTTTGTCGGAGCGCACGCGCCAACTGGCGTCCCAACCATCCAGCACCCCCTGCATCATGATGTCCATCACGACGAGATCGGGGCGACTGACAGACATAAAGTCCAGTGCCGCGTCACCGCTGGTGACGCCGTCGACGCGATAGCCCTCACGCGTCAGCACAACGCGCGCAAACTCGATAAAGTCAGGATCGTCGTCGACCACCAGAATGCGGGGCGGAGGCGGCGGAGGCGGCGCCCACTGGTGACCCCGCTTGAGCACGCGCGCCACGTGGCAGGTTCGGCTGGTCAACACTCCCGGGATGGCGGCCACCTGTTCGCTGAGAAAGGCCTTGAGATCCTCATCAGACGCGAACGCGGCCTCGGCCATCACATCATAGCCGCCCATCACTGTCTGCACAGAAAGTACTTCGGGCAGATCGGCCAGCCTGTTCGCCACCTCGTCTACCCGCGCCAGCTCTGTCGTGAGCAGGATCCACGCACGCGTGCCATAGCCGGCCGCAGCGGGATCGGCCACCCCCACGATGCGCAACAGCCCGCTCGCGATCAGTCGATCGATTCGCTTACGGACCGTCCCCTCCGAGATGCCCATAGCCCGGGCCATATCCACGTTGGCGCGACGGCCGTCATTGGCGAGCATCTCGAGCAGTTTCCGGTCGGTAGCATCCATAGCGGACACCCTCCATCCTCGACGGGTGCTGAGAGTATTATAGCATAGGGTACGAAATTCGTCAACACCTATTAGATATACGACGATATTCGCATACTAGTCGATCTCGTAGACGGTCTCTTCGGCCATCGCCTGACGCTGACGACGCGTGGGCCTCCCGCGCTCTTTGCGTCGGTACACTTTTTCGGCCGCCAGCACGCGGTACTGCGGATTCTCCGCCAACGTCTCCACCGCCTCAAAGCGCGCGGCCATCGCCTGTTCGTACGGCAAAAAGCGGCTGGCGACCAGCACCAGTCGCCCGCGCGGCTCCAACACGCCGTAGGCCTCGTCGATCAGCGCCTCGGCCACATCACTGCTGACGGCGTGTCCGCTGTGGAACGGCGGGTTGCTCACCACCAACGTGAACGGGCCCGCCTCGGCGGCCGCGGCGATGCCGTCGCCCTGTAGCACAGTGCCCTCCACACCGTTGGCCGCCAGGCTGGCGCGCGCCGCATCGCAGGCCAGCAGGTCCACGTCCAGCCAGGTCACGCTGCCCCGGGTGGCGCGGCGCCCCGCCCACAGGCCAACCACGCCCGAGCCGCAACCCACATCGAGCACCCGATCGGTGACACGCACCTGCAACACCTCAAGCAAGAGTCGCGTGCCCGCGTCCAGCTCGCGCCACGAGAACACGCCCGGTCGCGAACGCAGTTCGATCTGCTCCTCCCCTAGCTGGGCCACATACGAATGCCAGGTGCCCGGGGGCACCCCGGGGGTGCGGTAGGCGTCAGGCAGCGCTGCGAGGTCCAGATCGCCGCGCGTCAGGCAGACGATGCGGTTGCCCCCCTTGTAAGCCAGCAGCTGCGCCGGGCCGCAGAGCGCCTCCGCGTCTTTGATGGCGCTCTTGATGCCCTCATTATTGGCGCCCGCCAGATAGAGCCGTCCCCCCTCGCGCAGCGTCGTCCAGGCATCGAGCAGCAACAGCCGCAGCAGATCGCGGCCCTTTGGCAACGTCATCAGAGCCACGTCGTACGCACGCCCGGTCCGCGACGGCAGATCGGACGCGATGTTCACGCCGCGGCAGTGGTTGAGTGAGGCCGCGCGCTTGGCGGCCTGCATCGCAACCCAGTTGGTGTCCAGCGCCGTCACCCGATCAGCCTGCGTGCGCGTCGCCGCCCAGACCGCCAGCGCGCCGTGGCCACACGGACACACCAACACGCGCTCGTCCGTCTCCACTCGCGCCTGCTGCGCAATCAGGTCCATCGCCTGTGTCACGTGGCCCCAGGCGGCAAAGCCCGCCCGGGTCCCCAACCGCAGATCGAGTCCGCCAATCTGCGTGCCTACAATCTGTTCAGTTCGATATGCCGAGATCTCTTTCCTGGCCAAGTTTCTTCCCACCTTTTCCGGCGCGCTAAGCGCCTTGTGCCAGTGATTATACACCGCGCCCGTCGCTGGCCTAAACCCTGCCTGCAATGCGGCGAGGTTTGCACAGAAAGCCGTCCTGTGTCACAATAAGAAGCTGTTGACCACAGGCGCATGCACGGAGGGTGAATGGAAGCACGCCAGCGCGTCGAACACGCCTTGCGGCACGAGCCGGTCGATCGCGTGCCCTTTACCGTCTACGAGTACAAGCTGCCGCAATGCGCCGCGGAACGAGCGCTGCGGAACCGCGGCCTGTGCGGCGTCATGCGCGTCTCGACGTACGTCACCCGCCGTCCCAACGTCAAAGAGACACAGTTCACCTGCCGCGACGGCGAGCGCACGCTGGTACGTCGCTACTATGAAACGCCATACGGGACGCTTACCACGCTGCACGAGCCAGCCGGCTTTACGACCTGGTATCGTGAGCGCATGTTCAAGCGTCCTGAGGACTATGCGGCGTTGCTGTTCTACTTTCAGGACGAGGTCTATGAGCCCAGAAACGACTGGTGCCTGGAGCTGCAACAGAACCTGGGCGACGACTATATCGTGCGCGGGGGCTTTGGCCTCGAGCCGCTGCAGACGCTCATCACCGGCGTAGCCTTTGATATTGAGGACTTTTGCACCGAGTGGATGGACCGCCGCGACGAGATACTCAGGCTGTACGACGTCATCGTGGCCAAACGGCGTCTGGTGTACGATATGGTGGCCCAATCTCCGGTGATGCACGCCAACTATGGCGGAAACGTGATTCCCGAGATTGTCAGTCCGACCATGTTCACGCAGTACTACACGCCGCACTATAATGAGGCGGCTGAGGCGATGCACCGCTCCGGCAAGCTGGTCGGCTGCCACTATGACGATGATTGCGGCCCGTTGGCCCAGGTGATTGGCGAGACCGACCTCGACTATGTCGAGGCCTTCACGCCGGCGCCCGACACCGACATGACCCTGCACGACGCGCGGGCGGCCTGGCCCGACAAGGCGCTGTGGATCAACTATCCCTCCTCCGTGCATCTGCGCACCGACGAGGAGGTTGAGTCGGTGGCGTTCGGTCTGCTGGACGAGCTGGACACTTGCCGCGGACTCCTGGTGGGCATCACGGAGGATGTCCCCGAGCACCGCTGGCGCGCCAGCTTCAAGGCCATCATGGATGGCCTCGATCGTCACGCCTCGGAGCATCCCGAGCGCTACTGACAGGCATTACAGAAAGGACACTCAGATGGATCTCAACGGCAAAGTGGCCCTCATCACCGGCGGCACGAGCGGTATCGGCGCGGCCAGTGCCCTGGCGCTGGCCCGCGCGGGCGCCGATATTGCCCTGGTCGGCCGACGCGCCACCGACAAGGCGTTGGCCTATCAGCAGCAGGTGCACGATCTGGGTCGACGCTGCGTGTTGCTCCTGCGCGACGTCTCCAAGCCCGAGGACTGCCAGGCCTGCGTCGACGATACCGTCGCCCAACTCGGCACCATCGACGTGTTGCTGCACGCCGCGGGCGGCCCTGCCAATGGTACCGCGTTGGACGTGACGCCGGAGGACTGGCACTATGCCTTTGATGTGCACGTGCATGCTGCCTATTACCTGACACGCGCTGTGGTGCCCATCCTCAAGCCGAAACACGCGGGGGCGATTGTGCTGGTCTCTTCAGTCGCCGGCATCCGCGGCGTGCCCGGTGCGCTGGCCTACTGCACCGTCAAGGGCGCCATCCTGGAATTCACCCGCTCGCTGGCGCGCGACCTCGCCGAGGACAACATTCGCGTCAACTGCGTGGCGCCGGGCATCATTCGCACGCACTTTCACGACCCCATGACCGAGGAGCGCAAGCAGTTCAACATCCAGCACCGCATCCCGCTGCACCGCGAGGGCAAGGCCGAGGACGTGGCCGAGGTCATCGCCCTGCTGGCGCGCAACGAATACATTACTGGCGAGTGTGTGGTGGTCGACGGGGGTCTGACCAGCCGCATCGCCTGACGCTTACGCCAACGAGCGGGCGCCTCTGCCCGCCCCACACAGAAAGGACACTGCAATGAACGTACTTGGCATATCGGGCAGCCCACGCCCAAACGGCAACACCGCACAGGCGGTACAGCACGCGCTCGAGATTGTGCGCGCCTATGACATCGAGACCACTTACATCTCCCTGGCCGGCAAAGAGATCACGGCCTGCGACGGCTGCCTCTCCTGCCACCTGGGCAAGTGCCGCTGGACCGACGACATGAACGAGATCTATGAGGCCATGTTGCGCTGCGACGGCATGATTCTGGGCTCGCCCGTCTACATGGGCCAGGTCTCGGGGGCGCTCAAGATGATGATGGACCGCACCGTCATGTTCCGCACCGCCAGCAAGTTCGAGCTCAGCGGCAAAGTGGGCGCCGGCATTGCCTGCGGCGACTTTCGCAACGGCGGCCAGGAGCTGACCCTGCAGGGCATGCACACCTTTTTCCTGCAGCACGACATGCAGGTGATCTCGGATGGCCCCGGCTACAGCCACTCGGGCGCCGCGGTCGTAGGGCTGTTCGCGCCCGACCAGATCGGCAAGCGCATGGTCGAGAACCTCGCGCGCCGCATGGCCAAGGCGCTGCAGGGCTAGGCCCAGCGCCAGCTCGCCGCCATTGGCTCTTGCACCGATAACGGCTCGCACACAGGAGGGCCACTATGCAGGCACCCATGACTACGCACGAGCGCTATGCGCGCATGTTCGCCCACAGAGAGTCCGATCGCGTGCCGATCATCGACCATCCGTGGGGTGCCACCATTGAGCGCTGGCAGCGCGAGGGTATGCCCGCGGACGTGAGTTATGTCGACTATTTCGGGCTCGACAAGTTGGCCGGCATTGGGGTNNCGACAACTCACCGCGCTATGAGGCCAGGACGCTCAGCGAGACGGACGCGCACATCGTGTACACCAGCAATTGGGGCGTAACCATGCGCCAGTGGAAACACGCCGCCTCCACGCCCGAGTTCCTCGCCTTTACCATCGTCGATCCCGACAGCTGGGCGCAGGCCAAGACGCGCATCCAGCCTACCCGTGACCGCATCGATTGGGCGCGGCTGGCGGCCAACTGGAAGACCTGGCGCAGCGACGGACGCTGGATCGAGGCGGGGCTGACCTTTGGCTTTGACGTCACCCACGCCTGGATGGTCGGCACCGAACGGGTGCTGATGGCGCTGGTCGAGAATCCCGAGTGGCTGATGGACATGTTCAACCATCAGCTCGAGACCACCCTCGCCCTGCTCGACATGGTGTGGGAGGCGGGCTATCACTTTGACGCCATCACCTGGTGTGATGACATGGGCTACAAGCAAAACCAGTTCTTTTCGCTCAAAATGTACCGCGAGCTTGAAAAACCCTTCCACAAGCGCGCCATCGAGTGGGCGCACGCCAAAGGCATCGTCGCCGAACTGCACTCGTGCGGCGATATCCGCCCCTTTGTGCCCGAGCTGGTAGAGTTGGGACTCGACGGCCTCAACCCGCTCGAGGTCAAGGCCGGCATGGACCCCGTGGCGCTCAAGCAACGCTTTGGCAGTGACCTGGTGCTGCACGGCGGCATCAACGCAGTGCTGTGGGACAACCCGGCTGCCATCCAGGAAGAGATGGAGCGCGTGGTGCCGTTGCTCAAGCAGGGCGGTGGCTATGTCTTTTCGTCCGACCACTCGGTGCCCTCCAGCGTGAGCCTCGAGGACTTTCGCCAGATCATTGCGCTGGCCAAGCAACTGGGCAGCTACGCTTAGTCCCCTCGCGTGACGAACCCGGGGCGGCCGTTCTCGGCCGCCCTTCTTGTTTGGGCTGCCAGACCATATGCCGAGACGCGGCCTGCGCCACCCCGAGCGCATCAGACTCTGTGCAATATTCTATGCTACCTTCTTCTCATCTTGCAGTTTATATATACTTTCTTAGCCTTTTTGACAGTCCCGAGGCCCCGTGCTACAATCGCCCCGTCCTCGAAAGGGCAATGCAGCCCCATTCCTCCCCGGCCACGATGGCCCCTCTTCTGGCAATGTAAGCCATTATGCAGCAAAGGCCATTCTTGCAGTAGACGCTGCATTTGTGCGCTGAGCACACCCGACGTCACTGAATGCGCGCTGCCAGCACGGCTCGCGTCAGAGATCCGATCCGTTTCCAACACAGGGGGTTCAATGGTCACCGTTCTGCCTTTTCACGGCCTGCGCTACGCTCCGGAACTCGTCGCGGCCAGCCTCTTCGCACCGCCTTACGACGTCATCGATCCGCGCCAGCGCCTGGCCCACCTGGCCGGCAATCCCAACAACATCGTGCACATCGACCTCGGGCCGGACCAGGATCCCGCCTGGTATGCTGAGGCCGCGCGCATCCGCGACCGCTGGCTGGCCGAGCGCGTGCTGCTGCGCGAGCCGCAGCCCGCGCTCTACGGCTACCAGCAGCACTTTGCCGTGGGAGACAAGCCTTACGTGCGTACCGGTCTGCTGGGAACAGTACGCCTGGCCGAGTGGGGCCGTGGCATTCATCCGCACGAGCGTACGCGCGTCGGGCCGCGTCAGGACCGTCTCAACCTGATGCGTGCGCTCCGCGCCCAGTCCAGTCCCGTGTTCGGCATGTACCGCGACCCGTCTGACGAGATCGGGCGCTGGCTGACGCCTCCCGCGCAACCCGACGTCGACGTCACTGACGCCGAGGGCGTACGCCATCTCTTCTGGCCGATCACCGATGGGGCCGCGCTCGGCGCCCTGACAGCGGCGCTGGCCCGGCGAGATGTGGTGATCGCCGATGGCCATCATCGCTACGAGACGGCGCTGGCGTACCGCGCCGAACGGCGCGCCGCCGAGGGCAACCCGGGCGAGCAACGTCCCTATGACGCCGTGCTCATGTACCTCACGTCCGCCGAAAGCGATGGCCTGCGCATACTGGCCGCGCACCGCGTCGTGCACGCCCCGATCGCCGATCCACAAGCGCTGCTGAATGCCCTGCGCGCCGATTTCGACCTGCTGGCGCTGGAGAGCGCCGCACACCTGAGCGCCGCGGTCACGCAGACTGCGCCGGGCGAGATCGCCTTTGGCCTCTGCTTGGGCCGTGCTGGCGCGTGGCTGCTCAAGCTCAGAGACCGCGCCGCGGCGCAGCGGCACGCTGGCGGCCTGCCCGCCGAGATCGCCACACTCGATGTCGTGGCGCTGCAAGACATGATCTTGGCCCCGCACCTCGGCATTTCGGCTCAAGCGTTGGCCCATGACGACTCGGTCAGCTACACCGTAAATGCCGAGGAGGCCTGTGAAAGCGTGCACGCGGGTCGGGCGCAGGCGGCGTTTATTCTGAACCCCACCCGCATCGACCAGGTCTGGCACGCGGCCCTCAAAGGGGTAACCATGCCGCAAAAAAGCACCTACTTTTGGCCCAAGCTTTTGACGGGCCTGGTGCTCAATCCGTTGGACTGATCACAAGGAGGCAAGATGAAGGTTCTGGTGACCGAAGCGTTGGGCGCTGAGGGGATGTCCATACTTCGGCAGGCCACGGAGGTGGACTGCCGCGAAGACCTGAGCCACGAGGGCCTTAAGGCCATCATCGGGGATTATGACGCGCTGGTCGTCCGCAGCCGCACCGAGGTGAACAACGGCGTCATCGAGGCCGGCGCGCGCTTGCGCGTCATCGGGCGCGCCGGCACTGGCGTCGACAACATCGACACCGCAGCCGCCACCCATCGGGGCATCATGGTGGTCAATGCGCCCACGGGCAACAGCAATGCTGTCGCCGAACACACGATCGCGTTGATCCTGGCGCTGGCGCGTCAGCTCTACCCTGCCGTGTCGCTGCTCAAGGCCGGACGCTGGGAGAAGAGCGCCCTCAAGGGCGTCGAAGTCAAGGGCCGCCGCCTGGGACTGGTCGGCTTTGGCCGCATCGGTGCGCTGGTGGCCGCCAAGGCCAAGGGCCTGGAGATGCAGGTGGGTGCCTTTGACCCCTACGTTTCACCCGAACGCGCCGCGTCACTGGGCATCGAATTGCTGTCGCTCGATGAACTGCTCGGCTGGGCCGATTTCATCTCGGTGCATACGCCCCTGACGCCCGAAACGCGCGGGCTGATCGGCGCCGCCCAACTTGCCAAGTGCAAGCCCACCGCGTTCCTGATCAACTGCGCGCGCGGCGGTATCATCGACGAACAGGCTCTCAAGGTCGCGCTGGAGGAGAAGCGTATCGCCGGCGCGGCGCTGGACGTGTTCGAAGTCGAGCCTGCGGTGGACAACGCGCTCACCGGCCTGCCCAACGTGATCGTCACGCCACACGTGGCCGCCTCCACCAAAGAGGCCCAGGAGAATGTGGCGCGCGACGTCGCCCACGCCGTGGTCGATGCCCTCGAAGGTCGGCTGCCCAACAGCCCGGTCAACGTGCCCTACCTGCCCCCTCAGGCTGCCGCATTCCTGGGGCCGTACATCGACCTCGCACAACGGCTGGGCAGCTTTTTCCTGCAGTGGCGCGGCGAACTGGCCAACCGTGTAGAACTGACTTACGATGGCGAGATCTGCGAGTACGACACCCGCGTGCTGACCAGCGCCTTTTTGGCCGGTCTGCTGGCCTCGGTCAGCGCACAGCCGGTCAACGTGGTCAACGCCGCCTGGGTCGCGGAGCGCCGCGGACTGGTCGTATCCGAGGTGCGCCACACCCGGCGCGAGCGCTACGCCAGTCAGATCACCGCACGCTTTCCCGGCGCGCGCGACCAGAACATCAGCGGCGCCATCCTGCAGGACACGCCGCACCTGGTGTGCCTGGACAGTCAGCGCCTGGAGTGCCAGCTGCAGGGCCGCATGCTTGTGGATCTGCATCTGGACCTCCCGAACATCGTGGGGCCGATCGCCTGTCTCCTGGGTGAAGCGCAGGTGAACATCTCTTTCGTGCAGATGAGTCGTGTAGCGCCCGGCGGCCCATCCATCATGATCCTCGGCCTCGACGAAGAGGTGCCCGATAGCACCCTGCCCCGCGTGCTGGAGGTCCGCAACGTTCAGCGCGCTCGCAGGATCACGCTGCCCCCCTACCAGACGCCTTCAGACTGACCCGCCGGATGACAACGTCCCGGAGGGCCAACCCCCGGGACGTTGTTCGTTCTCGCAGACCAAACACACTTCAGCCGATGATCAGGTCCTTCAGCGCGCGTTTGGGCACGTGATGCACACCCACCGCGTCGCGCCAGTACTTGATATTGCCGTCCGGCCCCACCGGGTCCAGCACAACCGTCTCCGCCGGCACGCCCAGCGCCAGCACTAGCGCAATCTCATACTGCTCGGGAATGCACATCGCGCTACGCAACGTCTCGCGTTGGATCGCGCCAATCATACAGCAGCCCAGGCCCTTTTCCACCGCGGCCAGTGCCATCGTCTGCGCCACGATCCCCGGTTCCACGCCGGCCTTGGCGCGGATGCCCTTGTCATGCAGGATGACGACATAGGCGGTGGGACGCTCGCCCTGCACTGGCCCATCCCAGTCCTTCAGATAGCCGGCCCAGGCCAGCGACGGAAAGATGCGCCCGTTGGTCTCAGCATCACACGAGAGCATGTACTTGAGCGCCTGCATATTGCCGCCCGATGGCGACAACCTGGCCAGATCCACCAGCTCCAGCAACGTGTCGCGGCTGATGGCCACACTTTCGTCAAAACGTCTGTAACTGCGATTCTTCAGCACGAGATCCCGCAACATGGCTGGTTCCTCACTTTCTCCCCTGGCGTCGGCACGCCCGCCAGCAGCTGCAACAGCATAGCAGCAAGCTGCAGGGATCCGGACAGCGATTCACTGCTTCAGGGCACATCGCTGCTCCTGAGACCCGATCGCTCAGGACGCACCGTGCTTGGGGTATGCCTCGGTCTTGTCCCACACTTCCTTGGGCACCGCCAGCGTAACTGCCGGAGGCACCACGCTTACGCGCGCCGTCTCGATCCCTTCCAGCGTGCCCGCACCCTCAAAGCGCATGTGCGACCAGGGGATTTCGATTGCACTGTAACGCAGCAACGGTGGCTTGGGGTGCAGGTACAGCCCGCGCTGACTGATGCCGATCGTGACGCGTTGCTTCCAACTCGACGTGCCGATCTGCGCCGTCTGGTTCACCAAGGCGCCCTCCGGTGCCGGCATCTTGGTCGAATACCGCCGCAGGAGCATGGCAAAGCCGCCACGACTCCTCATATTGCGAACGATGATCGACACACCCACGCCGAGCACCAACAGCACCGGCGCCAGAACTGGGATGAGCCACAGGGGATTCGTCATTACACCACACCTCCATGTGCAAGGGCAGACGCGCCGCTTGGGGCCCGCGTATCGCGACTAGAGCACGCCGAACCTGCTGTACACTTCGTCGATCGAGATACCGGACGCCAGCGCTTCGCGCTCTTCGTTCTCTTTGGCAAAGGTGTCCTCGACCTGCAGCAACACCTCGTCCACCAAGTCTGCGGGGATCAGTTGCACGCCGTCGTTATCGCCAAAGATAAAGTCGCCAGGCATGACTTTGACATAGTGCGTCAGGTGACCGGGCAGATAGATGGGGCGGTTGACCTCGGTGATGTTCCACCCGCCGAACGCATTCGGGCGCGTGCCAAAGGTGAACATGGGGAAATCGGGCATCTTGAGCACGTACTGCGTGTCGCGGCAGTTCCCAGCCAGCAACATCCCGCGGCAGCCATGCGCGTAGGCCGTCTGGCAGCTCATCTCGCCGAACTGCGCCGGCTGCATGTCACCACCACAGTCAAAGCACAACACTGATCCCGGCTCCGAGTCCGCAACGGTCCGCATCATCCGCTTCTGAGGATGGCCACCTTCGGCCTCCCACTTGGCCTCTAGCTCGGATTGCCATCCGGGCAGATTGGCTGTGTCCACCTGCGAGTGCAGCTTGACCGTGATGGCGCGCCCCACGATCTGCATGCCCTGGCGCAGCGGCTTGAAGCGGTCCGAAAACACCGTATCGCACACGCCCAAACCGTACAGTGCGTCAGAGACAGAGCCGCCGTAACCCGCGTGCCGAAAGCGCGCGATGCGCTCCAGGTCTGTGATGTCGAGGTGCCTGATTTCCTTCTTTGGTTTCTGCTCTTCCATTCCTGTTCCTTTCCGATCGCTTTTTTATAGCATGGCAAGCGTCCAAGCTTGCCTGTTGCCCCGTTCAGTCGAGTGGCAGATCGCCGACGCGGGCAATCCAGTCGCGCGACCACTCCACGGCCTCCAGTTCAAGGTCGCAGATGCAGCTCGCCAACAAGATCATCCCGCCGATACGCCCCTCCTGCAGCCAACGTAGTCCGGTCTCGGCCTGCAACCGCATCAGGTCGAGCGGCATTGGTTTGTGCAGCCCATAGTCCCACATGTACAGCCCCAGCAACTTGTTGCTGCTTGGGGCCATTTCCTCGAGCTTGGCCAGGTTCGCCTCCATGTCCACCAGGTCTGGGCCTTCCCAGGTCCAGAGCGACACATCGTCACACAGCGCCAGATAGGGCGCCAGCGGCATATCAAGTTGGTGCGTATAGAGCGTCACGCCCAGCGTCAGGGGGCGCCCCGCCGCCGACATCTCGTCCTTGAGTCCCTGCAACTGTTCGACCGAGAGCACGCCCAGGTCGCCCTCATGCTCGGGTGGATGGAAAAAGTCGTCCATGAACAACCCTACGATGTTCGGATTGCGCCTGGCAAGCTCGACCACGTGCGCGCGCTCCGCCACCGATGATTCGCCGCCGGCGCCCACTGTGGACCAATAGACGCCCTTCAGAGGACGCAGCGCCAGCGCGTACTGATCGTAAGGCATCGCCGGCTTGGAGTTGTAGCGCACCATGATCAGGTTGGGGATGCCCATGTAGACGGCGCCCTCGAGTGGCGTCATGCGCGAGCTGCTCGGGAGCCCCCAACCCTCATTATGACTGCCCGCCTCGTGTCCCCACAGCCACAGTCTGTCGCGTACGGATCCCATACGGCCTCCTTTGTCCCCTCGTGTGCGCGTCAGCGCATCCGTGTCTCAGCGTCCTGAGCGTTGAGCAGCGTCTGCTTGAGCTCCTCCTCCATCCGCCGCATCTCGACGTCAGATTCCTGACGCTTGCGGTGCCCCTCCTGCGCGATGGCGATGCTCTCCTGGATCGTGGCGATCAGGTCCGCGTTCACCTTTTTGACCACCTCGACGTCGAACATCCCGCGCTCGATCTCGCGACGCGCATCCGCCGACCCCTGCTTGAGCAGCTCGGCGTTCTTGGCGAGCATCTCGTTGGTGGTGTCGGTGACCTGGCGCTGAGTCTCGAGCGCCTTGCGCTGGTTAAACAGCGTGATCGCGATGGCGATCTGGCTCTTCCAGACCGGGATGGTGGTCAGGATGCTGGACTGAATCTTGGACACCAACGACTTGTCGACATCCTGAATCAGCCGAATCTGCGGCAGGCTCTGCATCGTTACCTGGCGCGTGAGCTTCAGGTCGTGAACCCGACGCTCGAGATCATCGCGACGGGCGATCATGTCGCGCAAGTTCTGCGCGTCCAGCATATCGCCCGTCTCCTCGGCCTTGGCCTTGAGACGCGGGATGACGTTCTCGTTCACCAGCATGAGCTTGTGCTCGCCGGCAATGATATAGTCTTCAAGGTCATGGAAAAAGGTCAGGGACGCCGAGTAGAGTTTGTCGAGCGCGCCCACATCGCGCATCAAACCCGACTTGTGACTCTCGAGCACCACCACCAGCGAATCGATCTGGCTCTGAATGCTCTCGTAGCGCTGGATAAAGCGCGCAATCGGATTGAGCCCCCGCAAAAAGCCGCGCCTCAGGGCACTGGGCCGGGGCGTCTTGAGGTCGTCGATGCCCAGTCCGCGTACCTGCACCATCAGCTCGTTGAGCGTATCGCCCACCGGGCCCACGTCCTTGCTGCGCACGCGCTGCAGCATGAGGTCGGCCGACGCCGTGACCTCCTTTTGCGCCTCAACCCCGTAGCCGATGATGTTCTGGCTGCTGCCCACATCGATCTTGCCAACCAGATCGCGCACGCGCTGTTGTCGAGCGGGGGGCAGACTTTCAAACGGCACGACGGCCTGCTCCGTGCCAATCGGCATCAAGTCCAGTTCTTCGGTCTCGGAAGCCTGCACCGCGAATTCGTCCTGCTCTGGCATTGCGCCCTACCTCCTTCACGCCACGTTGACCCTGCCGACGCAGCAACTGACTGCCTGCAGCGGAGCGCCCCTTTGCCTTGACGGGGCCCACGCGTATACTAACGCAATCCTCAGAACTCTTCAAGTGCACGTCGGCCGCCCCATGCGCCGCACGACACGCCCACAGAGAGGGAGCATGCCATGAGCCGCATCTATGACGACATTACCGCCACCATAGGACACACGCCCTTGGTCAGGTTGAACCAGGTCGCCGCGGGCTTGCAGGCCACCGTGGTGGTCAAGCTAGAGTCGCGCAACCCCGGAGGCAGTGTGAAGGACCGTATCGGCCTCAGCATGATCGAGGCAGCCGAGCGTGAGGGCAAGATCACGCGGGAAACCACGATCATCGAGCCGACCAGTGGCAACACCGGCGTCGGCCTGGCGCTGGTGTGCGCGGCGCGCGGCTACAAGCTGGTGCTGACCATGCCCGACACGATGAGCATCGAGCGGCGCAAGCTGCTGGCCGCCTATGGCGCGCAGATCGTGCTGACGCCGGGCAGTGAAGGGATGACGGGAGCCATCCGCGTGGCCGAGGAGCTCGCGAGCAAGACTCTGAACAGCTTTGTTCCTCAGCAGTTCGAAAACCCGGCCAATCCTCAGGCCCACCGCGAGACGACAGCGCTGGAAATCTGGGAGGACACCGACGGACAAGTGGACATTCTGGTTGCAGGCGTAGGTACGGGCGGCACGATCACGGGCGTCGCCGAGGTGATTAAGCCGCTCAAGCCTGGCTTCAAAGCCATCGCTGTCGAGCCGGCGGGTTCTCCCGTGCTCTCAGGCGGCCAGAAGGGCCCGCACAAGATCCAAGGCATCGGCGCGGGCTTTGTGCCGGGGGTTCTGCGCACCGACCTACTGGACGAGATCATCACGGTCAGCTACGAGCAGGCCATGCGCACGGCGCGCCGCCTCGCGCGCGAGGAAGGCCTACTGGTAGGCATTTCGGCCGGCGCCGCCGCCTGGGCGGCCCTCAGCGTGGCCGGTCGCCCGGAGAGCCAGGGCCTGCTCGTGGTCGTGGTTCTGCCAGACACCGGCGAACGCTACCTGAGCAGCGAGTTGTTCGAAGCCAGCAATATCGAAGCCAAGGAACGATAGACATGTGCGACAGGATCTATCTTGACCACTCCGCCACCACACCGCTGCGCCCCGAGGCGCTCGAGGCCATGTTGCCCTATTTTGCGGATATCGCCGGCAACTCCTCCAGCCTGCACGCGGACGGGCAGCGCGCCAAACAGGCGCTGGACGCCGCC
This sequence comes from Anaerolineales bacterium UBA6128, assembly GCA_002423325.1. Lineage (GTDB taxonomy): Bacteria > Chloroflexota > Anaerolineae > UBA1429 > UBA1429 > UBA6128. The sequence continues at coordinate 28,524 of DIVQ01000208.1, read as the reverse complement.
CGTGAAAGCGTGGCCGAGGCGCTGGGCGCCACGCCGCGCGAGATCCTCTTTACCGGCGGCGGCACCGAGGGCGACAACCTGGCTATTCTGGGGGTCACCGAGGCCCTCAAGCAGCGCGGCCACCACATCATCACCTCCGCCATCGAGCACCCGGCCGTGCTGCGCACCTGCGAATGGCTGGAGACGCGCGGGCTGGAGGTCACCTACCTGCCGGTGGATGCCGACGGCATCGTGGACCTGGCCACGCTGCGCGCCAGCCTGCGGCCCGACACCGTGCTTGTCAGCATCATGCTGGCCAACAACGAGGTCGGCGCCGTCCAGCCCATGGCAAAGATCGCCGACCTCGCGCACCAGCATGGCGTGTTGGTGCACACCGACGCCGTGCAGGCCATGGGCAAGATGCCGGTGAACGTCGACCACCTGGGCGTAGACCTGCTGACCCTCACCGCGCACAAGTTCTGCGGGCCCAAGGGCTGCGGCGCCCTCTTTGTCCGAAAAGGCACCCCGCTGGAGCCAATCACCTACGGCGGACACCAGGAGCGCAGCCTGCGGCCCGGCACACAGAACATACCCGGCATCGTGGGGCTTGCGACGGCCCTGCGGCTGGCCATCAATGAGCTGCCAGCGCAGTCAACGCGCCTGGCCGCGCTGCGCGACCGCCTGCAGGCGACCATCCTCACCAGCATCCCACACGTCAAGGTGAACTGCGCCGCGCCCCCGCGCCTGCCCAACATCCTCAACGTCAGCTTTGCCGAAGTCGATGGCGAGGCGCTGCTGATGGCGCTGGACATGCGCGGCATCTCGGTGTCAACTGGCTCAGCCTGCGCAGCCGGCGCCAACGAGCCCTCGCACGTGCTGGAGGCGCTGGGCCTGGCCCCCGAATGGCTGCAGGGCGCCATTCGCATCTCGCTGGGGCGCACGACGACCAACGAGGATATCGACGACGTCCTCGCTGCTCTGCAGCAGGACGTCCCGCGTCTGCGCGCTTTGGCGACCGGCGCCTGACATATCAGACAAATCAGATCGCCCCATCGGAGGGATGCATGTACAGCGCTGCAGTGCGAGACCACTTTGCCAATCCGCGCAACACCGGCAGCATCGAACAGCCCGACGGACAGGCACGCGTCGACTCGCCGGTGCACAACGACCGCGTCGACCTGATGATCCGCGTGCAGGATGGGCGCCTCGCCGAGATCAAGTACCGCGTGCTGGGCTGCGTCGCCGCCATCGCCTCCAGTTCGATGACCTCCGTGCTGGCCACCGGCCTGACGCTGGACGAAGCCCTGGCCCTCACGCCCGAGCAGGTGGCCGAGGCGCTCGGCGGTCTGCCGGAGGGCAAGCTGGCGTGCTCGGTGCTGGCCCCCGAGGCCCTGCGTTTGGCCATCGCCGACTATCGCGCCAGGCAGCCCTGACGGTCGCTTACGTTAGCCGATGCTCGCGACTGGACAAATGCCGTTCGCTGCCCCATAATGGACTCACTCACAAATATCCGATCGATACGCATAGGAGGATTATCCCATGACCACGCTTGGCGTTTTGATCGCAAACCGCGGCTTTTTCCCCGGCGAGTTGTGCCGGGAGGGCCGCAACCGCATGCTCAAGGTGTTGGAGGAAGAGGGCATCCAGTACGTCGTACTCCCCGCGGATGCCACCCCCTACTATGGCGCCGTGGTGACCTATGAAGAGTCCAAAAAGTGCGCCGAACTGTTCAAGCAGCACCGCGAAGAGATCGACGGCATTCTCGTGACGCTCCCCAACTTTGGCGAGGAGCGCGGCATCGCCGACACGATCCGCCTGGCCGGCCTGGACGTGCCCGTGCTCATGCACGCCTACCCCGACGACCCGCGCAAGATGGACCTGGCCAATCGCCGCGACAGCTTTTGCGGCAAGATGTCGGCCTGCAACAACCTGTCGCAGTACAACATCCCCTACAGCCTGACGATGCTGCACACCATCGACCCCGAAGACGCCTCCTTCCGTCAGGACCTGCGCGACTTTGCGGGCGTCTGCCGTGTGGTCAAGGGCCTGCGCAAGGCGCGCTTTGGCCAGGTGGGCGCGCGTCCGGCCGCGTTCATCACCGTGCGCTACAGCGAAAGGCTGCTTGAAGAGGCCGGCATCTCGGTCGAGTCGGTCGACCTCTCCGAGATCTTTGCAGCCATTGGCAAAATGGCGGATGACGACCCCAAGGTCGTCGCCAAGCTGGCCGAGATCAAGGCCTACCTCAACGTCAAAGACACGCCTCAGCAGGCACTGATCAAGCAAGCCAAGCTCGGGGTGGCGATGGACGACTTTATCGCGACACACGAGCTCAACGGCACCGCGGTTCAGTGCTGGACCTCGATGGAAGAGAACTATGGCGTGGTGCCCTGCACGATGATGAGCATGCTGAGCAACAAGCTCATCCCCAGCGCCTGCGAGACCGACATCACCGGCCTCGTCGGGATGTACGCCATGGTGCTGGCCTCGGGGCAGCCCGCCGCACTGCTGGATTGGAACAACAACTATGGCGACGACCCCGACAAGGCCGTGGTGTTCCACTGCAGCAACCTGCCGCAGCAACTCTTTGGCAACAAGGCCTCGATGGACTATCAGGCGATTATCGCCGGCAGCGTGGGCAAGGAGAACGCCTATGGCACCATCGTCGGCCAGATTCAACCCACCACGATTACCTACTGCCGCGTCTCGACGGACGACTATAACGGCACTATCCGCGCCTATATCGGTGAGGCCGAGATCACAGACGACCCGCTGAACACGTTTGGCGGCTATGGCGTCATCCGCGTGCCCGCCTTCCAGGACCTGCTGCAGTTCATCTGCGAAGAGGGCTATGAGCACCACGTGGCCATCTGCCCCGCGCCGGTGGCTGATATCCTGTACGAGGCCATGACCAAGTACCTGGGCTGGGACGTCTACTACCATCAGGGCTGAGCGCCCGAGCGCATTCGCCTTGCACACAAGCGAAAAGGCCTCCCCCATCTGGGGGAGGCCTTTCATGTTAACCCGAGACAGGGCCCGCGCGCGGGCCGTTCTCAGCGCGACTAGATCGCCAGCAGCGTGATGCTGGTGATGGCGGGGCCAAAGACCGTAGCCACCAACGACATCACCGTGATGAGCGTGTTGAGCGAGGGGCCGGCGGTGTCCTTGAAGGGGTCGCCCACCGTATCGCCCACAACCGCGGCTTTGTGGGCAGCCGAGCCCTTGCCGCCGTACGCGCCATCCTCGATGAACTTTTTGGCATTGTCCCACAGGCCGCCCGCGTTGGCCATCAGCAGCGCAAACACGATGCCCGTAACGATCGAGCCCGCCAGAAAGCCGCCCAGCGCGTACTTACCCAGAACCAGCCCAACAGCGACGGGCGTGATCAACGACAGGCTGCCGGGCAGAATCAGCTCTTTCAGTGCGCCGCGCGCGGCAATGTCGACGCAGCGACGGCTATCGGGCTTGGCCTTGCCCTCCAGCAGCCCGGGAATCTCGCGGAACTGACGACGGATCTCTTCCACCATCTTGAAGGCGTTGCGACTGACCGACAAAATGGTGAGCGCCGAGAACAGCGGCGGCATGATCGCCCCCAGGAACAACCCCACCACCACACCGGGGGTCTTGAGGTCGAGCACGTCGACGTTGACCGTCTCCGAGTACGCGGCAAACAGCGCCAGCACGGTCAGTGCGGCCGCGCCGATGGCAAAGCCTTTGGTGATGGCCTTGGCGGTGTTGCCCGCCGCATCGAGGCGGTCGCAGACGGCGATGGTCTCCTCGCTCTCGTGACCCGCCTCGGCACAGCCCTTGGCGTTGTCCACGATCGGCCCGTAGGCGTCCGAAGCCACCACCATGCCGGTGACTGACAGCATGCCTACCGCAGCCAGCGAGACCCCATACGTGCCGGCCAGGCCATAGTGCTGCGCCAGGAACCACGATGCCAGCATCGCGATGCAGATGCCCAGAATCGAGGGCACGATGCTCAGCAGCCCGTATGAAAAGCCATCCAGGATCAGCAGCGCCGGTCCCGTATTGGCCGAGTGGGCGGTGTGCTGCACAGCCTGCTGGTCGATGTCGGTGAACTTGTCAGAGGTGACGCCGATGACGACGCCCGCGAGCAGTCCGGCAAAGGCCGGCCAAAAGATGCCGAGCGGACGATCAAAGCCCATCAGGAATACGACGCCCAGCGTCAATAGCGCAAAGACGGCCGTGGTGGCATAGGTGCCCATGTTGAGCCCGCGCCCGGGATCGTTGCTCTCACCGGTGCGCACAAACAGCATACCCACCAGCGAGGCGATGACGCCCGCCGCTCCCAGAACCAGCGGCAGCACCACAAAGCTGACGCCGTCGGCCCGCTTGCCGTACAGCTCAAAGCCCAGCAGCATCACCGCAACCACGCTGGCCACGTACGAGTCAAAGATGTCGGCCCCCATCCCGGCCACATCGCCCACGTTGTCGCCCACGTTGTCGGCGATGACGGCGGGGTTGCGCGGGTCGTCCTCGGCCAGGTTGAACTCGACCTTGCCCACCAGGTCCGCGCCGATGTCGGCCGTCTTTGTATAGATGCCGCCGCCCGCCTTGGCCAGCAGCGCCAGCGAGCTCGCGCCAAAGCTAAAGCCCAGCACCACGTCTGGGGATTGAAAGATCATATAGATCAGCGTCATCCCGATCAGCGCGACGCCCACCATGGCAAAGCCCATCACGGCGCCGGCGTTGAACCCCACCGGGAAGGCCTTCTTGAGGCCTTCGCGGGCAGCCCAAGCCACGCGTGCATTCGCGCGCGTCGCAACCGTCATGCCCACATAGCCGGCCGCCGCCGAGCAGGCAGCGCCAAACAAATAAGCGATGGCTTTCTGCCACCCGAGGGCAACCAGCATCACCAGAGCGATAACCCCCGCGAGCAACCCAAGGGCCTGGAACAAGCGCTTGAGGTACGCCTGGGCGCCCTCCTGGACCGCCTTGGAGAACTCTTCCATCACTGGATTGTCGTTGGTCTGCTTCATCGTCCAGACCCAGAAATAGGCCGCGACGCCGATCGAAATGGCTCCAAACACCAGCGAGACAATCTCCCAGCCCATTACCCCTCCTTGCTGCATACGCCAGCATAGAATGCATTGCGCGCCGCATGGCGGGCTCCGCCCGCCAAAGACACCCAAGACAACATGATAGGGTGCTTGCGCGATGCTGTCAAAAGACAAGGCCGCGCGGGAGCGCGCGGTGGGCTTGCAACCAGGAAAATACGCGCCCCGCGCCACGCAGTTTGCGTGGTGGGGGCGCACTGCTACTGGGAGTGCCGGCGACAAGCGATTGCCGGCACGTCGCGTTACTCCTCGTCCGGCCCGACCTCCGGCTGCTGCGGGTAGAGCAGGTCGACGACATCGCCGTGCACGTCCACGACGACGCGGAACCCAAGCAGTTGCAGCCAGGGGCCCCACTGACTGCGGTCGCTCTGGCGGATTTGCTGGTCCATATTGCGGATCGACGCATCGATAGCGGCTTTGGTGAACAGATCGTCCTTGCCGAGCATCTCGAGCATCCCGCGCACCAGGTCCTCCTTCTGAGAGGTGACCTGCTCCTTCAGCCTCGCCAGGACGGCATCGTCGATTTTGCGAGCCTCCACGTGCCGCATAAAGCCACAATCGGGAATGGCATAGTGTGCCACCCCCCCAATGAAGGCGATTGCCACGCGCTCGCCTTGCTCATTGTACACGAGGCCTTCAAACAAGACCTGGCGATCGATATCTTCTGCCAACATCAAACACCTCCCCTTGCGTGTTTGCGCTGCTGCGCCCGCGCCTCACTCTCATTATAGTCAAGCCGGTCACGCTGTCAACGAGCCCGACCCGCATTGAGCAGCCATTTCGGATTTCTGCCGAGCCGGGTACAATGCCTATACGTATTCGCACGCCAATGCATTCGCCCACAGCCAAAGGGGTCGGCATGTCACAACACGCTCGCATCGAAATCTCGCCCGATTGCATCCTCGGCCCCATCTCTCCCTATCTCACTGGCGCCTGCATCGAGGACGTCAACCACGAGATCCATGGCGGGCTCTACAGCCAGATGGTCTTTGGCGAGAGCTTTGAAGAGGAGCCGATGGACATCTCGCCGGCCCTCGATCCGCGCTGGCAGGGCCTCTCGGGCACGCTGAGCTGCCGCGCAGAACGCACCCACCTGCACGACCGCAGCGCTGTGCGTTCCTGGCAGCCCCTGCGTGACGGCGACGCCCGCGGCCAATTGGAGGCGTCGGTGCTGCGCGCCCGCCGCGGTCGCCGCAGCCAGATGCTGCGCCACCTCGGCGGTGCCGGGCGCATCGGCATCGAGAACTGTGGACTGAACCGCTGGGGCATGAATCTGGTGTCCAGGCGCCCCTACGAGGGGACCATCGTTCTGCTGGCCGACGAGCCCACCGAGGTCCATCTTACGCTCGAGAGCGGCGACGGACAGCGCCTGTACGCTGAAACCGTGCTGTCGGTCGCAGGCGACGGCAATTGGCAGACCCGTACCTTTGCCCTCACGCCTACCGACAGTGATGTGGCCGGCCGGCTGGCCATCAGCCTGCACGCGCCGGGCGCCGTCTGGCTCGATTATGTCGCGCTGCAGCCCGGTCCTTGGGGGCGCTTCCGTGATCTGCCGGCTCGCGCCGACATCGCCGAGGCGCTGATAGCGCAGGGGCTGACGGTGCTGCGCTGCGGCGGCACGATGATCAATACCGACTGGGGCGCGGAGCAACGCGCGACCGGACCCGGCTACCGTTGGAAGAACATGGTAGGCCCGCGCTCCGACCGTGCTCCCTTCCTTGGACACTACTATATCCATGCCAGCAACGGCTTTGGCGTCCCCGAGTTCGTGGCCTTTTGCCATGCCGCCGGAATGCTGGCCGTGCCTGCGCTCTGCCCATCCGAGGACCCCGCCGATGTCGTCGACCTGATCCAATACATGAACGGCGACGCGAATACCCCCTGGGGTCAGCGCCGCGTCGACGACGGCTACCCCGAACCCTTCGGGGTGCGCTACATCGAGATCGGCAATGAGGAACTGACCCGCATCGCCGCGCCCGGCGGGGCACGCAGTTTGATCCGCCGCGACTATCCCGCGCTTTTCAGGGACCATGTGCTGGCGATCGCTGCCGCCGACCCCGAGATGACGGTAATTGCCGGACACTGGCTCTACAGCGAGGCAGAGTTGTTCTATCCCGAGAACGTCGAGCCGCTGCGCCAGTTGCTGGAGGCGAGCCGTGGTCGCAAGGTGCTGTGGGACATCCATGTGGGCGGCGACGGCTTGCGCGATGCCGACATAGCCGAGCGCTTTCTGGCGGCACTGCGCGCCCGCATCGACGCCCTGGACCCGGGCAACACGGTCCGATTTTGCGTGCTGGAAGAGAACGGGGGACGCCACGACGTGCAACGCGCGCTCGGCCACGCCCACATGGTCAACACCATGGAACGCCTGGCGGGAGAGGTGGTCATCGATTGCCCGGCCAACTGCCTGCAGCCCTGGCAGCAGAACGACAACCGCTGGGATCAAGGGCAGCTCTTTTTCACGCCCGATCAGGTCTGGGGCATGCCGCCCTACTATGCCCAACAGATGATCGCACACAACTATCAACCATCAAGTGTACAGGCCGAGGTCATTGGCGCGGGCGACGCCCTTGACGTGAGCGCATCACGCAGCGAGGACGGTCGCACGCTGGTCGTCAAAGTGGTCAATCTGGAGGCGGTCGATCTGCCGGTGCGGGTGCAGTGGGGCACCGATCCTGTTGCGTCCGGACGCGCACTCGTCTCGTGTCTGCGCGGACCGCTCGATGCCGAAAACACGCCTGACGCACCGCGATGGATCGCGCCCGAGAGATGGTCACAAGCCTGGCAGGGCGAGGCGCTCGACCACACCTTTCCGGCGCATTCGTTCACCGTGCTGCGCCTGGAAGTGTGCTGACGCGCCTACTGGCCGTTATCAGCGCCGCCGTTCTCGGGAGCGGACTCGGGGGGCTCCTCAAAGGCTACCTCCAGGGCTCGCTCCGTCACCGCGTCATAGACGCGCATCAGCCGATCCTGCATGGGGGTGTCCTGGGCAAAGCCGGGCTCGCCCAGCACTTGCAGTACCTCGTGCGAGACTTCGGGCGGCCGCACCCTGATCTGCAGAGCGGCCAGCTCCGGGCCGGGCTGCCAGAACCGCTCGAGGTCTATGCCGCTGCTGTGCACAGGCTCGTCCTCGTACAACGGCTGCTCAACCACCCGTTCGCTGTCGCTCGCCAACTCGAGCCGGTCTGCCCGTCGCTCGCGCAGGGCCTGGACCACTTGGTCACGCGTGCGGCCTCGCAACACAAAGAGCAGAAAGGGGTCGAGGTCGAGGCGTTCGCCCACCAGCAACAGCACCGCCGCAAGGTGCTTACAGGCCGCGTCGCCATCCGGGCACGAGCAGGCCATCAGCACGTCGGACTCGGCACTGGGGAATAGCGAAAGCCCCAGATCGTCAAACAACCGCTCGATCTCGCGGGGCATTTGTCCGTTGAGCAGCATTGCGCTGTAGCCCGCCTGCTGCGACAGGCTGTCCACCACGCGCGCCCACTCCGCATCGCTGAACGGCTGGATCGCGATCCGCAGCCGGTAAGGCGTGGGGCGCGAGCCCTGCACGCGCGCGAGCACCTGGCCCGGATGGATCTCGAGTTCAACCACCTGGCCGCGCCGAGCATACGTCTTGCCACGACTCAGCCGGCCGGCGTCGATCCAGCTCAGCAGCGCTTGCTCCCACGCCGTCGCCCACCAGGTCTGTGTAAAGGCGCCGCGCTGGCTGCGCGCCCGCAGGCCTCCGATGACCGGGATCGGGTCGGTGCGTTCGTGCACCCAGAACGGCTCGTTACTCTGTTGCTGCTTGCCCTTGCGCACCATACTAGCTCGTCTCCACCGCTTCCCTACGCAGCGCCAGCAGGTCGTACAGCTCGTCTGTACTCAGCTCTGTAACGCTCTCTTCGCCCACGCCCACCACGCTCTCGGCCAGGGCGCTCTTGCTCTCGATGAGCATGTCGATGCGCTCCTCGAGCGTGCCCAGGCAGATGAACTTGTGCACCTGAACATCGCGCGTCTGCCCGATGCGGTAGGCGCGGTCCGTGGCCTGATTCTCCACCGCCGGGTTCCACCAGCGATCATAGTGAAAGACGTGGTTCGCGCGCATCAGGTTCAGGCCCGTGCCGCCCGCCTTGAGTGACAGCACGAACAACGCCGGTGAGTCCGGCTGCTCTTGGAACGCCTGCAGCATGCGATCGCGCTGTTTCTGCGGCGTGCCGCCATGCAGCAGGAACACATCCTGGCCAAACGTCTCACGCAAGTGACGCTGCAGCAGGAAGCCCATTTGCGCAAACTGTGTGAAAATCAGCGCGCGGTCGCCCACGGCCAGCGCCTCCTCGAGCATCTCGCACAGGCGATTCAGCTTGCCGGAGCGCCCCGTCGTCTCTGAGCCATCGCCCAGATAGAGGGTGGGGTGGTTGCAGACTTGCTTGAGCCGCGTCAGCATCGCCAGCACGATGCCACGACGTTGAATCGGGGTCCCATCGTGGTCCACGGCACGCAGCGCTTCCATCGCGTCGCGCACCACCGCCTCATACAGAGTCGCCTGCTCGCGCGTCAGGTTGCAGTATACCTTGGACTCGAACTTGTCCGGCAGGTCCTGGATGACCAGCGGATCGGTCTTGAGTCGTCGCAGCACAAAGGGTCGCACCAATGTTCGCAGACGTTCGGCGGCCGTCTGATCCTGATAGCGCTCAATGGGCAGCGCGAATTTGCGTCGAAAGCTGTCGTTACTGCCCAGGTAGCCCGGATTGAGAAACGAGAGGATCGACCATAGTTCGGTGAGGTGGTTTTCGATCGGCGTGCCCGTCAGGGCGATGCGGTTGCTTCCCAGCAATTGCCGCACCGCGCGCGCCTGCTTGGTCAGCGGATTTTTGATGTTCTGCGCTTCATCCAGGATGATGTTGCGCCAATGCACCCGCGTCAGATCTTTGATATCCCGCCGCACCAAGCCATAGGTGCTGATCACGAGATCATTCTGCTGCGTCTGCGCCACAAAACCGGCGCCCTCTGCCCGCCCAGCGCCATGATGCACCATCACGCGCAGGTCGGGACCAAAGCGCGCCACCTCGCGCTGCCAGTTCCCCACCACTGAAGTGGGGCAGATGACCAGCGAAGGCTGCCCGTCGGGCTGCCGGTCGGCATCGTGCAACAGCAGCGCAATGGCCTGGATTGTCTTGCCCAGGCCCATGTCATCAGCCAGACAGGCGCCAAAGCCCCAGCGCTGCAGGAACGCCAGCCAGGAGTAGCCGCGTACCTGGTAAGGCCGCAATTGGCCGACGAACCCGGGCGGCGGCGGCAGCGTCTCAAGGCGCTCGCCACGCGTCAGGGCCTCCATCAGGTCCTGCAGCACCGAATCGAGTTTCACCTCGGTCACGTCCAGACCGTCGATCTCGGTCTGTGTACCCAGCATCAAGCCCAACGCATCGCGCAAGGGCAACTGGTTCTGGGCGCGCTGGCGCTCCCAGAAGGCGATGGCCGCCTCTACCTGATCGGGCTGCAGCAGCACCCAACGTCCACGCACGCGCACCAGCGGCGTCTTGAGCGCCGCGAGGCGTTCGAATTCCTCGCGGCTGAGAGGCTCATCACCCAGCGCCAGTTCCCAGTCGTAGGCTACCAGCGAATCCATGCTGAGGATGCCCGAGCCCTCGATGCCGCCGCCCGCCTGCAGCCGCGCGCGCACGCGCAGGCGTGTATCAGGCTTGTTCCACCAGGGCGGCACCAGCACGCCAAACCCGGTACCCTCGAGCAAGCGCGCCGTCTCACGCAAAAAGGTGTAGGCCTCTTGCGGAGACATCGTGGCCTCTTCTGGACATTCGGAGCGCAGACTGCGCTGGATGGCCGGGCACAGGCGCGCGGCCATCCCCAGCCCAGCGAGCAACGTCTCCTGGGGCCGGTCAAAGCGCCGGTTCAGATAGTTGAGCACGTTGCCCCGCTCGTGCCACACGTCCCGCGCCGGCACCATCAGGCTGGGGTCGTCCCTGGCCTGCAAGAAATAGTGCAGCGTCCAGTTGGGCGTCGTCTCGCCTACATCATTGGTGTCGGGGGGCTCCAGCCGGAAGCAGAGCCGAAAGGCGACGTCGGCGGCAGGGCGCGCGCGCAGCGTCCAGCTCTGCCAGCTCTGGTAAAAGCGCCCCACATCGGCGCGATTGCCGGGGGCCTCAACCAGTCGCTTTTCGGACCAGAGCGCCCGCCACCAGGTTTCGGCCAGACCGGTCCCGGTGCGACTGAGGAGTCGGTCCCAAGTGCGCACGCCAGAGCCGTTCGCCGGGCGGGTCCAGTCTCTCACGGCGTGATCAACGAGTTGCTCGAGAAAGCTCAGCAACACCTCTTCAGCAGGGGGCAGGCTGGCCTCGCTGGTGTCGGCGCCCTCACGCAACAGCGCGCGACAGGCTGGCGGCATGCCTCTGGCCAGCGTCGCCACGCGCGCGGCGTCGTCAGGATCGTCCAGCACAGGCTGCCAGACGGCATGAATGCCCTCGTCCATCGCACGCAGTCCGGGAAGGTAGCGTTGCCGCGCCAGGAGCTCAAGCGCAAACTTTGCGACCAGTCCCCAGTAGCGCAGGTCGGCGCCCACGCCGCGTTGCGTCCTGGGCTGCGTCTGTTCGAGCGGCAGCGCGGCTAGCACATCGAGCACCTCGAGCACCGACACGCCAATGCCCTCGACGCGCCACGGCACAAGACCTACCTCGCCCGGCTCGGGGATATCATCCTCCACCAGCCAGCCGGGCATCACCGGAGCTCTGTCGGTTGAAGGCAACAACACGATCCGCGTCAGGCGTTCGGCGCTGCGCCAATCCGAGTCCGGCATGTAGGTGTCGAGCAAGTGCGCGATCTCGATAGTCGTGGCCGCGTAGGGGTGTCGCTGGATGCGGGGGCTGCCGGGGTGCGCGCGCACCTGTTCGGCCGAACGCTCGGCCCAGACAAAAAAGGGCTGGCCCTCCGAGCCATCAGCCGGTATCCAGGTGCCATGCAGTATCGCGTTAATCAGCAAGTCGCTCCAATCAAGTCACACGCCAAAAAAAGTGAACGGGTATTATACTCCAATCGCCATGCTCCGTCTACTAGAGCGGACTGGCCTGTTATGCTTGCCCCCCAAAACCGCGCTCGACGCACACGCGCACACCACCTATACTGCTCACTGAACACGTGGCACAGGCTTGAGGCAAGGAGGAGCGCATGCGAGCAATCATGATTTCCGGCAGCCGGCGCGCAGTTGATCGCGACGCGCTTGGCAAGACCCAGAGCGTGGCCGAGGCGGTGTTGCAGGGCATCGTGGCGGCCGGAGGCGCAGCCGAACGCTGCTTTCTGCCTGAGTTGAGCATCGAGCGTTGCCGACAGTGCGAGGCTGACGGTTGGGGACGCTGTCGCTCAGAGGGGCGTTGTGTGATCGAGGATGATCTGCCCAGGCTGAGCGCGCAACTGGGTGCCGCCGACCTGGCCGTCTTTTGCACACCGGTCTACTATGGCGACCTGTCAGAGAGCATGCGGGCGCTGCTCGATCGCTTGCGCCGCGTGGCCAACCACGCCCCCGACCACCTTGGCCTCAAGGGCAAGCCAGTGGTGGGGATTACCGTGGCAGGGGGCAGCGGCGGCGGTTCGGTGACGGCGGCCGTCAGCCTCGAGCGCGCCCTGCTGACCACCGGCTTTGAGATCCTGGACATGATCCCGGTGCGCATACAGAACCTGCCCAGCAAGTTGGAGGTACTGCCGGCGATCGGACGCTGGCTGGCCGAGACGATCGAGGCGCGCAACAGCCCGCGCGTCTGACTAGAGCGCGATGCGGCGCCCCTCTTCGGCCGAGCGGTAGGCGGCATAGATCACGCGCACCACATCCAACCCCAGTTGGGATGTGCCGCGCGCCGGACGGTCGTGGGCCACGCTCTCCACACAGTCGCGGATCTCTTGCGGGTAACCCAGCAGGAACTCTTCGTCGACGCTGACGTGGCTCCAACCCGCCTTGGTGCTCGACTTTTCCAACAGGTACTCGTCGCCAAAGGTCTCGTGGGTGGGCGCAAAGGCCGTGAGCGCGTTATTGAGACTCAACTTGCAGTCCACCCGCGCGTTCGAGAGCATCAGCGTCAGCGAATCATCCATCCCGCCCAGCACAATGTCCGAGGCCTCGATGATGGCGCGAGTGTCATCCTCAAACGTCAGCAGAACGCTGCTCCAGTTCTCGACATCGTGCCAGGCGTCGACGAGATAGTGCGGCGACTCGGCTCTGAACGAGGGCACGCGGCTCAGGTCCGTGCACTCGGCCATCACTGACCGCACACCGATGGGCCGCCCGTCGCGCCGCAGGCCTTCCTCCCGCTTCAGCCACAGCGCGGCGCACAGGGGATGGCTTCCCAGCCGCAACAGCGAACCGCCGCCCGCCTGAGCCCACTCGCGCGCATACTCGGCGTGTGACCCGCTGTGGCACTCCTGGCCGCGGATCTCCAGGATCGTGCCGCCGCTGGCGGCCGCCAGCCGATCGGCCTTGACGACCGCCGGGCTGTGCAACCAGTTCTCTGCGTACATCAGGCGCACGCCATACGCGCGTTCGGCCGCCAGCATGCGCTGCGCGCTGGCCACAGCCTCCGCATACATCGTAGCCCGCGCCGTCTTGCCGACCGGATCGGCCGCCTGCGCGCCGCCGAAATAGCCCGTCAGCGGCTTTTCGCAGATCACGTGCTTGCCCGCGGCCATCGCGGCCAGGGCCAGCGGCTCGTGCAGCCGATTCGGCACGCACAGATCGACGACGTTCACATCGGCCCGCGCGATCAGCGCCTGGGCTTCGCCATACGCGTCCGCGATGCCGTGCTCGGCGGCAAAGCGCTGCGCGCTGCCCAGTGCCGAAGCGGCCACGCCCACGATCTCTACGTCAATGTCCCTGATCAGCCGGTAGGCCCGCGCGTGAAACGCCGCGGCGAAGCCGGATCCAATCAACCCTACCCGCACATTTGCGGTCATCGATCCTCTCCTCTGAACGTAGTCGGCAACGCTGCCAAACTCAGCCTCAAGCGGGTCGCGCTCTAGCGCAAACGCACGCGGAACGTGCGCGCCTGGAACGGCTTGATGTGGAAACCGAACGAGGAAGCCTCGGCCACGACCTCAGACCGCGCCTCCTCCAGATGGCTACACTCCGTCACAGCGCCCAGACGCGCCCTGGTGCGCACCCGCACGCGACCGCGTCCCCCGTTGGGCTCATACAGCCGCAGGATCAGACCGTCCCCGTCCTCTGCCGGCTTGACCGTCTCCAGGATGGCCGGTCCCTCCACGCTCAGGAAGGAATGCGCCGCGGGCAGGTCGCCCGCGCAGCCGGACGCCGGCACGCACAGCAATGGCACGTTCAGCTCGGCGGCGCGCCGCACCGTCTCAGCATAGCGCCAGTCGCCCTCATGAGGCAGCAGCGCGTAGGTGAAACGATGCTCGCCGCGATCGGCGTCGGGATCGGGACGTTCAGTGCCGCGCAACAACGTCAGACGCAGCACATTGCCGCTGACGTCGTGCCCGTACTTGCAGTCGTTCAGCAGGCTCACGCCATAGCCCGCCTCCGACAAGTCCACCCAGCGATGGCCGCAGACCTCGAACTTTTCCTGCTCCCAGGAAGTATTACGATGCGTCGGCCGTGTGATTGCGCCGAACTGGATCTCGTAGGTCGCCTCAGTGGCGCGCACCTCCACGGGGAAGGCCACCTTGAGCAGCACCTGCCGCGCCTGCCAGTTCGCCTGCGTGACGAAATCGATGCGCGGCGATTGATCGTACAGCACCAGGTCCTGCACCAACGTGCTGCCCCGATAGTGTCGCGCGATGCGCACCACCAGACGCACGGGGCCGGTCTCCAGCACCCGAACACTCGTACCGGGGTCCCAGGCGTATTGGCGCTTGTCCAGCGTGGCGTGCACGTTCCAAGCCGCCTCACGCTCGGGCCCATCCTGGAAGAGCTGCAGCAGGTTGGCAGCCTGGCCCTCGGGCAGCACCTCTCGGGCCGCGCGCTTGTCGAACAGCTGGGCGATCGAGCCATCCTCCGCCAACTGCAGAACATAGTAGCGGCTCTCGAGCCGCAGCCCGTCGGCCTGCAGAGACGTCTGCGGCTCCTCCTGGGCCTGCTGCACAGAGATGCTGCGGTAGCCGAGCGACGGCACCTCACCGGGCGCAAACACGACCTCCACGCCCGTCTCGCCCCCGCTCACCACCTGCGCAGGCACGGCCTGGCCGGTGTCGTGCAGCACCTCAATTGGCGCGCGCCAGTCCAGCCCCAGAGACGGCACGTGGACGTGCGCCACGTCCCGGCGGCCCCACGAAAGGCTGTTGACCAGCAGCATCTGAGCCGACGTGTTGACCCGTGCGGCAAGCGCTCCGAGGGCGCGATCGCGCACCGCCAACGCCGTCGCATGGATGCGCGCGTGATCGGCGGCCGCCTCGCGGTAAACTTGGCCAATCGAGCTGCCCGGGAGGATGTCGTGGAACTGCAGCAGCAACAGATTCGACCAGGCCTCCTGCAGGGACGTCATGTCGACCTGCGCGCCCTGTGCGTTTGCCAGCGCGCCGAGCAGTTCCGCATCGCGCAAGGCCAGCTCGTTCTTGCGGTTGGCGCGCTTGATCTCGGCGTGGGTGGTGTAGGTGCCGCGGTGCGTCTCCAGGTACAACTCGCCCACCCAACTGGGCAGGTCCGCGCCAACCTTGCGCGCGCCGTCAAAGTAGCGCTCCTCAGGCCCCTGTCGCGTGTCGGGCACGCCGGGATAGCGCTTGGCGCGCGCGGCGAACTCGAGCATGTCATCGGTGGGGCCCCCACCGCCGTCACCGTAGCCAAAGGGCATCAGCACCTCGGGATAGACGTCCTTCTGGTGATAGTTGTCCCAGGCGATGTGCAACTGCTCCGGATTCGGCGTGCCGTTATACATGTCGCGCAGGCGCGGGATGTGCGCCACCAGTCGCGACCCGTCCACGCCCTCCCACCAAAAGAGGTTGACCGGGAATTCGTTGCGCGCCTGCCAGTGCAGCTTGCAGGTGAAAAAGTTGGTCAGACCACAACCCACCAGGATACCGGGCAACGACCCGGGATAGCCAAACACATCAGGCAGCCAGAGGCTGCGCGGGCGCACGCCGAACTCGCGCTCGAAAAAGCCGACGCCATGCAGGACTTGGCGCACGAGCGACTCGCCCGAGGGCACGTTGCAGTCCGACTCGACCCACATGCCGCCGGAACAGGCCCAGCGTCCCGTGCGTACCCACTTTTTGATCTCGTCATACAGCGCCGGGTAATGCGCCTTGGTATAGGCATACAGTTGCGGCTGACTGCACGAAAAGTAATAGTCGGGGTGACGCTCCAGCAGGCGGCAGGCGGTGGAAAAGGTCCGGCCGCACTTGCGCACCTTCTCGCGCAGCGGCCAGAGCCAGGCGACGTCGATGTGCGAGTGCCCGGTGAGGAACACGCTGCCCGCCTCTGGGTCGGGCGCAAGGGCACCCACACGCTGGGCCAGCACGGCCCGGGCGCGCGTCAGGTCCTGCGCCAACTCCGCGCGACTGCCCTGCAGATCCACCGCCAGCAGCGCCTCTTCAAGTGCGGCGTGCAGCAGCGTGCGGCGGCGCTCATCCTTGGCGAAGCGGCTGACTTCCCACGCGAACCAGAGATCATAGTAGGCTGCCTGTGCCTCGGGATCCACGCGCACGAAATCGACGCCCCGCAGACGTGCTCGTTCGTTGCGCATCCCGGGCTCCCAGCTGGCCGCAGGCACGCAGTTGAACTCGGCCTCGAGGCGCAGCATACCCGTGTCCGGAACCTGCACGCGCGGATGCGGCCCGTCGATGCCGGCATACGGGCGGCCGTTGACGCTCAGCAAGCCCTCCAGTTGCTCGATGCTGAACTCGATGCAGAGGTTGCTCGCAGAAGCGCCCTCTGGCGTAGGGGCCTGCGTTCGCAGAAACAGCGTGCGCCCCGCCGGCCACACCGAATCCGCATCCACCGCGTGCCAGTCGCCATCGTACTTATAGTCGCCCACGGCACGGAAGGTCGCCGTACGCGCTTCCCAGCCGCCGATCGGCCAGCGCTGCGTCAAAATGCTGGTGCGAATGGCATCCAGTTTGCTCCTGATGATGCGCGAATCCATCTCTGCCTCCTCTGGCGACTGAGCTGACCCGTCGCGGGCACACGCAGCGCATTGTACTCTGTAGCCCCCACTTGGCAAGCGTTCCCGCCACGCTCTTGTTGTGGACATCTCTGGCGCCATGCGATACAATGCCTTCAGGCAACTCGCCCTCCGGAGGTGAACATGTCTGCCGACAAGCCGCTGCCCGTGCGCATTATCAACAGCGTGGCTCCGATTCGCGTCTGCGACAATGGGGGCTGGACCGACACCTGGTTCGCCAAACATGGCCGCATCTTTAACATCGGCGTCTATCCGTACGTGGAGGTGCAGATCAGGGTCTACCCACGGCAAGAGCAAGAGAATCGCGTCATCCTGCACGCCGAGAACTTTGGCGACCGTTACGCCGTCTTTCCACGGCAGGAGCGCCACGAGTGGATCCACCACCCGCTGCTCGAGGCCGCCATCGACTATATGGGGGTGCCCGCCGAGTTGGCCGTGCATATTTCTATCTTTTCCGAGGCGCCCGCGGGCTGCTCCACGGGAACCTCTGCGGCAGTGTCGGTAGCGCTGATCGGCGCGCTGGACCAACTGACGCCCACACACCTCACCCCGCTGGAGGTCGCGTACACCGCACACCGCATCGAGACCGAAATGCTCAATCAGCAGAGCGGCATCCAGGACCAGTTGTGCTCGGCCTTTGGCGGGATCAGCTATATCGAAATGTTCGATTACCCGTACGCGGCCGTGTCGCCCATCCTGGTGTCGAATGCAACCTGGTGGGAGCTTGAGCGGCGCCTGGTGCTGATCTTTCTGGGCAAGTCGCACAGCTCGTCCTCGGTGCACGAGATGGTGATCCGCGGCCTGGAGGATGCCGGGCCCGAGAACCCCAAACTCGAGGCCCTGCGTCGCACCGCCGCCCTGTCGCGCGACGCCCTGTATGACAGCGACTTTGATGCGCTCGGCCACGCCATGCAGGACAATACCGAGGCCCAGCGCAACCTGCATCCCGCGCTGATCAGCAAGGACGCGGAACAGATCATCGGCATCGCGCGCGCCCACGGGGCGCTGGGATGGAAGGTCAACGGCGCGGGCGGCGAGGGCGGCTCGCTGACCTTGCTCAGCGGCCCCGAGATGACGCGCAAGCGCACCATGATCCACGAGATCGAGCAGACCAACCCGCTCTTCCAGTGCATCCCAACCTATCTGAGCCGCTTCGGGCTGCGCGTCTGGAGCCAGCCGCCCGATGGCTCGCACGCCAGTGACTGGACCCGGTCAGCCTGACGCGGCGGTGACTGTAGCGGGCCGCTCGCGTCGTTGAATGGCAATCGACAAGGAGAGAGCTATGGCACAATGGCAAGCGCTGGGACCCGAGGACATGCTGTCAGAAGGCGCGATGCAGCGCATCGACTTGGATGCCACCGCCATCCTGCTGTGTAAGGTGAGAGGCGTCTACTATGCCACCCAGGAGCACTGCCCGCACCTGCGCGTGCACTTGGCCAACGGCAAACTGAACGGGCAGGTGGTCACGTGTCCCGGGCATGGGTCGCAGTTCGATGTCACCACCGGCGCCTGTGTGGCGTGGGTTGAGGGCCTGCCCGGCATCGTGCGCCAGGCCGCTCTGGCCGTGGCCAAGCCGCGCGACCTGACCACCTACCCCACACGGCTGCAGGACGGCCAGGTGTGGGTGCTGGCCTAGGCACACTGCGAATGGCTTGGCGCAGGATCCGAGGAGATCCGATCCGGGACGAGAGGAACAGCCAAATGCGGATGCGAAGAAGCGCCTCGCCGGTCGCTTACCGCGCGGCGCGCACACGCCGGGCGTTGATCGCCGTGTGCCTGGCGGCGCTGGTCCTGCAGGGATGCCGGCTGATCACCCGCCTGGCGACGACGCCAACTCCTCTTGCGCCATCGCCCACGGCCCCGTGGGCGACGGCGCGCACACCCTTACCCACGTGGACGCCGACGGCAACAGCTTCGTCTACACCAGCCCCGGCCATGCTGATGGGCCCGGCCGGCACGATCATTGCCGTGCAGACGCGCTACTATACCCCGCTGCTGCCCGTCATTGAAGCCACGCCGGTCAGCGGATCGCCGGTGGGCACCATCCAGACGCGCGCCCCACTGCTGGCCGCGCCGACAGGCACGCCAGCGCCAGAGGTGCCGATCCACACCTCTACGCCCAGCGCAACGCGCACGCCAACCGCCACACACACCAGCACCGCGACGCTCACCCCAACGGCTACAGCCAGCGCCTCACCCAGCGCGACGGCTACGCCGTAGGCGCGCCGGCCTCATCCGACGTCGCAGATGGCTCCTGCGGAGTGGCGCGACCCAGCAGCCAGGCTGCCACCGCCCCTGCGGCGAACGCCAGCACACAGGCCGCGACGTTGACCCCGCCCAGACTATCGGGCCAGAGCCCGTACAACGCCCCGACCACCAGTCCAAGAATGGCATAGCTCGCCACCCCGGGCGCACGGCGCAGGGCCGTGTCCACCAGTTTGCTGAACAGCACGATGCCCCCCACTGCCCCAACCGCCAACGACACGAGAAAACCCCAGTTGATGCGCAGGTGCACGAGGTCACCCACCGCCTCGATAGCGGCGTTATACGTGCGCATGAGCAGCAGCACATACGAGCCATCCAGCCCCGGCGTCACGCTGGCAGCGCCCCCCAGGAAAGAGGCCAACAGGTTGTAGGCAATGCCAACGGGCGTGTCGAAATCGGCCGCGGCGCCGACCGCGTCCGCCGGCACCTTGACCAGACGCACAGCCAGTACCAATCCCAGCGCCGCGATGAGCGCCAGCACGCGCCAGACGGTAGGCTTGTGTCCCTTGACCATCGCAAACACGGTTGGCACGGTACCCAGCACCAGCCCCATGAAGAAGAACTGGGTCGGCGCGGGCCAGCGTTCCACCAGCACATCGATCAATCTGGCCAAGCCCACCATGCCGATGACCATGCCGATGCCCAGAGGGATCAGAAAGGCCAAGTATTCCTTCCACTTGTCGCGTCTGATCAGGATGTTGCCAACCGCATCGACAAACTGGCCATAGATGCCGAGCAGAATCATCACCAGCGCGCCGCCCAGGCCGGGCACGATGTGCGTGAGTCCGTAAGCCATGCCCTTGAGGACCAACACCAGCAGCTTTATCATATCCCCTCACGGTACGTACTGAGCGCCGAGCTGCGGCGCGACACAGACTGCAAAGCGCGATTATAGCGCACGTGTGCCTCGCGGCCAACTCTGCTGCGTCAGCCGCTGCGATCGACTGTAGCGCAGTCGGTTACCGGTCGCGCCCAGTTGTCAGGAGGGCGCCGCTTCTCTACAATGGTGGCCAGTTGAGAGAGACACAGATGCTGATCTATCGCACGACGGCGCAAAGGAGAATCCAATGAACATTGTCGTACTCGATGGCTACACCTTGAATCCCGGCGACCTGAGCTGGGATGATCTGCGTGCGCTCGGGGAATGCGCCATCTATGACAACACGCCGAACGAGGATGTCGTCCGCGTGGCCGCAGAGGCTGACGTGGTCCTCACCAACAAGGTGCTGGTCACCCGCGAGGCGCTGGAGCAGCTGCCCGCGCTGCGCTTTGTCAGCGTGCTCGCCACGGGCTACAACATCGTGGACGTGGCAGCGTGCCGCGAGCGCGGCATTCCGGTCTCCAACGTGCCCACCTATGGCACGCAGTCGGTGGCGCAGATGGTCTTTGCGCACCTGCTCGAGTTCACCCAGCATGTGGCCCATCACGCGCAGACCGTGCGCGACGGCCGCTGGAGCCGCAGCACGTCCTTCTGCTACTGGGACTATCCGCTCATTGAGCTAGAGGGACTGACGATGGGCATCTTTGGCTTTGGCCGCATCGGACGCCAGGTGGCCGTGCTGGCCAAAGCCTCCGGAATGAAGGTCCTGGCCTACGACGCCTATGTGCGCGAGTGCGACGACGACAACGTCTGCTTTGTGGACATCGACACGCTGTTCAGCCAGAGCGACGTGGTCACGCTGCACTCGCCGCTGACGCCCGAGACCCAGGGGCTCGTCAGCGCGCGCCTGCTGGGCATGATGAAGCCCACGGCCTTTCTGATCAACACCAGCCGCGGACCCGTGATCAACGAGCACGACCTGTACGAGGCGCTCAAGGCGGGCACGATCACCGGCGCCGGTCTGGACGTGCTGGAGGTGGAGCCGCCCGCGCTGGACAACCCGCTCTACACGCTGGACAACTGCCACATCACGCCGCACATCTCGTGGGCCACGCGCTCGGCGCGCGCCCGCCTGCTGCAGACGACCCTCGACAACATCAAGGCCTTTGCCGCGGGCAAGCCGCAGAACGTGGTGAACTAGAAGGAGTGGACAAGTCAGGCCAGCGAGTCGCCGCTTGGCGGCACGGCATTTTGTCCGCCGGCGTGCCATGTTGACGTTTTGGCAATTCGGCTTGACGAAGTACGCTACAGATATATGATAGCAGCCAACAACGCCTACGGTCGGTGGCCGAATATGCGAAATAAGGCGGTGCCCGAGCTGGATCGCGTGGTGATGCAAAGGAGAAGCCTCCCTATGTGCGCACAAGCTGTTGGGATGGCAACTTGGCAAAGATAAGAGGTTGAAATGAAAAAGAAAAACCTGAAGAACAAGCCGTTGGTTGAGGCCCTTCTGGAGGTGAAATGGCAACTGCCTGTCTCAAAGACGCCAGGCATCCAAGAAGATCCGCACTACAGGCTCTTGCTTGGGCGTCTTTCAGAAAGGGTGGAGGGCGAATATCCCTTCCACGAGGCGCTGCCAACCGCCCAAATCCCCGATGCCATGGTAGCTCATATGGTACAGCATCGGTTCCGCACTTCAGACGGTGGATGGCCACTCATCCAGGTTGGTCCGGGCCTGATGACTGTGAATGAAACCGATGCGTATATCTGGACCGACTTCAAGGAACGTTGCGTGAGAGCTGTAGACTGGTTATTCAGTGCCCACCCTGCCAAAGAACAGCTCATGATCCAAGAGCTAACACTGCGCTACATAGACGCTGTGAACGTGGATTTCAGTCAGGAGAGTGTTTTTGAATTCCTTAAGGACAAAATGAATACCCACATCTCATTACCCGATACTTTGTTCGACGGCGAGCGAGTTGGGCAGACCCCTGCGGCTTTTAACTGGCAAGCCTCCTTTCCGAATGACAGCCCAGGAGGCCTAATGACTCTGAGATTCGCCGTCGGAAATCACAAGGAAAAACAAGCTCTAATATGGGAAACACTAGTTCAAGCAACACATAGTAGCATCCCAGCACTTCCTGATGGCTTCTCGGAGTGGTTGGACCAAGCCCACGAACTAACAGACGACTGGTTCTTCAAGCTAATAGAAGGCGAACTGGAAAGGAGGTTCTCTGGTGAGTAGCGGTTCTGCAACTAAGGACCTCCAGATAGGATCGACTGAGACCGATGTATCTGCGTCAGGCCTCTGGAGCCAGAGCTATGTCACGAGACCGGATACCATCTGGCGACTTCCTCGATTCGTGCTGGTTGCAGGAGTGGTCCTCGGTATTGCCGCATCGCCTGCCACCGCGATTCCCGACTTGTGGTCATGGGAGCGACGGCGACGCGATGCATCGGTAGTTACGTGGGTAAGCCCTAGATTGTCCGGAAGACCGATCTCGTGGGCGGCAGCATTACTTCTCTCTCGGACCATTCTAGAGCGCGCAGAACGTGAACGCGCAGAAATCGTCGAATGGGAGGCGAAACGCGGCATGCAGTGGGAGGAGGGTGGATGATCTACGATTTCCCAGATCTGGACGACCCAATCCGCCAAGGGGATATCTTCTTTGGGATACCCAGAATCGACATCTCGCTTCAGGAGGTCATCCTCGCAGACGAAACAGGTAGCCGCGTTACGAAATGGCAGGACCTGGCAGAGCAGCGCGACCCACTTAGCATCATTGTGCCAGTACGTGTGGTAGCGGCAATCGTGGCCACTCAGGACTGTGATGCTCGTCGCAGCCGCGATATCACGCTCTGCGAGATCCGCGAGTTTCGTGATGTGGAGGGAAAGAGCAAGGAAACGAAAAAAGCAAAGAGTTGGAAGGATATCCTCACTCAACACGCACGGATAAACCAAAAGTGGTTCTACCTGCCTCCTAGTACCCAAATCGGCTTCTCGGACAAGATGGCAGTCGATTTTCCAGCGACACTCCGTGTGCCGCGTGAGGACTTGGAAAGCCTTAGGTCTTTCAGACATGGGCGATTGAACACTATCGCCGAGGAACATTTTCGAGAGCGCATAGGCGAGTTTTTTCGCCGTTACCCATACGACGAATGGTATGCACTCAACAAAGAGGAGATGACCGAGTATATGAGAGATTATCCTGATACCGAGCCATTTAAATGGCAAAAAGAGTGAACTGAAACGCTAGGCTGAGGCGCTCGCATTCCGTGCAGCCCCGACTGAAGGCAATGAGAATGTGCTACCAACTATGGGTGTGCGGAAACTGTAGACGCGGGCCTCCCGCTGTCATCGCGGTGCGTGCCCGCCCTTCGCCACACCCGCTCTCTTCCCCGTTTGCCGTCTTGCTCCAGCTCCCCCATCTTGTGCAGGCAATAGACCACGCGGCGCGCCTGCGGCAGCCGAATCTTGAGCGCCTGCGAGAGGTCACGGGCGGTGAACGCATCCAGCCCCTCGGGCAGCAGCGCGGCGTGATCCGCGGTGCTGCCAAAGGTGTGTGTATCCACTATCTCGAGCAACCGGCGGTCCACGATGCTGACGCCCTTGCGCCGCCAGCTGCCCTTGCCGTCCGCCTTCCAGTACTCTTCTTCGCGGATGTACACCACCATCAACTGCAAACGCGGGTGGGTGGTCAGCGTGGGAATGTGCACCAGTTCGTCGTACAGGTCGGTGACGCGCCCATGGCGGGGAGACTTGCGCCGCACCGAGACGCCATCAGGATCCACGGGCAGCCGCACGATCCACTTGGCCAGCGGAATGGGGTGCACGAGCAGGACAGGATGGGTTTGCAGCAGGCGCGACAGCTTGGCGCGCAACGCGCCAAAGTTGCCCGTCTGTACTTCGATCAGCAGATCGCCGCGCAGCACGTCGATACGATAGCCGTCGATCTCTACCTCGCGCGCGTCGCCGGGTTCGCAGCACCACTCGCAGAGTGCTGCGTGCAGCGAGCGCTCACGCAGTTGCCCGATCCCGTTGACGAGTGAGGCCTCCGTCACCCGCGCGACCTGCCAGCGCCGCTACGCGCGGCACGCGACTGCGCCAGCAGCCAGGCGTAGAGCTCTGGATTGGCGTAGGTCTCGGTCCAGGCGTCGTGGCCCGCCTCGGGGTAGACGGTCAGGCGGACGTTGCCACCCGCACGCTCCAGCACGTCGACCAGCTTTTGCGACTCGGCCAGCGGCACAACCTGGTCTCTGGCCCCGTGAAAGGCCCACACCGGCACATCATTGAGCACCGCGACGCGCTCAGGGTAGCCGTAGGGCGCCATGGCCCCCCCGCAGATGGGCACGATCGCGGCGAAACGGCGCGGACGCAAGGTCGCCCAGTGCCAAGTGCCATAGCCGCCCATGCTCAGCCCCGTCAGGTAGACGCGGTCGCGGTCGATGGCATAGTGCCGGGCGATATTGCGGTACAGCGCGTCCAGGGCGTCGATTTGATCGGTCCAGACCGAGTCGAGCGGGCATTGCGGCGAGACCGCCACAAAGGGCAGATCGGGGCCCTGCTCTGCGACCTTGGGGATGCCATGCTTCTTGACCAGCGTCAGATCGCTGCCGCGCTCGCCCATGCCGTGCAAAAAGATGATCAGCGGCCACGAGACGGACGCGTCCTCACCATAGCCATCCGGCAGGTGCAGCCAGTAGTCGAGCTTGACCGTCCTGCTGATGCGTACAGCCAATTGATGCGCTTGCTGCGTCATGTGTTACTCCTTACGTTTGGTGCCCCCAGTCTAGCCCTGGTCTACAAATACCGCAAGCGCCACACCGCCAGAGCGAACAGCACGACGCCAAAGGCCACCAGCATACCGATGTTGGGCAGCACGTCGGCCAGCCCGCCGCCCCAACTGCTGAGCGTCAGGTAGCCCTGAATAGCATAGTGATGCGGCGTAAAGCGGGCGATGGACTCGAGCGGCCCACCCCCGCCGGTGTAGACGACCGCGCCGCCCAGGATTCCCAGCAGGATCCCCGCGATCATGCTGGTCGTCCCCGCCTGCGTGGACGTCTTGGAGAGCGTCGCCAGCAGCAGACCGAGCGAGGTAGGCGACAGCGCCAGCGCCAGCGTCAGCAACACAAAGCCTGCGGGCGAGTTGCCAAACGGTACCCCGAAAAAGGCGCGTCCCACCCCGAACACGACCAGCACCTGCAGCAGTACCACCAGCGCAAAGGCCAGCATTTTGCCGCCGATGATGGCGCCGCGGCTGATGGGCGACGCCAGGAGCCGCCGCAACGTCCCCTCTTCCTTTTCGCGCAGCAGCGCCGACCCCACAGTGCCCATCACGAAAAAGGTGAACATCACCGCGTACGACGGCACGCTGTAAGCCACGGCGCTCTCCAAATTGCGCGTGGACAGGCCGTCTGGTTGCTCCGAACGGACCGCGATCAGCGGCGCCTCATACATGCGCTGGAGCTGCGTCATGACCGCGCCCAGCGTCTGCGCCTCCATTCCCGCGCGTTGCTCTGCGGTCAGGTTCGCATAGGACAGCGACTCGCTGAACACGACGTTGATGCCGTACTTGATTTCGCCGCGCAGCGCGACCGGCAACACCACGTCGTTGACCACGCCCGTCACGATGCTGGCGTACTGTTGCTGCGTGGGATCCGCGATCACGCGCACCTGGGCGCGGCCGAACGTGTCCACCGCGTCGGTCAGCCCCTCGGGAATGATGATCGCGGCCAACGCCCGGCCGTCGGCCACCAGGCCGTCGGCCTCCCATTCAGAGTCCAGCTTGTCCACGCGCAGCGCCGAGATATCATCCAGCGCGGCAACGATCTGCCGGCCGTAGGCGCCCTCATCCAGGTTGACCACATAGACGTGGATCCCCGGCGTGCCCGAACCCCCAAAGGCCGACCCGATGATCGACGCGAACATGACCGGCATCAAAAAGAGGACCGTCAGTTCGCCTTTGTCTCGCCAGAGCAGTTGCAGCTCTTTCCAGGCCACAGCAAACGCGTTGCGCATCTTGAGCTCCTCACCCGTCGGCCCAGCGACGAGTCAATCCACAGGGCCTGCGGAATACTCAGTCAAAGTCGAAACGCCATAGCCCGATGGCGAAAAAGGCCACTGTGAACCCCAGCAGCACCAGCAACGTGGTGCCAATGTCGGCCAGACCGCGGCCGCGCGCAATCAGGTCCAGAAAGCCCTGGACCGCCCAGTGGTGCGGCACGACGCGCCCGATGACGTCCAGCATGCCGCCAAGCAGGAACGAGGGGAACAGGCAGCCACCCACNNACCCCCCATACCCCACAACGACAGAGCGCTCAAGCCCCCGATCTGGCTTTCGGTGCGAGCCAGCGCCGCAATCAAGATGCCCAGACTCGTCGAGCAAAGCGCCACAACAAAGACCAGGATCACCAGCGCCGGGATGTCGTTGCCTAGACGCATGTCGCCCAGACCAAGCGCGGGCAGCAACGCTGCACCCACGGCAAAGAGCACAACCATCTGCGCAAGCGCCACCACCAGGTTGGGGATCAGCTTACCGATGAGAATCGTCAGCTTGCTCAGCGGCGCTGCCAGCAGCCGCCTGAAGGTGCCCTCTTTGTTCTCTCGATAGATAGACTCGGCGGTCACCTGTGCGGTGAGGAACACAAACAGCACGGCATAGCCCGGGACGTTCTGCTCTGCGGCAGTGGGATCGTCACTGGCGACCATGCTTGAGGGCTTGACCTGCGACACCCTGATCAGGGGATCGCGCTGAGCGCGCATCATCTGACCGCGCGCCTGCAGCGCCACCCGCTCGTCGCTAAAGACCTCATACTCGGGCGGGTTGAGCGCCTGCATCGCTCCCACCTGCGCGAGACTGTCGAGCAACTGGGCCTCCATGGCCACATCGCGCGCCGCGCCGTCGACGGCGCGCAGGATGGCTGCGGTGCGGTCATTCTGCCAGTCCGGATGCACCAGCAGACGCAGGGTTGTCGGCTGACGCGTCACGAGACTGGCGCTCAGGTCGGGGGGGACAATCAGGGCGCGCCCCTCCTGTCGCGCCTGCATCCACGCCAGCGCTTGGGCCTCCGTCGTCCGCACCACTTCCACGCCGCCGCTTGCCTGCAGCACCCCCAGCAGTTGCTGTGCGGCGGGGCCGCCGTCCAAGTCTACCACGGGGAGTCGCGTGCGGCTGTCTTCCGGCGCACTGTACATCGGCGCGGTAGCAAGAGTGAGCACGAAAATGAACACCAGCGGCAGCAGAAACATCCCGGCCAGGGCGCCCCTGTCGCGCCACAGGATCTGCAGGTCTTTGCGAGCAATGTTCCATGCATTCATGTTGGCCTCCTGGCGCCGCGTTCAGTCGCGCAGACGCTTGCCCGTCAGGTGCAAAAAGGCGGTCTCCAGGTTCGGCTCCAGGATCTCGAGCGAGGTGATCGACAGACCGCGCCTGCCGCAATAGTCGATGATGTTCACCAGGGCCTGCTGGCTGTTGTCGACCAGCAGACGCACGATTGGCACAGCCGGCGCGGGGGAGGGCAGATCGCCCATGGCGGGCGCCTCGACTGGCATGCTCTCTGGTGCAATCACCTGAGCCGTCAGAGGCGCAATGCCCTGCATCGCCAGGCTGGCCGACCGCACCGACGGCAGCCGCGCCATATCCGCCACGCTGATCTCGTCGGCGCTGGGCAGCCCCACGCTGATCACGCCCTGTCCCAGCATCGCGATCAGGTTCTTGACCGTGTCGAGCGCCACGATCTCGCCCTGGTCGATGATGGCCACGCGGCTGCACAGCAACTCGACCTCTTCCATATAGTGACTGGTGTATACGATCGTCATCCCGCGCTCGCGGTTGAGCTGCAGCACGCTCTCAAAGATATGGTTGCGGCTCTGCGGGTCCACGCCCACCGTCGGTTCGTCGAGGAAAAGCAGGCGCGGCTGGTGCACCAGCCCAGCTGCGATGTTGACCCGCCGCTTCATCCCGCCGGAAAAGGTCTTGACGGCGTCGTCGGCGCGCTCGGTCAACGCCACGATGCGCAGCACGTCATCCACCCGCTCGCGCAGCGCCTTGCCGCGCAGCCCATAGATGCGCCCAAAGAACTCGAGGTTGGCGCGCGCGCTCAGTGTCGGGTACAGCGCCAGATCCTGTGGCACCAGGCCATTCGCACGCTTGACCTGCGCCTTGTCGCGAAGGATGTCATACCCCGCGATGCTGGCCGTGCCCGACGTCGGCTCGAGGATGCCCGTCAGCATCGAGATGGCCGTGGTCTTGCCGGCGCCGTTCGGCCC
>DIVQ01000060.1 GCA_002423325.1 Anaerolineales bacterium UBA6128 | reverse complement strand
GGCGCCACCAGCATGGACATCGAGGACAACGCCGACGCCCTGCGCCTGCGCGAGGCGCTGGGGCTCGTCCGCGAGCGCCTTACCGCGCTGCTGGCCGCCTATGTCGAGCGCATCGAGGCCGAGGCCGACACCATCACGATGGGCTACACGCACATTCAGCCGGCCGAGCCCACCACGCTGGGCTATCGCCTGTGCCAGTACGCCCAGGATTTCCTCGAGGACCTGCGCGCGCTGGACGCCACGCTGCCGTTGGTGCGCGGCAAGGGCCTCAAGGGCGCGGTGGGCACGTCGGCCTCCTACGCCCACCTGCTGGCGGGCAGCCCGCTGACCCCCGCCGACCTCGAGGCGCGCGTCATGGCGGCGCTGGGCCTCGACGCTTTCCCCGTGGCCACGCAAACCTACCCGCGCAAGCAGGATTACCAGGTGCTGTCGGTGCTGGCGGGCATGGCGCAGTCGGCCTACAAGGCCGCGCTCGACCTGCGTCTGCTGCAGTCGCCGCTCTTCGGCGAGCTGAGCGAGCCCTTTGGCACTAAGCAGGTGGGCTCCTCGGCCATGCCCTTCAAGCGCAACCCCATCGCCTCGGAGAGCATCTGCTCGCTGGCGCGCGCGGTGGCCGGGCTGCCGCGCGTGGCCTGGGACAACGCCGCCCAGTCGATGCTGGAGCGCACGCTGGACGACTCGGCCAACCGCCGCAGCGTGCTGCCCGAGGCATTTTTGGCGGTGGATGAGATCCTGACGCGGCTGCTGGGCATCGTGAGGGGGCTGCGCATCGGCCGCGAGGCCATCGCCCGCAACTTGGCGGCCTACGGGCCCTTTGCCGCCACCGAGCCGCTGCTGATGGCGCTGGCCCGCGCCGGCGCTGACCGCCAGGCGATGCACGAGCGCATCCGCACCTGCAGCATGTCGGCCTGGGCAGCGGTCCAGCGCGGCGAGGCCAATCCGCTGGCCGACCTGCTGGCCGCCGACGCGGACATCGGCGCGTTTATGTCGTCTGCGGACATCCGTGGTATCATAGAGGCTGGCGCCGCCGTGGGCGATGCGCCCGACCGCAGCCGCGCCCTGGCGGCCGTGATCCGAACAGAGATTCACCACCAAGACACAGAGGCACCAAGGAAAGAGTAGGGGATCGTAACACTCTAACTTTGTGCGTTTGTGGTGACTATTGATCTGGAGGAAGAGCAATGGCTTTCACACCCGTAGAGTTTGGCGAGCAACTGGCCGAGGGCAAGACCAAGGTCATCTATGCCTGCCCCGGGCATGACGACCTGGTTTACGTGCTGCACAAGGACACCATCAGCGCGGGCGATGGCGCGCGGCGCAACACGCTGCCCGGCAAGGGCGCGCTGGCCTGCCGCACCACGTCCAACGTGTTCTTCCTGCTTGAGACCGGGGGCGTGGCCACCCACTATATCGGCATGGTGGCCGACAACGTCAACCTGGTCACGCGCTGCACGATGATCCCGCTCGAGGTGGTGATGCGCCGCATCGCCACGGGGCACTATCTCGACCGGCACCCCGAGGTGGCCGAGGGCACGCGCTTTGACCCGCTGGTGATCGAGTTCTTTTACAAGGACGACGCCCAGCACGACCCGCTGGTGACCGACGAGCAGATCGTGGCCATGGGCGTGGCCACGCAGGCCGAGATCGACGCCATGCGCGAAACCGCGCGGCGTGTGTTCGCCATCCTGGAGACCGCCTGGTCCCAGCAGGACGTGACTCTGGTGGACTGCAAGATCGAGTTCGGGCGCACGGGCGCGAGCACGCTGCTGGTGGCCGACGTGATCGACAACGATTCGTGGCGCATTTGGCCCGGCGGCGACAAGACACGCATGCTCGACAAGCAGATCTACCGCAACATGCCCGAGGTCACCGACGAGCGCCTGGCAGGACTGCTCAACAAGTACGCCCAGGTGGCCGAGTTGACCGACAAGTTCGTGGAGGAATGAGAAACCGAGTTTCTCAGCAGAACCTCGGTTTCTAGCCCCACCAGAGGAGTAACCCATGACCGGCCAAGTCATCATCCTGATGGGCTCCAAGAGCGACATGGAGCACGCTCAGGCCATCGTCAAAGCGTTGTCGGCCTTTGAGATCCCCTGCACGCTGCGGGTGGCCTCGGCGCACAAGAGCGTGCGGCACCTGCTGGACATTCTGGAGCAGCTAGACGCCGCCACGCAGCCCACGGTCCTGATCGCCATCGCCGGGCGCTCGAACGCGCTGGCCGGCATGGCCGACGCAAACTGCGTCTGGCCGGTGATCACCTGTCCGCCGGCGTCGAGCGCGTTCGGCGGGGCCGACCTGTTCTCGTCGTTGCGTATGCCCAGCGGCGTGGCCCCGCTGGTGGTGCTGGAGCCCGCCAACGCCGCGCTGGCCGCCGCCAAGCTGCTGGCCCTGGCCGAGCCATCGCTGCGCCCGCGCATCGCCGCCTACCAGGCCGCGATGACGGCGCAGGTGCTCGAGGCCGATAGCAGCGTCACTGTTTAGCCATCAAGAAGGTCCATCACCACCAAGTCACAAAGACACCAAGAGACCAACGAGCATTCCTTAGTGCCTTGGTGCCTTGGTGGTAAAGATTGTACCCAGTCTGGTTTTCGTGGAGTATGCATGAGTTTTCGTTGTGATCCGTCAGATCATCCACACGAGGCCTGCGGCGTGTTCGGCATCTATTCGCCGAACACCGACGTGGCGCGCATCACCTTTTTCGCCCTCTACGCCCTGCAGCACCGCGGCCAGGAGAGCGCCGGCATCGCCGTCTCTGACGGGCGCCAGGTGTCGATGCACAAAGAGATGGGCCTGGTGTCGCAGGTCTTTACCGAAGAAGACCTGCAGCCGTTGCAGGGGCACATCGCCATCGGGCACACGCGCTACTCCACCGCCGGCTCGTCGCGGCGCGTCAACGCGCAGCCCTTCCTGCTGCAGTCGGCGCTCGGGCCGGTGGCCATCGCCCACAACGGCAACCTTTCGAACATGGAGACGCTGCGCCAGGACCTGTTCGAGCGCGGCGTCGGGCTGGCGTCGTACTGCGACAGCGAGGTCGTCATCCAGATGCTGGCCGGGGCGCGCGGCAGCACCTGGCTGGAGCGCATCCAGGACATGATGACGCGCGTCGAGGGCGCCTACTCGCTCACCATCCTCACGCGCGACGCCGTGTTCGGCGTGCGCGATCCCTGGGGCTTTCGCCCCCTCTGCATGGGCCGGTACAACGGTGGCTGGGCCATCGCGTCCGAGACCTGCGCGCTGCAGACCATCGGCGCCACCGAGATCCGTGAGATCGCCCCGGGCGAGATCGTGATGATCGATGCCGACGGCCCGCACATCTCGCAGGGCGCCGCGCCGGGCAAACGCAGCCTGTGCATCTTTGAGTACATCTATTTCGCGCGGCCCGACAGCCTCATCGACGGCCAGCTCATCCACGAGGTGCGGCAGGCCTTCGGGCGCGAGTTGGCGCGCGAGCACCCGGTGGAGGCCGACCTGGTGATGGCCGTGCCCGACTCGGGCACACCGGCCGCCATCGGCTATGCCAAGGAATCGGGCATCCCCTACGATGAGGGGCTGATCAAGAACCGCTACATCGGACGAACCTTTATCCAGCCCGACGACCACTTGCGCAAAGTGGGCGTCGCGCTCAAGTTCAACCCGCTGTCACTCGAGCTGCAGGGCAAGCGCATCGTGGTGGTCGACGACTCGATCGTGCG
>DIVQ01000025.1 GCA_002423325.1 Anaerolineales bacterium UBA6128 | reverse complement strand
GACGCGGGGGCCGACGCCTTCACCTTCCATATCGAGGCCTGCGTGCACGCGCATCGTCTGATCGACAGGATACGCGCGGCGGGGCTCAAGGCCGGCGTGTCGCTGGTGCCGTCGACGCCCGTATCGGCCATAGCGGAGGCGCTGCGATACGTCGACATGGTGCTCGTGATGACCGTGAACCCCGGCTTTGGCGGGCAACAACTGATCCCGTCGACGTTGGACAAGGTGCGCAGGCTGCGCGCGATGCTGGACGCCCGCAAGCCGGAATGTCAGATTCAGGTTGATGGGGGCATCAACGCGAGCACGGTCGCGCAGGCTGTGAGCGCCGGCGCTGACGTGTTGGTGGTGGGCGCGGCGGTGTTTGCCGCCCCTGAGGGCATTGCCAACGCCATTAGGAGACTCCTGGCGATCGCCGCGACGGCGGTATCCTGAGCTCTTCGACGGGGTTATCAACTGAGCGGCGGGCAAAGAAAAAGGCTTTCGTCAGCGCCGCAGCGCGGGCGAAAGCCAGTCTCTGTCGGGATACAGTTGCTTATGAAGCCTTGTGCATTGTGCGCAGGCAGCGCACGCAGATCTTGACTCGCTTGGTCTGGCCGTCCACCTCGAGCTTGACCGTCTGGATATTGGGCTTCCATGAACGGTTGGTGTGTCGCTTTGAGTGGCTCACGTTGCTGCCGAACAGAACCGATTTGCCGCAGATATCACACTTTGCCATCGTATCAACCCCTTCCAAGCGGCGGGCCCGCTGATCTAGCAAGATTTGCGTTGAGCACATCGGCTATGATACCATAAACGGAAGGGATGTGCAAACCACGCGCCAGAGGGAGACGGCTTATGAGCGATGCATCTTCGTTGGGAAGAGTGCAGGTATCACCCAAGGCCATCGCAAGCATTGCTGGCGAGGCTGTGTTGAGCTGCTACGGGGTCGTGGGAATGACCGCGTCGACGCTGCGCGACGGCATTGCCGAGATACTGCAGGTCGACAACCTTCACCGCGGCGTTGAAATCCGCCTGAACGATCAGCAGATCGCCATCGACCTGTATGTGGTGGTCGAGTACGGTACTCGCATCTCTGAGGTGGCCCACAACGTGATGGCGAGCGTCAAGTTCGCCGTCGAAAAGGCCCTGAGCATGCCGGTATCGGAGGTCAACGTCCATGTGCAGGGCTTGCGCATCAGCGGCACCGACGCCTGAGCAGCCGCAGGCGCCCTGGCACTCTGAGGCGCAACACACCGGGAGGTCTACTCGTTTGGATACTGATAGCGCTACGCTGATAACAAGCACACAGTCGCAGGGACACGCCTCGGCCCGCGCGCTGTACACGTGCGACGGGAACGGGCTGCTCAATTGCCTGCGGGCCGCGGGGACCTGGCTCGAAGCGCACGCCGACGCCATCAACGCCCTGAACGTCTTTCCAGTGCCGGATGGCGATACCGGCACCAATATGTCGCTGACCATGCGCGCGGCGCTGAGCGAGGCCGGCACGCGATCCTACGCGTCGGTCTCAGAGCTGATGCGTGTCTTTGCGCACGGTGCCTTGATGGGCGCCCGGGGGAACTCGGGTGTGATCCTTTCGCAGATTTTGCGCGGCATCGCCCGCGCGCTCGACAGCCTCGATCACCTCACCCCGCCTTTGCTGGCGTCGGCGCTGACTGAGGGCGCCTCAACCGCCTACAAGGGCGTGGTCAAGCCAGTCGAGGGCACCATCCTCACGGTGGCGCGCGAGTCGGCCCACGCGGCGGCCGCCAAGGCTGCCACCGGAGCCGACGTGACCCAGGTGCTGGAGGCCGCAGCGATCGAGGCCGAGGGCTCGTTGGCACGCACGCCGTCGTTGTTGCCCGTGCTCGCCGAGGCCGGTGTAGTCGACGCCGGCGGCCAGGGCTATGTCATCCTGCTGCGCGGCATCCTGCGCCATCTGCGCGGCGAATCGACGCTGATAGAGTCTGCGATCGGGGAGGCTGCCTTGCATCACGATCACGCCCATCCGCCCGATGGCGTCTACAACTATGACACCCAGTTCATCATCCTCGGGAAAGAACTCGACGTCGATGCGATCCGCGAACAGGTGCTTTTGATGGGCGACTCTGTGCTGGTGGTGGGTGACAGCGGCACCGTCAAGGTACACGTACACACCGACCTCCCCGGGCAGGTGCTGGACTATGGCCTGGGACACGGCAGGATCACCGAGATCATTGTCGAGAACATGCAACTGCAGTACGAAGCATTTGCCCGGGCCAGCGCAGCCGCTGCGCCGCCACCCGTGCCCAGCATCACGCCGCATCTGAACTCGCACACAACACAGCGGCTCTCGGATACCAGCGTGGTGGCGGTCGTCGCCGGCGACGGCCTGGAGCGTGTCTTTGAAAGCTTGGGCGTGGATGCCGTGGTGCCAGGCGGCCAGACTATGAACCCCTCCACTCAGGAGCTCTTGGCGGCCATCGCGACCGTACCCTCAGACAAGGTCATCGTGCTGCCCAACAACGGCAACATCATCCTGGCCGCCGAACAGGCCAAGAGCCTGTCGGACAAGCAGGTTTTCGTGGTTCCCAGCAAGACACTACCTCAGGGCATCGCCGCGCTGCTGGCCTTTAACTACCAGGCCAGCGCAGATGAGAACGCGCAGGCAATGCGGGAGGCGATCAAGCAGGTGCAGACGGTCGAGGTGACGCGTGCCGTACGCTCGGTGCAGGTCAATGGCCTCTCGGTCGTCGAAGGCCAGCTGATCGGCCTGATCAACGACACCTTGGCCGCCGCCGATGAGGACGAGGGCGCGCTCGTGGGCACGTTGCTCGAGCGCGTCGGCGCGCAGGACTATGAGATCGTGACCCTCTACTATGGGCAGGACCTGCCGATCGAGCATGCAGAGGCCCTTGCGGACACCATCCGCGCCACCTACCCGAACCTCGAAGTCGAGGTGATTGACGGCGGCCAGCCGCACTATCACTATATCATCTCGGTTGAATAGCAGCACGGCGAAAGGAGCACAGGGATGCGGACCAGGATCGTTACCGACAGCACCGCAGAGTTGCCGCCGTCGGTCGTGGAAGCGTTGGACGTGGTCGTCCTTCCTCAGCGCATCCAGATAGGCTCAGACTCGTTCCTTGACGACGGCACGACACGCGCGACCGAACTGACAAAACGGCTCGCCAAGGGCCGCGCGGCCGTCAGCGTGAACGCGCCAACAGCGCGCGAGTTCTCCGACGTGTATGCGCGGCTCTCTCACGAGGCCGACGCCATCATCTCGTTGCACCCGGCCAGCGGGCTCAACGGCGCCTTCCAGGCAGCCAACCTTGCCCGCCGCAGCATCCTGGGGCATTGCCAGATCCACGTCATCGATTCTGGCCTGATATCGCACGCCTTGGGCGTGCTCGTGACCGAGGCCGCCAAAGCCGCGCACGCCGGCGCTGAAGGCGCCGAGGTTGTCCGGCTGGTTCGCGGAGCGATGCCGCGCATTTATCTGGCTTTTTACGCCGAGACGCTCGATCACATGCGCCGGGCCGGCTTTGTGCCACAGCGCCGCGTGGCCACCGAAGGCGGAGCCGCCCTCAAGCCGATTTTCCTGCTCGAGGATGGCCAGATCGTCAAGCTGCACCGCACCCGCAGCCGCGGCACCGCAGTTGAGCGCCTGAGCGAGTTTGTGGGCGAGTTCATCGCCCTGCAGGAGCTCACCATTCTCTACAGCAGCGTGGGCCCCAAGACCGAGCCGCTGGAAGAGCTGCTGGCCCAGTTGCTGCCCAACCAGGCCGTCACCAAACGCGCCTATGGCCCAGCCTTGAGCGCCCTCGTGGGGCCAAACGTGCTCGGTATCGTGGCCTACGAATCCTGAAAACGGCGACCAACACTTTTATGACATCGTCTTCCTATGAGAAGCTTGTGCGCATCCTCGAACTGGAGCGCGAACAGGGTTACCGCAACCGCGCCGTTATCGGCGGCCTGGAGCGGTTCCTCGGCTATTGGGACCGCGAGGCGCGACGTGAGAACGCGCCGCACGGCGCCCCGCCCGTCGATGAGGTGCTGGCCCTCCTGGTTGACTATGCGCAGCTTTCGTATGATGAGCGTCAGCGCACCATCGACGCCCTGCTGGCGCGACTGAAGCGCCCGGGCGCCGCATCGTCGTCCGCTGCGCGTGCGCAGACGGCAGCGCCTGAGGCCCCCGCCCCTGGGCAACGTCCGGGGATGCCCTCCAGAAGCACCGTCCTGCCGCCTGTCGCCGAGCCAGCTCCGCTGCAGCCACAACCGGCGGCGGCAACCCGGAGCGCTGTTGACGAGGGAGCGCCGCCTCAGGTCGACGATCGCCTGACGCTGAGCTCGCCCATCATCGAACTCAAAGGCGTCACCAAGCTCAGCGCCGCGCATCTCAATCGCATGGGCATCAAAACGATCAGGGATCTCTTGTACCACCTCCCGCGCCGCTACGACGACTTTGCCCAGCTCAAGACCATCAACCGGTTGGAGCTGGGCGACGAGGTCACGATCGTGGGCGTGGTACGCGACTGTCGCGCGCGATCGGGGCGCCGCGGCATGTCGGTCGTACACGCCACCATCAGCGACGGCACAGGCGCCATCGAAGCCACCTGGTTCAACCAGCCTTACCTACCCAAGCAGCTCTACGCGGGCCGCGAGATCGTGCTCAGCGGCAGCGTGGGCGAGTACCTGGGCCGACTGGCGTTCACCTCTCCCGAGTGGGAACCGCTCAGCCGCGAACTGCTGCACACCGGTCGCATGGTGCCCGTCTACCCGCTGACCGAGGGCATCAAGGCGCGCTGGCTGCGACGACTGATGAAACACACGCTGGACGACTGGACGCCGCGCATCGTCGATCCGGTGCCGCTTTCCATATTGTCCGCCGAGGGGCTGCAGGACATGCCCACGGCCATCGCGCAGATCCACTTTCCCGACTCGCCGGAAAGCCTGCAGCGCAGTGGCGAGCGGCTGGCCTTTACCGAGCTCTTGTTGCTGCAGTTGGGTGTGCTGAGTC
Organism: Anaerolineales bacterium UBA6128; assembly: GCA_002423325.1. GTDB lineage: Bacteria > Chloroflexota > Anaerolineae > UBA1429 > UBA1429 > UBA6128. The sequence continues at coordinate 7,533 of DIVQ01000025.1, read as the reverse complement.
AGCGCCAGGCGTGGCGCGCCTTTCCCAGCCGCGCGTTGCCGGCGCCGGCGGCGGACATCGAGGCCTTTGTGCGGCAGTTGCCGTTTGCGCTGACCGGCGCGCAACAGCGCGCCATCGCCGAAATCCTGGACGACCTGGCCCAAGAAACCCCTATGAGCCGTCTGCTGCAGGGCGACGTGGGTTCCGGCAAAACCGTGGTCGCAGCCGCGGCAATCCTGGCGGCGGCGCGCAACGGTGCGCAGTCGGCACTGATGGCGCCCACATCCATCCTGGCCGAACAGCACTACCAGACGCTGTCGCGTCTGCTGAGCCCTTTCCCCGAGATCCACGTCGCGTTGTTGGTCGGCAGCCTGTCTGCCGGCGACAAGGCCGCGGTCGGGACGCAGATCGCTTCGGGGCATGTTCAGGTCGTCGTGGGCACACACGCCCTGATCCAGGAAACGGTCGAGTTCAGCGATCTGGGCCTGGTGATCGTAGACGAGCAGCATCGCTTTGGCGTAGCCCAACGCGGGGCCCTGCGCGCCAAAGGCAGCGATCGCCAGCCGCACCTGCTGGCCATGAGCGCCACCCCCATCCCACGCACTCTTGCACAGACGCTCTACGGCGACCTCGATGTCGCCGCGCTGGACGAAATGCCGCCAAACCGTCAGGTGGTCAGCACACACGTGCGCAGCCCGCAGGACCGCGAGCGCATCTATGGCTTTATCCTCTCAGAGGCCCGCCGTGGGCGCCAGGCGTTCGTCATCTGCCCCCTGGTTGAGGACTCGGACAAGGCGGAGGCCAAGGCCGCAGTTGACGAACAGCAACGCCTGCAGAAAGAGGTCTTCCCGCAGCTTTCAGTGGGGCTGCTGCACGGGCGCATGAGCGCGGCCGAAAAAGATCAGGTCATGGCCGAGTTCAAGGCAGGGCGTCACCACATCCTGGTCTCCACCGCGGTGGTTGAGGTCGGCATCGATGTTCCCAATGCCACAGTGATGCTGATCGAGGGCGCCGATCGCTTCGGCCTGGCACAGTTGCACCAGTTCCGTGGGCGCGTCGGACGCGGCGAGGACAAGTCGTATTGCATCTTGCTCGCCGACAACCCCAGCGAGGAGGCACTGCAGCGCCTGCGCCTGCTGGAAGAGATCAGCGACGGCTTTGCGCTGGCCGAAAAGGACCTGGAGATGCGCGGCCCGGGTGAGTTCCTGGGCACGCAGCAGCATGGGCTGCCGCGCCTCAGGGTGGCGCGGCTCAGCGACAGTGCCCTGCTTGAGCGGGCCCGCCGTCAGGCGCACGCGCTCTTCGCCGACGATCCCACGCTGGACAAACCCGAAAACCGCCTGCTGGCGGGCAGCGTCCGTCGCTTTTGGACCAGTCGCACCCTTGCCTGACAAAGGAGCCCCAGCGTGACCATCGCCGTATACCCCGGAACCTTTGATCCGATGCACTATGGGCACATCGACATTGCCCGGCGAGCGGCGCGCATATTTGACGCGCTGATTGTCGGCGTGTATGATCGACCCCACAAGAGTGTGCTGTTTTCGGTCCAGGAGCGCGTGGATATGGCGCGCGCGGCCCTCAGCGACTTGCCGAACGTCCGCGTGATGTCCTACAACAGGCTGACCGTGGACTTTGTGCAGCAGCAGGGCGCCACCGTGATCGTGCGTGGGCTGCGCGTCATCTCTGATTTTGAGCTCGAGTACCAGATGGCGCTCACCAACCGCAGCATGAACGCGGACATCGACACGCTCTGCCTGATGACGTCGCTCGAGCACGCCTTTATCAGCTCGTCCATCGTCAAGGAACTGGCCGAGTCGGGAGGCTGCGTCGACAAGTTGGTGCCGCCGCACGTGCTGCAGGCCCTGCAGGCACGCTTCCAGTCCAGTCGGGACCGCTGACGCGACGCGCACAGCACTGCACAGCACCCGACCACGCGATGCCCGGCACCGCCCGGTCTGACGGTCCGCCAGACCGTGACTGGCGGAGAGGAGGCCTACCATCGACATCCTGAATTTGATTGACCGCTTGGAAGAACTTGTGGATCACGGCTGGCGGATGCCTGGCAAACGCGTCGCGATTGACGAGAGCAAATTCCTCGATCTCATCGACCAGATGCGCATCACGATCCCGCCCGAGATCAGGCAGGCGCGCGAGATCCAGGAAGAGCGCGACCGCTATGTGGCACAGGCGCATGACGAGGCCCGCCAGCTGCTCGTTCAGGCGCGCGAGGACGCCGCCCGTCTGCTCGACGAGCAAAAACTGCGCCTGGCAGCCGAAACTCATGCCGACAGCATCCGCCATCGCGCCGAAGAGGAAGCGCATCGCATCCGCGAGGGCGCCGATGACTATGCTGAGACGCGCCTGCGCGATATGGCCGAGACGCTGTCCGAGCTGCAAAAGGTGGTGCGCAACGGCCTGGAAGAACTCGCCCGCCGCCGCGCCGATACTTTGCAGGCTACGCAGCCCGGCCTGATAGCCGCCGATGTCGATGTCACCTCCCCGGCTCCACAGGACGTGCCGCAGGCGCCGTCAGACAAAGACTCAGCCGCAGACTAGGGCGTGTAGCCAAAGACCATGGCAGTGTACGAGCGCATAGGCTGCATCCACATCCACAGCCGCTACTCGGATGGCAGCGCTGAGCCGCCCGAGATCATCGCGCATGCACAGCGTGCCGGGCTCGACTATCTCCTCATCACCGACCACAACGCCTACCGGCCCCAACACGAGGGTTGGTACGGCGATACGCTCTGTCTGGTAGGCGCAGAGCTGCACGACCCCGAGAACCCGCACGCCAACCACTACCTTGTGTTCAACGCCGGGGCTGACCTGCTGGAATACGTCGGTGATACCCAGGCGCTGATCACGCAGGCCGCTGCGCGGGGTGGCCTGGGCTTTATCGCGCATCCTGACGAACATGCCGCCGAGATGGCCAACGAGCCCGAGATCAACTGGCTGGCCTGGGACGCGACCGGCTACACCGGCATCGAACTCTGGAACTACATGTCCGAGTTCAAGAGCCGCGTCCGCTCGCCCCTGATCGCCCTGGCCTATGCGCTCAACCCCAGGCTGGGCATGCTCGGACCGTTTCCCGAGACGCTGGCGCGCTGGGACGCCCTGCAGGCCACACGACGCGTCGTGGCGCTGGGCGGCGTCGATGCGCACGCCGGCACCTACCGGCTCGGGCCGATCCGACGCGTGGTCTTTCCCTACGAGCAGCTTTTCCGCTCGCTGACCACGCACGTGCTGCTGCCTGCCAACTGGTCGCACGTGTTTGCCTCGGACGCGCAGATGTTCTATGACGCGCTGGCGGCCGGGCGCGCGTTCGTGGCCTACGACGGCCTCGCGCCCGCCCGCGGCTTTGAGTTCGCGGCGCATCACGACAACGTAGAGTACACGCTCGGAGACGAGTTCGTGGCGCGTGGCAGAGTGCGGTTCAGCGTTCAGGCGCCCGCAAAGGCACGCATCAGGTTGCTATTGAACGGGCACTCCGTTCACAGCGTCTACGGCACGCGCCTGGAGTACGTCAGCCGCTCTCCCGGCGTCTACCGCGTCGAGGCGTACCGACGCTACGCGGCGCGCTGGCGCGCCTGGGTCCTCACCAACGGCATTCGCGTGCATACCCGCCCGCAGGCGCAGGCGCGCGACGACTAACCTCCAGCCGGTTCCAGCAATGCGAGGTCAGCATGGCAGACGCACAACTCACGCCCCCTGCGCTGACTGCCGACCTCCCCGGCACTGGTGGCAGCCTGCGCCAGTCTCCCGAGGACTTTGTGGTTGAAGAGATCCCCATCTACCTGCCGTGCGGCAGCGGCGAGCACGTGCTGTTTGAGATCGAAAAGCGCGGCCTCACCACCTTTAGCGCCATCGAGCGCATCGCCCACGCGCTCCAGCTCTCACCCAGGCTGATTGGCTGTGCCGGCCTTAAGGACGCCCGCGCTCTGACGCGCCAGTGGCTCTCAGTGGAGCGCACCACGCCCGAGGCGGTGCTGGCCCTGCAGATACCCGGACTGCGTATACTGCAGGCTGACAGGCATCGCAACCGCCTCAAAATCGGCCATCTGCGCGGCAACCGCTTTGCCATTCGCGTGCGCGACACGGTAGACGACGCCCTGCCACGCGCGCTGGCGATCCTCGATGTCCTGCAGCGACGCGGTCTCCCGAACGCCTTTGGACCGCAGCGCTTTGGATTGCACCGCAACACGCACCTGCTGGGTCGCGCCCTGCTGACGCAGGATGCGCCCGGCCTGCTGCACTACCTGCTGGGCGATCCGCATGACGACGACGCGCCGAACGAATATCGGGCGCGCGCGCTGGCGGATGAAGGCGACTATGTCGCCGCGCTGGCGGCCTGGCCGCACGCCCATGGGAGCGTGGAGCACCGCGTGCTCACCGCGTTGGCGCACGGGCAGACGCCCGAACAGGCCCTGCGGCGCCTGCCGCCACACCTCAAACGCCTGTACGTGGCTGCCTTCCAGGCCAGCCTGTTCAACCGCCTGTTGGCGGCCCGCGTGTCGCGCATCGAGGCGCTGGAGACTGGCGACCTCGCCGTCAAGCACGCCAACGGGGCCTTTTTCCTGGTGGAGGACGCCGCGATCGAGCAGCCGCGCGCCGACGCGCTCGAGATCAGCGCCTCCGCGCCGCTCTACAGCCACCGCGTGCGTCTGGCACAGGGTGCCCCGGGAGAAAGGGAACGCGATCTACTGCGCGAGGAGGGCCTCACGCTCGAGAGCTTCCGTGTGCCAGGCGCCGACCTGCGCGGCGACCGCCGCCCGCTGCGTGCGCCGCTCAGCGATGTGTCGGCCGAGAGCGACGGTGACGGCGGCCTCTGGCTGCGCTTTGCGCTGCCGTCCGGCTCCTATGCCACCAGCCTCCTGGCCGAGGTGACCAAGGCCGAGCGCATGGCAGACTTGGACGTATAGTCTCCCGAGCGATGCAAAGAAAAAGGGGCTCAGCATCACGCTGAGCCCCTTTGTGTTGCGAAAAAGCGTCGGTCCGCCTACTTGCTCGCGTCTGTGGTCGTCATCGCAGTCGTCTCGAGCGCCTCGGTGGTCTTTACCTGCGGGCGCGCCAGCCGCGTGAGCAGAATGCCCACCTCGTACAGGGCGTACAGCGGCAACATCACGATCATCATGTTGACCGGATCGGGCGTCGGCGTCACCATCGCGGCGATCACCGCCACGCCCAGCACGGCGAACTTGCGATACTTGCTCAGCATCTTGGCGTTGATCACGCCTACCTGAGCGAGGAAGAACATGATCAGGGGCGTCTCGAACACCACACCCATCCAGAACAGCACACGCGTCACAAACGAGATATAGTTCTCGAGCGTCCAGCGGTTGTCGATGATGGCCTCTAGAAAGCCCTGCATAAAGTTGACCGCGGCGGGGATCATCACGAACGCCCCGAAAGCGGCCCCCGCGACAAAGCTGATGGTGGCGCCGGGCAGCAACCAGAGCAGATACTTTCTCTCGTGCGGCAGCAGACCCGGGATCACAAAGCGCACGGCCTGGTAAAGGATCACCGGCATGGCAAGCGCCACACCGCAGATCAGCGCGACCTGAAAATAGACCACAAACGATTCGGTGGGCTTGATGGTCTGCGGAATCTGCTCTCCCAACGGCGCGATCAACAGCTTGAGCAGCCGCTCGGCAAAGATCATACTGATAGAGGCCATCACCAACAACGCGATGCCGGCCTTGACCATGCCGGAGCGCAGTTCGTTCAGATGCTCAAAGATCGTCAGTTCTTTGTCGTTCGCCATGGGGCTATCCTTGGCTCCCGGCAGCGTCGTCGTCTACCTGGGCGGTTGAGGTCACGGCTGGCTCGGCCTCGGGCTTGGCCACCTTCCTCTGACGGGGCTTGGGCTTGACGGGCTCTTCGGGCGGCTGGTCGAGATCCGACAGCTCGACCATCAACGTCGGCATGGACACCTCGACGGGCTCCATCTCGGCAGGGTCCTCTGGCACCAGATCGGCCAGCCCCACCTCAGTCGCCTCGTCGGGCGGCAGAGCCCCGCGAGCAACGGCCGGCGTAGCGACGGCAACCTCACCATCCAGCAACGGCGTCAACTCGCGCTTGGCGGCCGCAGGTGCGGGAGGGGCAGCCGGCGCGCTGCGCGCAGTGCCGGCGGTGGTTGCAGCTGGACGCGGCGCCGCGGCAACGGCGGCGGCCGGAGCCGCCCCGGAGACGGCCGCAGCGGGCGCGACTGAGGGCGGCGCGTCGGAGACGGCTGAGAGGGCAACTGCCTTGGTCTCCCTCGCGATCTGCTTGACCTCGCTGACGGCCATCTGAGCGTCTTTGCCGGCCAGCTTCATCTCGTTGCTGACGTCCTGAAAGGCGGCCTTGGTCTCTGTGGCCAAGTCGCCCACCTCGTCAAAGGTCGAGATCGCCTCACGAAACTCTTGGGTGATGGCGTCCGTTTCGCGGCGCAGCTTGCCCAACAGCCGTCCCGCCGAACGGGACAGCTCTACCATGCGCTCAGGGCCCACCACCATCGCGGCGATGATCATGATGAGCAGCAGTTCGCCGGCGCCGATGCCCAGGAAATTCATACCGATTGTTCTCCCGCAGTGGGCGTGCCAGGCTCGCTCCCCCCAGCGGCCTGCGTTGCAGGGGTCGCGACCCAATTGTGGCGTTGCGCATACAGCGTACCCAACACGCCGTTCACGAAACGACTGGAGCTGTCGCTGCCGAACAGTTTGGCGATGTCTACGGCCTCATTGATCGCCACTTTGGCAGGCGTGTCATTGAGGTAGAGGATCTCATAGGCTGCCAAACGCAAGATGTTCCGGTCGACCGGGGCCATCTGGTCGATGGGCCATTCGGGGGCTATGCGCTGGATGATCGCGTCGAGAGCGCCGATCTGCTGCAGAGTACCCCTCAGAAGCGCCGTCGCATACGCGACGCCAGACTCGGGCAGATCGGTGTCTTCCAGACGATGGCGCAGCGTTACGTCGGGTTCGTGCTGCGCCGTGTCAATCTCAAAAAGAGCCTGCAGCGCCACAATGCGGGCGCGTCTTCTAATCTGCAAGGGAAGACTCCACCTGCCGCGCTAGTCAGCCTGTTCCTCAGCGCTGGCCACGTTCTCGACATAGACATTGACGGCCAAAACCGGCATGCCGACCATGTCCTTGATGGCCCTGGCAACCTGTTCTTGAACCTCGCGACAGACCTGGTAGACGTTTACCTGCTGTTCCACGATGATGTAGAGGTTGACGCTGACCGCATCGTCAACGATCTCCATGTGCACGCCCGCTTTGCCCGTCTTGCCTTTGAGGAAGCGGTCGACGCTGGCGGGCAGATCGTCAGACATGCGCGACACGCCAGGCACTGCCAGCGTGGTCATGCGGGCGATCGTATGCAGCACCTGGGGGGCTATGCGTACCGTTCCCAGCGTGGGTTCCATCACATCCCTCCCAGTGTTCCCATGATGCGGCCATTGAGACACGCAGGACCGCGCGAACCTGTCGCCCGACCCTGTCTCACAGCCAAGCCGCTAGTTGCTCTCCTGCTTGATCACCTCAACGCCCTTGTACTTGCCACAGGCCGGGCACA
>DIVQ01000052.1 GCA_002423325.1 Anaerolineales bacterium UBA6128 | reverse complement strand
GACGATCACGGCCAGCTCAGCGTCTTCCATGGCATACGTGTCGATCACCTGCTGGGGTCGTCCGGAGAGCCGCTCGTAGTCGCTCATAATGCTCTTGATGATGGGCAGAGACTGGTCAATCGCAACCATCTGTTGTAGCTTGTGCTCAAAGAAATAGTCCGTAAAGTCCCAAGCCCCCAAGGTGATGGGCTTTTCGACTTCGAGCAAGCTGAAATTCGCCTTGTAGGGGCCCACGAAGGCAGAAACCGCGTCATCCGGCAGAACGCCCACGCGCTCGACGCCGTGACCTGTGATGAATCCGTCCTGGCAGCTCATGACAGGCAACCTGATGTCCGCGTGTTCGGCAAACCGCACGGACATGATGGTGTTGTCGTAGGCTTCCTGGCCGTTTTCCGCGTACAGCTGGATAAAGCCCGAATCGCGAGCGCCCATCGAGTCTGAATGATCACAATGGATGTTCAGCGGGGCAGAGAGCGCGCGGTTGACCACTGACAAGACGATCGGGAACCGCCCACCGGCCGCGATGTAGAGCATTTCGAACATCAGGGCGAGGCCGTTGGCCGAGGTCGCCGACATGACACGTGCTCCAGCGGCCGATGCACCGATCGCGGTGCTCATGGCAGCGTGCTCGGACTCGACCGGCACGAACTCGGTATCAATGAGACCGTCTGCCACAAACTCGGAGAACTTTTGCACAATGGCCGTCTGGGGCGTGATGGGATAAGCCGCCACGACGTCGGGGTTGATCTGGCGCATCGCCTGCGATACCGAGTTGGCCCCGTCCAGAGGCATGTACTTGCTTTGAACCATTTCGGATTCCTCCTTACGGGTAGGCTTTATGCTTTGCTATCAGACTCTGGCACCATCTGGATGACCTTGCCCAGTTCGCCAGTGACGCTGTGTGGCTTTTTGATATTGACCGGACACTCCTGCGCGCAGATGCCGCACCCTTTGCAGTGCATATAGTCAAAGCCGGATACCTTGCCATCTTCGATGGTGATAGACGCGTCGGGGCAGACGACCCAGCAGATAAGGCATTGGGTGCACTGCTCAAAGTCCCGAACCGGGCGCATGCTGCGCCAGGTGCCGGTCTCGTACAGCACCGAGTTGCCTGCGTCGCGCACGATGCCGCTCTCGCCGGCTTCTCTCCAGGGCAGATCCAGCCGAGGAGCTTCTTTCTTGCTCATATGGATACCTCCGGATGATAGGCTGTTGATCGCGCGACTCTGCATCCTGACTGGAAAGTGCGTGATGCCAGATCGCGCGGACTTGTCCAGTGTCAGCCCTGCACGCACTCGTCATAGGCGCGTTGAAGGGCACGCATGTTGGCCTCAACAATCTCGGGCCGCAGCTTGGTACCGAGGCTTGCGCGCACGAGCTTGAGCACAGGCTGCAGATGCACCAGGCCGGTGGCTTTGGCGAGCACGGCCAGCATCATCGTGCTTGGGATGTCGCGCTTGATCTCATCCATTGCTATCTGTGAAGCGGCGACGCACCAGACGCGCCCCGTGTGAAATCCGAGGCGTTCGCGAATCGCTGCGGGGGTCTGCGTGGTGTTAATGATGAGGTGGCCATCGGGCTTGAGGCCCTCCGTCAGGTCCACGACACCAAGGAGGTTGTCGTTGACCACCATCACGATATCGGGCTCAAGAATGGGACAATGCAGGTCGATGGGTTCGTCAGAGATGCGTGTGTAGGCCTTGATGGGGGCGCCCATGCGTTCCGAGCCATATTCCGGGAACGCCTGAAAGAACTTGCCGTCTTCCATGGCACACTCGGCGAGCAATTCGCCGGCCGTCACCACGCCCTGACCGGCGCGGCCATGCCAGCGGATCTCGGTCAATTGGCTCATCGTTGATACCTCCAGTTGTATTCTGTGGGGACCTGATCGCCCGAGTTACACGCCACGAGGAGCCGAATCCACTTGATGGGGTCGGATGCGGGCCAAGGCAACGATCGCTCTCGCGCGCAACCCAAAGCGCAGTTATCTTACAGCACAACGGCTCCTCTTGTCAAAAGGAGCCGTCGTTACCTTTCTACAGCCCATGTGATTGCGCGACTGTCGCTGGAGCTTACGCGATGCCTAATAGTCGCTGTCGTCGTCATCAGCGCTGTCTGGACTGGACTCGGTGTCGTCGTCATCGTCGTCGTCTTCGTCATCATCGGTGCTGGTTCGGCGGCGGTTTCGTGACGCCGCTCCATCCTCCGCGGCGAGTTGCCAGCGATGGAAGGTCTGCTCGCGTTTCATCGCGCACGAGACGCACAGGGTGGTCTCAGGGACAATCTCGAGCCGTTCCGGAGATATGGTCGCCCCGCACATCTCACAGATGCCATAGGTGCCGGCTTCGGCCGCCTTGATGGCACTATCGAGCAGGCGAATCTTGTCCTGGCGGTTCTGGATGAGCGAAATGATCTTGCTGCGTTCGTAGACGTCCGCCGCCGCGTCAGCCGCGGCATCATCGTCCGTGGCGGAGGCAGGCTCGATCTCGGCCTGGAGATCCTCCTTAAGCCTCTCTATCTCTACGATGGCCCGCTGGCGCGCGGCTTTCAATTCTTCGACGGTCTTTTTCTGCGCTGGCATTGTTGTGCTCCTGTCACGGTCCGCTCAGAACGCTACAAGCGAATAGGCATCATAGCCCTGGAGTTTGTCACGGCCCTTCAGGAATGTCAGCTCGATCACAAAGGCAAGCCCAACGACCTCGCCGCCCAGTCTCTCGGCCAGCTCGATTGCGGCTCTGGCGGATCCGCCCGTGGCCAGCAGATCGTCGACGATCAGGATCTTTTGGCCTGGCTCGATCGCGTCTACGTGCATCTGAAGCGTGTTGCTACCGTATTCGAGGCTGTACTCGACACTGATGGTCTCTGCGGGAAGTTTGCCCGGCTTGCGGATCGGCACCAGTCCTGAGCCCAGTTCGTACGCCAGGGGCGCGCCAAAAATGAACCCGCGCGACTCTATGGCCACCACCTGGTCGATCGGCTGGCCGCGATAGTGATCGGCCAGTCGGCGGATGGTCTCGCGAAACGCTTGCCCGTCTTTGAGCAAGGTTGTGACGTCCTTGAAAAGGATGCCTTCAATGGGAAAATCGGGAACGTCACGGATCAAACCGGCAAGGTCCATACGATGCTCCTCCGAACCAGGTGGCTGCAAGTGCAGTCCAGTTAAAGTGGCGACATTCTAGCAGCAAACAGTCGGACTGTCAATTGTTGTCATAACCTGCGCGCGATGCGTCTCTGCATGCGCTGGATGGAGCAGGTCGATGATGGGCGCTTGCACACGCGATCGGCAAACGGTTGGTGCCCTGGCGTGCTGTCGTCACTGCAACTTGGGGCCCCTGGCTGTGCTTTTTGCCACGGCAGTCCGCTCTTGTGCTATAATGGTTACATACGCTATCGACCGCAAGTATGCCTGATCATGTTACCGACAAGGGTGCTTTGATGTCAGAGATCGACGATGAAATAGAGTATAACGAATCCAGCTTGAGCGATGACGCCAAGCGCGAGCTTGGGACGCTTCCGCCCATGGACATCGTGGTCGGCATTCCCAGTCACCGCAACGGGCGCACAATCGGGGAGGTTGTGAGGAACGCGTTGCGTGGCCTGGAGCAGTTTGCTGACCAGCGCGTTCTGCTGATCAACGCGGATGGCGGCTCTTCCGACGGCACAAGCCATCACGTCAGCGATGCTCACGTCACGCCCAACATCTCCAAACTGGTGACTCTGTACGAGGGCCCGCGGGGCAAGGGAAGCGCGATCAGAGCGATCTTGGAGGCTGCCGCGATCACAAATGCTCGTGCCTGCCTGGTGCTGGAGGCGCGCATTCCCGGCATCACGCCGCAGTGGGTTCCGGCGCTGCTGCAGCCTGTTCTATCGGGCGAGAAGGAGATCGCACTGGCCTGGTATCAGCGCAATGCCTACGATCGTGCCCTCAGCGCGAACCTCGTGTACCCGATGTCGCGCGTCCTGTTGGGGAGCGACGTGCGCGAGCCTCTGGCGGGCGAGTTTGCCCTCTCGGGCGGGCTCGCAAACGACCTGCTCGAGCGCGATGTCTGGGAGACGGATGTCTCACGCTTTGGTATCAACGCGTGGCTGACTGCCCTGGTGGCGACAGAGGGCCTGCGAGCCTGCCAGGTAGACGTTGGGTATCGTGGCGAGAGCGGTGGGGAGCCAGGTTCGCTGGTGGATTTGCGCTTTGCGCATACGGTTGGCACCCTTTTCCGAGTGATCGCGATGTACCGGCGTCTGTGGCAGCAAGAAGTGCCGGTGACACCGGTTCCGTTCTGGGGTGCGCGCAGTGGCGAGCGCGAGATCGCTTGTCGCGATTGTCTGCCCGTGCTACTGGAAACGTTCCGCCAGGCCATCGCCATCTGCGATGACATGTGGCGACAGGTTCTGTCGCCAGACACGCTGGCCAAAGTCGGTGCCTTGGCGTGCCAGGCGGACGCTGCGTTCGATTTCCCGGTCTCACTGTGGACGCGTGTCGTCTACGAGTTTGCGCTCAGCTACAACAAAGGAGAAGGCGATCCCGACAAGGTGGGCGAGGCGATGCTGCCGCTCTTCTATGCACGGGCTGCCGCCTACATGCTCAGCCTTGAAGGAGCCGATGGTGAGGCGGTAGAAGCATGCACCGAAGCGATGGTGCGATCGTTCGCGAGCGCGCGGCCCTCTTTTGTCGAGCAGTGGAACGGTTACGCCTCCTGGGTCGAAACGCGCGACTACTGGTTCTCGTGAGCGGGGCTCCTCGCCTCCGTGGCGCTCAAGCACCCCATGACCTCCACTCAGGGAGGGTGACAGCATGATGCATCCCACCGCTCAGTGCTTGCGCAGGCGCCTGCTGTCCCTGTCGCTGGCCCTGGTATTCTGCGCCGGGCTGCTGTCGGGTTCGCTGCAGGCTCAACCAAGCGTGATCAATGCCGCAACCCGAACCGGTGGTGTCCGAGTCATCGTACAGTTGGTCGACCCGTCAGTGGCTTCGGCGGGGTACGGCAACGTCGCCGCCGTGGCTTCAGGCGATGCGCTGTACAGCATGTGGCCGACAGCCGCCGCCTATCGACAGCATCTGGAGTCGGAGCAGCGGGCTCTGGCGGCACGACTGCTGGCGACTTGCCCCGGTGCCGTGATAGAGCAGCAGTACCAGGTCGCGCTGAACGGCATGGCGGTGCGACTCCCCGATGCCAACGCGCGCACAAGGGCGACGCTGGAGGCGCTCCCAGGCGTTCGGACGGTGTACGATGATGTGGCCTACAACCCAACACTCTATGCCAGTCTAGACGATATCAAAGTCAGCGGGCTGTGGAACGCTGTTGGAGGAGCTGGCCAGGCCGGCGCGGGCGTAAAGATCGCAGTGCTCGACAGCGGGATCCAGACCGACCACCCGATGCTCAATGCCTACGGCCTGTCCTATCCGGCGGGTTATCCCAAAGGAGATGGGCGCGATGCGTCACCCAAGGTGATTGTTGCACGTATCTATGTGCGGCCCGATGACGCGCCGCTCGGGGGCGAGGATCGTCCTGCGCCTGGCAAGCTCGGGTCCGCCCACGGGACGCACGTGGCGGGCGTCGCTGCAGGGGCCTCTGTGAGCGCCAGCTACCTGGGGGTGGAGCAGCAAATCTCCGGCGTCGCGCCGCGCGCGTGGTTGATGAATTATCGCATCTTTTACCCAGCAGTCAGTGGGCGCGAAGTGGCCTACGAGGCCGAAATCCTGCGCGCCGTGGAAGACGCGGTGCTGGATGGCGCCGATGTGCTGTGCGCCAGTTGGTCGTCGGTATCCGCGCGTGCACCTGAGGCATCGCCACTGGGGCAAGCTCTGGCGGGCGCCGTCGACATGGGCTGCGTCGTGGTGGCCAGCGCCGGCGATGCGGGCCCCGGCTTTGGGTCGGTGAGTCAGGTTCCAGGAGCAGTCGAGGCAGCCGTCACGGTGGGCGCTGTCAGCAAGAGCAGTGAGATCGTTGCGCATCTGGCCGACGTGGTTGCGCCACAGCCCGTCCCCGCCGACATAGTCGCGCAACGCTATGCGCCGGCGTTGTTCGGCGGCACGTGGCAGGGCGTGCTGGGACCCTACTCGGTCGTTGATGTGCGACAGGCTGACCCAACTGGCAGCGCCCTGGCCTGTGGCTCGCTATCCAGTGACGTGCTGACGGGAGGAATTGCGGTCATCGCGCGTGGTGGGTGCGCCTTTGCGGACAAGGCTTATCACGCCCAACAGGCCGGCGCCGTTGCGGTGATGATCGTGAATGACAGCGACGAACTTGTGCCGATGTCGTGCGACGGGGCCTACTGCGGCAGCGGGGTCATCACGATCCCGGTGGTGATGGTAGCGCAATCCTTCGGACAACGTCTGACAAATTGGGCAGCGACTCATCCCGATGCCAGGCTCAGGCTGGATGCGGACGGCAGATTGTTGGCCACTCCCGGCGGCGTGGTCGAGGCCTACTCGGGGCGTGGCCCGGCGCACCTTCGCTCCCTGAAACCCGATCTGGTCGCCCCTGGCCGTGGTGTGCTTTCGGCCTGGTTTGAAGCCAGCGGGCAGCCGAGCTACGCGCAGCAGAGTGGGAGCAGTATGGCTGCCGCTCACGTGGCCGGATCGGCGGCCCTGCTTATGCAGCAGCATCCTACCTGGACGCCGGCAGAGATCAAGTCGACGCTGATGACGACGGCGTCGCCCGACGGGCTGACGGTGCAGGGCAGCGCAAACCCGGCCGGCGTGCTTGATCGCGGGGCGGGGGTTGTGAATCTGAGTACGGCCGCGGCGTCCAGCCTGCTCATCACGCCACCCAGCCTTGCGCTGGGGCAGATAAACGCCGGTAGCGCCTATGCGGCCACCTTGTCGCTGAAAGATACGCGAACCAGCGGGGTACCCGTCACCTATAACGTGCTGCCCACTTCACAGACGGGGCTCAGCATCATGCCGGCGCTCTCGACAATCACCGTGGCCCCAGGCCAACGCGTGTCGCTGAACGTTGCGTTGTACGTCGATCCCGGTACGCCAACGAGCGAGTTGACCGGTGAGCTCTATTTCGTGCATGGCGCCGACCGGCAGCATGTGCCGATCTGGGCGCACGACCTCCCGGGCGCAGCGACGGCCGAGGTGCTCCTCATCGACAATGATTTTTCGTTCTATGGCGGCTACCGCGACTATAGCCCGTACATCACGCAGGCGCTGGACGCGCTCGGGGTGACCTATCGTGTATGGGACGCCGACGTGCGTTACGATCAGGCGCAGACGCTGCCGGCCGTGGGCTATCTGCAGGGGTTTGACGCAGTGATATGGTTGACTGGAGACAACCGACGGGCCGATGGCTACTATGTCGTGCCGACACCGCTCACTGCGTTGGATCAGGCTGTGCTGCAGGCCTACCTGGATGGGGGAGGCCGCCTCCTGGCGATTGGACAGAACTTGGCGGAGGCGAGTGACATCAACCCGAGTGCGGACTCAACCTGGGGGCGCAGCGCGCTGCTGCACAGCTACCTCGGCGCGCACTGGATTCAGGGAAGCCTGTTCGATCCCGCGGAGCAGGGTTACTACCCTCCATCGGAGCGTCCGTCGGTGGTCGGCTGGCCAGGCGGACCCTTTGCAGAGATGCAACTCGATCTGGGTGCTGTTGGCGACGGCGCGAGCGATCAACTGTCGGTCGACGAGATCGCGCCAGGCGGTGTGCCAGACGGATCAGACAGCGACCTTGTGCAGCCGCTGTTCCTGGCCACCGAGGGCTTTGCGCTCTCAGGGGGTTGTGTGGCGGTTGGCAAGCAGGGCGACCCCAGCCTCGAGCGCAGGACGCAAGCGATCCCGTATCGCAGCCTTTACTTTTCGTTTGGGCTGGAGGGTGTCAACAACAACTTGGGCAGCACGAAGCGAACAGAGCTTTTGAGGCGCAGTCTTGACTGGCTGCTTGATGAGGTGTCAGTGCAACTCGAGTCGTCTGTCGTAGCAGTGAACAACGCCACTGCGATCGACTGTAGCGCACAGGCGCTGCCCGGCTATCCGGTCAATCAGTACCGCTGGGCAGTGACAGACGACGCTGGATCACGTACCGTGACGACCAGCACTCCGTCTGTAACTCTGTTATACGCGCAGCCCGGCACCTACGCACTGGCCGTGGAGGCCACCGACCTGTTGGGACATCGTGCGGTGGCGCAGACCGACGTAGTGGCGTCCTATCTGGGCGCGTCAACGTTCGTGGTGACGCCCAGCGCCGTCGCGCGTCTGGGTGATCTCGTCTTTCGAATCACCCTCCACAACAATTCCGCGGCAGGGTTGAGCGCCGCTTTCAGCATGCCCCTGCCTGACGGCGCCGAATATGTGTCACACAGCGTCGGCACTTACTCGGGGAATGTCTACCGGTGGGCGGGGACGATGCCTGGCGAGTCGAATCTCGTGCTGCAACTGCGTGTGCGTGCCAAAGCCAGCACGCCCTCGGGCTCGGCAATCAGGGGAGTGGGCACCTTTACGGCGAGTGGCGTGGCGTTCAGCAGAGAGGCGCAAGCGCTGGTGCACGTGCCTTTGTATCTGCCACTGGTGGAGCGCTGAGGCCGTCAAGCAAAGGGGGCGCCCCAGTGTGGAGCGCCCCCTCGAAGGTGGAGATGGCGGGAATCGAACNNATCGAACCCGCGTCCAAAGAGTTCGACCAACGACCTACTACAGGCTTAGTCGGTTGTTCATTTGAGTCGTAGCGCACGTCCCAGCCAACAAAGAGCGTGTGCCACCAGCCGATTTTTCTTTGGCCAACCCTATCGGCGTTGGGCTGGCCGCATCCTGACTTGTTCTACGCCCGTGTCGTCGCTCTCAGGCAAAGCGCCGTACGGACGTGGCCGGGTCTAGCCGACCAGTGCTTTTGCTACGGCCCGGAGGCCGTTACGCCTCTTAGGCGGCCATAGCATAAGCGGGAGCATAAGTGTTATTGGCACTTAGGTTTTGCCCCGGATTAACGAGGTATGAGGCGCCTCGGCCTGCAGTCGATGACCTGCCCTCCCTGTCGAAGCCTGTCATC
>DIVQ01000063.1 GCA_002423325.1 Anaerolineales bacterium UBA6128 | reverse complement strand
AAATGCCGCTATTCGCCTGGTCGAGCCAGGCCTCGGGCCTCGTAACGGGGCGCTACCGACCGGAAGATCGCGACAATCCGGCGCTGGCGAGCGTGGTCCGCACCTGGTTCAACGATGACAACTTTCGGCGGCTGGAGCGTATCCGCGCTTTGGCAGCGGAGCGCGGCGTGACGCCGGCGCAGATCGGGCTGGCGTGGGTCCTGAGCATGCCCTTCCCGACGCACGCGCTGATTGGCCCGCAGACCATCGATGAGATGCGCGATTCGCTGGCGGCGCTGGACGTCACGCTGACGCCGGAGGAGATGCGCTGGCTGAATCTAGAGCAGGATCGGTAGAGTCTATGGGCCTGGCGCAAACTTGTGCCGGGGCACATGGCAAGGAGGAGGAGAAATGGCGATGCACGTTGGGTCACAGGGACTGTCCTCGGATGAGTGGCTCCGCTTTCAGGTGCAGATGGGTGTGACCTACATCGATGCCTCGCCCGGTCACGGACTGGGCATCGAAGAAACCAACTGCTGGCAGGCCGACAAGCTGGCGCGCTTTCGCGAGCACGTCGAGTCCTTCGGGCTGGTGCTGAGCGCCATGCATCTGCCGCTGCACTCGGGGGGCATCAGGGACCAGCCGTGGCCAGACATTTTGCTGGCGGGACCCAACCGTGACCGCGAGATCGATCAGGTTTGCCAGAGCATCGAGGCGGCGGGCAAGGCTGGCATTGGCACGCTGTTGTACAATCTCGCGCTGGTGCACGTGCTGAGGACGCCGTGGCGCACGCCGGGGCGTGGCGGCTCGACCTACAGCCACTATGACTGGGAAGTGTCCAAGAAGGATCCGCTGCTGCCGCATGCTCCCGTGTCCGAGGAAGAAGAGTGGGAGCGGATTGAGTACTTTGTGGAGCGTGTCATCCCAGTGGCGGAATCGGCGGGGGTGCGCATGGGATGCCACCAACACGACCCGGGCATTCCGGCCGGCGAGCGCTATGGCGGCGTGACGCGCGTGTTGGGCAGCATCGACGGCGTCAAACGCTTTGTGGCACTGAACGACAGCCCGTACCACGGCCTGAACTTTTGCCAGGGCACGATCTCTGAGATGTGCAACAGCCCCGAAGAGGTCTACGATGCGATCCGCTACTTTGGCAGCCGCAAACGCATCTTTTTCGTGCATTTCCGCAACATCCGCGGCACCCCTACCAACTTTGACGAGGTCTACCCTGACGAGGGCCAGATCGACTTCACCAAAGCCATTCGTATCTACAAAGAAGTCGGGTATGACGGCATTCTGGTGCCCGACCACGTGCCGCAAGCGCCGGATGACCCGGGGTCCTGGCGCGCGCACGCCTTCTGTCTGGGTTACATCAAAGCGCTGATTGCCATGGTCGAGTCGGAGGCCTGAGCGCTGCCGCCCGGTAGCCGCTGTGCACGAATGGATTGTCAGGAGGATTGAGATGCGCGGTCTGTTCGCGGTGGAAACTGGCAAACTCGGCATCCTCAAGCTACCGGTGCCGGAACCGGGGCCGTACCAGGCGCTGCTCAAAACGGAAGCCTGCAGTATCTGCAACAGCACTGACACCAAGCTGCTGAAGGGGCAATTCTTCGGGGGCACATGGCCGTTGCTGCTGGGCCACGAGGACGTGGGCCGCGTCGTCAAACTGGGCGAGGGCGTGCAGAACTATCAACTGGGCGACTTGGTGTTGCGTGGCACGCTGCAGGATGAGCACGTGCCCTACCCGGGTGGGCGCAGCTGTTGGGGCGGCTTTGCCGAGTACAACCTGGTCACCGACGTGTGGGCGCGCGACGGGTTGGCGGTTTCGCCGACGACGCACCCGCAGCAGGTGGTGCCGGCGAGCATTCCGCCTATCGAGGCCACGGCGCTGATCACCCTCAAGGAGAATCTGAGCTTTGTGCGGCGCTGTGACGTGGCCGGCAGGATGGTAGCCGTGGTGGGCACCGGGCCGGTGGGCCAGGCGATGGCGCTGTTTGCCAGGCAGCTGGGCGCGCGTTACGTGGCGGTGTTCGGTCGTCAGGAGAAATGGCGCCCGCGCTTTGATGCGGTGGGCGCCGACGTGTATGTGGTGGGCGACGCGTGGCCGCGCAGCGTGCGCGAGATCGTGCACAGTGGCGGCTTTGACCGCGGGCTGGAGGCCGTGGGCAGCCGCGAAGCGCTGGCCGAGTGCGTGCGGCTCGTGGGAGCGCGGGGCCAGGCATGCGTCTATGGTGTGGCGCCGTCGGACGAGCCGCACGACGCCGAACTGCGCCAGCAGCCCAACGTCATCGAGCCAGCGGTGCTGGAGGGCGAGGTACACGATGAGATGCTGGCACTGGTAGCCCGTGGCGACATCAGGCTCGCCGAGTGGGTTGACGTGGTGCTACCGCTGGACGAGTACGCGCGCGCGTTCGAGCTCGTCTGGAGCAAGCAGGTCAGCAAGGTGGCGTTGACGCTGGCGTGACGGGTGAGCACGCAGGCAACCGTGTCGGCGCCTGCGGGCCGGATGAGGAGGGGCCATGGTCAACGTGGAGGATACGAGCAAGGCCGTGCTGAGGGCAACGCCCGCGGGCGTGCGGGCATTTCGCGAGATGCGGCTGGGGCTCTCGGTGCACTGGGGCCTGTATGCGTTGCTGGGGCGCGGCGAGTGGGTGATGTACCAGGAGCGCATCCCGACGCACCTGTACGAGCGGCTGGCGCGGCGCTTTGACCCCGTGGGCTTTGACGCGGAGGAGTGGGCCCGCATCATGGTGGACATGGGCGCCAGGGGCTTTATGATCACGTCCAAGCACCACGACGGCTTTTGCCTGTTCGACTCGGCGCTGACGGACTACAAGGTGACCAAGACGCCCTTCGGACGCGACGTGATTGGCGAACTGGCCGAGGCCTGTCAACGGCACGGCATCGCGCTGCACTTTTACTATTCGCTGCTCGACTGGCACGCGCGGGACTATGTGACCTGCTGGCAGTCGTACGTGGGTTACTATCAGAACCAGGTGCGCGAGCTCTGCACAAAGTACGGCGAGCTTGGCGGTATCTTGTTCGACGGCTACTGGCCGCGCAACACCTTTACCGCCGAGAACGACTGGTTCCAGCCGGGGGGCGACTGGGATCTGGCGGGAACCTACGACCTGATTTACAGCCTGCAGCCCAAAGCGGTGATCGTCAACAATCACCACGTGCTGCCGTTGCCGGGTGAGGACTATCAGGTGTGGGAGCTGGACATGCCGGGCGAGAACCGCATGGGGTTCAACACCACCGATATGGGGCCGGGGCCGTACGCTACCTGGATGAACGTCAACAAGGGCTGGGCCTATTTCAACGAGCAAGAGATCAAGCCGGCGGAGCAGTTGATCGCCTATGTGCGTGACAGCGACGCGCGCGGGGCCACCTGCTGGCTGAACGTGGGACCCACGCCAACGGGCGAGATCCTGCCCCAGGAGGCCGCGCGACTGGGAGAAGTGGGCGCGTGGATGCGCACTGACCAATAGCGACGACGCCCGATGGCACGACGCGACTCGGTTGCTGAAGGAGAGGTATGCTGCGCTACAAACCGGATTATGAAGCCACTAAACAACGCATGGACGCTTTCTGGGAGCGCGAGATCATCGACCGCCCCCTGGTTCAGTTCGGCGTGGCCAAGCCGCCGGAGGAGTGCGTGCCTGTACCGAGCGAAGAGCGCGACCCCCAGCGCCACCCGACGCCGGCAGACCGCTGGCTCGACACTGAGCTGATGGTGGAGCGCGCGCTTGCCAACGTGGCGAACCATGAGTACCTGGGCGACGCGCTGCCAATCGTCTATCCGAACCTCGGCCCGGAGGTCTTTTCGGCCTTTTACGGCTGTGCCATCCACTTTGGGGACTATGGCACGAGCTGGACTGATCCCATTCTGCATGACTGGGCCGACGCGGACAAGATCCGGCTCGACTGTCAGCACCCTTACCTGCTCAAGTTGCAGGAGATGACGGCGGCCCTGCTGGAGGCGGGCCGAGACCTCTTCATCACCGGCATGAGCGACTGGCACCCGGGCGGCGATGCTATCGCCGCCTTCCGCGACCCGCAGAACCTGGCGCTCGATATGTTGCTGCACAAGGACGAACTGGTGGCGCTCCTGGCCCGCATGGAGCAGGATTACTATCGCGTCTATGACCTGTTCTACCACCAACTCAGGGCGGCAGGGCAGCCGATCACGACCTGGGTGAATCTGCTATCCGATGGGCGCTATTATGTGCCATCGAACGACTTTTCCTATATGATCAGTGCGCGGATGTTCGAGGAGGTGTTCCTGCCGGGCATCGCGCGCGAGTGTGCTTTCTACGACCATTCCATCTACCACCTGGATGGCATCGGCGCGCTGCGGCACCTTGATCTACTGTTGACGATCCCGGAGCTGGACGCCATCCAGTGGGTGTTTGGGGCCGGACACGAGGGTTTCGCGCAATGGGTGCCGGTCTACCGACGCATCCAGGCAGCAGGCAAGGGTGTGCAGGTGATCTGTGACTTGAGCGAGGTATCGGCGGTCATGGACACGCTCGACCCGCGCGGGCTCTACCTGACGGTGAGCGGTGTTGGCACGCACGAGGCCGGGCTGGACCTCGTCCGGCGTCTCGAAAAGTGGTGTGCGAGGCGCGTGCACGCGGTCTAGTCGGTTGCGGCTCTGGTAAGCAGGAGCAGGGCTGATCCCTTCAGGCTCGGGGGCTGAGGATCAGTCACGCTCCCAGCAATACATCATCAGAAAGGGCACGTCTCATGAAGCAAGTCAAGGTTGGGGTCATCGGTTGTGGGGCGATCAGCCAGGTCTACTTTCAGAACCTGAAGGACTTTGAGATCATCAAGATCGCTGCCGCGGCGGACTTGATGCCGGAGCGCGCTGAAGCCAAGGCGCAGGAGTTCGGCTGCTGCGCCTGCTCGGTGGATGAACTCCTCGCTGACCCTGAGATCGAGATCGTCGTCAACCTGACGATCCCGCTGGCACACGCCGGAGTGGCGCTCAAGGTGCTGGAAGCGGGCAAAAGCGTGTACAACGAAAAGCCGCTCGCGGTCAAGCGCGAAGACGGCCAGCAGATGCTGGCGGTAGCAAAAGAGAAGGGACTGCTGGTGGGCGGCGCCCCCGACACGTTCCTGGGATATGGCCACCAGACTTGCCGCAAGGCCATCGATGCCGGGTTGATCGGCGAGCCGGTTGCGGCGACGGCGTTCATGGTCGGACACGGGCACGAGTCGTGGCATCCCAGCCCCGAGTTCTACTATCATGTGGGCGGTGGCCCGATGTTCGACATGGGGCCGTACTATCTGACCGCTCTCGTCAACATGCTGGGGCCCATCCGCCGCGTCACGGGCTCGACGCGCATCACCTTCCCCGAGCGCATCGTAACAAGCAAGCCCAAGTACGGCACGGTGGTCAAGGTCGAGATTGGCACGCACGTGGCGGGCGTGATGGACTTTGCCAACGGCGCCATCGGCACCATCATCACGAGCTTTGACGTCTGGTCGCACAACCTGCCGATTATCGAGATCTATGGCACCGAGGGGTCGCTGCGAGTGCCGGACCCGAACGGCTTTGGCGGGGACGTCTACGCGCGCCGCGCCGGCGAGCAGGACTGGGCCAAGGTGGTGCCGTTCAACGGCTACACCAAGAACCGTGGCGTGGGCGTGGCCGACATGGCCTATGCCCTGCGCACGGGGCGCAAGAACCGCGCCGGCGGCGAGTTGACCTACCATGTGCTGGACGTGATGCAGGCCTTCTACGACGCCTCAGACACCGGCAAGCACGTGATGATCGAGAGCACCTGCGAGCGGCCCGCTCCAATGCCTGAAGGGCTGCGCGAGAACGTGTTGGACGAGTAGTCTGACCTGATCTCAGGGGCTCCAACAGAGACACGGAGTACGGCGACAGGTACGGCCAGATAAGTAAGTAATCAAAACACCCGCCGAAAAGAGTTTTTACACTCTTTTCAGCGGGTGTCGTTATATGCGCATTATGCTTAATTCCTACGCTTATGGTGCAGCAAGCCGTACCTTGTCAGAGTATCATGCCGGTTTGCGTCTTGTCAAGTGGTGTA
>DIVQ01000006.1 GCA_002423325.1 Anaerolineales bacterium UBA6128 | reverse complement strand
ACAACCCGTTCCGCGGTCAAGAAACTGCGTGACCAGGGAATCAAGGCGGGCATGGTCAAACCGCGTGTTTACCGTCCGTTCCCGGCCAAGGAACTGGTTGCCTGCATCGCCAACTGCAAGGCCGTCGCTGTGCTCGACCGCGCAAGCGCGCCAGGCGCCCCGCTGGGCATGGGCCCGATCTGCACAGATCTCGCCGCGGCCCTCTATGCCGAAGGACGCGCCGACCTCAAGACGGTCAACTATGTCTACGGCCTTGGCGGCCGAGACCTGATGCCGGCAATGATCGAGTCCGTGTTTGCCGATCTGGCCAAGGTAGCCGCAGGGGACCAGGGCGCGCGGGTGCGCTATCTGGGCGTTCGCGAGTGACGCAGGATCAGGCTCCGTTTGCAGCACGCAACGGTCAAGCAAGGAGAATAGATGATGGCAACAGCAGAAAAAATCCGCATTCGGTTGCGCGATTATGTCAATAACGAGGAGAAACTCGCTCCGGGGCACCGTCTGTGCGCCGGCTGCGCTGAGCCCATTGCGATCCGGCAGATCCTCCACGCCATTGACGGGCCGGTCGTGGTCTCGTGCGCTACGGGCTGCTTTGAGGTGGCCACCACGAGCTACCCCTACACCGCCTGGACCGTGCCCTGGATGCACAGCGCATTCGAAAATGCCGCGTCGAGCATCTCGGGCATCGAGGCTGCCTACAATGTTCTCAAGCGCCGCGGCAAGATACCCGCCGACCAGGACATCAAATTCCTGGCTATCGGCGGCGACGGCGCCAGCTACGACATCGGCCTGCAGTTCATCTCTGGCGCCCTTGAGCGCGGTCACAAGTTTGTGTACGTTTGCCTGAACAATGAGGCGTACATGAATACCGGCATTCAGCGCTCTGGTGCGACCCCGCGCGGTGCTGCCACGACCACTACGCCAGCAGGCGAGGTGATTCCTGGCAAGCCCCAGTGGCGTAAGCCATTCACCAAGATCATGGCTGCCCATGATATCGCGTATGTGGCCCAGGCCTCGCCACACAACTATCGCGACCTGATGACCAAGGCCAAGAAGGCCTTCGCGGTGGACGGTCCGGCTGTACTGAATGTTCTAGCTCCCTGCCCGCGTGGGTGGAGACATGCCAGTGACATGGCGCTGCAGGTCGCCCAACTCGCCGCCGACACGTGTAGGTGGCCTTTGTACGAGGTAGAGAACGGGCGAACCATCGTCAACTACAAACCGAGGGAGAAGAAACCGGTCATTGAATGGCTCAAGTCGCAGGGCAGGTTCCGTCACCTCCTGCGCCCAGCGATGGCGGGTCTTGTCCAGGAGATTCAGGACAAAACCGACCAGGAGTGGGAGGAGCTTCTCAAAGCTGAGGCCGATTCGACGCCAGCGGCTTAGTCCACGATGACAACCTGAAAGGGTAGCCTGGCTCTGCCGGCTACCCTTTTTTGCGCCAAGAGGAGGCAGACTGGATGACCGAGGCAAGTTTCATCCACGTATCGACTCACCCTCTCGTTCAGCACAAACTCGCGCTATTGCGCAACGTAACCACGGAGCCAAAAAAGTTCCGCGAACTGGTGCGCGAGATCTCTATGCTGCTCGGCTATGAGGCCACCGTCGACCTCGCAACTGCGACCGTCGCCGTGCAGACCCCCCTGGCCAAGACAAAGGGTGCCAAGCTTTGCGAGAAGGTTGGCCTCATCCCGATTCTCCGGGCAGGTCTCGGCATGGTGGATGGGATCTGGGAGTTGATGCCTGGAGCCGAAGTCTGGCACATCGGACTGTACCGCGATCACAAGACCTTGCAGCCCGTTCAGTATTACAACAAGCTTCCTGTCACGCCGACGGTGCAGGTCTGCCTGGTACTGGATCCCATGCTTGCTACAGGCGGTTCGGCGGTTGCCACGATCAACATCCTGAAAAAGTGGGGGGCAAAGCGCATCAAGTTCGTCGGCATCATCGCAGCGCCGGAGGGCATCAACGCGCTGATCACCGCGCATCCGGACGTGGATGTTCACGTTGCCGCAATCGACGACTATTTGACACCGCCTCCTGTAGAGCCTGGTGACCCGCCCGAGGGCTACATCGTGCCAGGATTGGGTGACGCTGGCGACCGGCAGTTCGGCACAGCCTGAGCGGGAGGGCTATGAATCCCTGGGTGTACGCCCTGGTGTTCTGTTTGGCAGCGGCGAGCGTTGCCGCTCTGACGCCACTGGCGATTCGGCTTGGGGAACGTTGGGGACTGGTCGCAGTCCCCGGCGGCCGCCGGCGCCACCAGGGACGCGTGGTGCGAATTGGCGGTCTGGCCCTCTACCCGGGCCTGCTGCTGGCCACCCTCGCCACCCTGGGCATCACGCGAGATGATCCGCAGGAGCTCACTCGGCTCACAGGAGTGCTGCTTAGCAGCGGTCTGGTCTGGATCCTCGGGCTGCTGGACGACAAGTTCGAGCTACGGTACTGGGCGCAGATCGCCGGACTCGTCCTCCCGGCCTCGCTCGCGATCGCGTTCAAGGTGTTTGTCGAGTTGTTCAATGACCCCTTTACCGATCAGCAGATTCGCGTGGCTTGGTACCTCATGGTGCCTATCACGTTAACCTGGCTCATGGGTATCGCGGGGACCGTCAATGCCCTGGACGGCTTGGATGGCCTTGCCACCGGCGTGACAGCCATAGCTGCCCTCGTCATGTTCGTCCAAATGCTGATGCTTCAACAGTACACCGTCTCGCTCCTGCCCCTCGCCTTGCTCGGCTGTTGCCTCGGCTTTCTCCCCTACAACTTTCATCCCGCCAAGATATTCCTGGGAGGCGGTGCCTATCTCCTCGGGTGGGCGCTGGCTACCATTTCGATCGCTGCGGGGGCCAAGATGGCATCGGCGCTCCTCGTCTTCTGGCTGCCACTTCTCGACATGCTTTGGCAGTTCTATGCTCGCTGGCGCCGCGGGGTTCCGCTCGGCCAAGGTGACCGAGGCCATCTTCATCTGCGACTACAGGATCTTGGCTGGCCTCAAAGCCGGATCGTGCTCCTGTACTATGCAGTCACCGCACTGCTCGGCGCCGTAGCCCTCTTCGTCTCGTCGCGAATCCTCAAGCTCGGTCTTCTGGTGATGATCGGTATTGTGATCGTGGCAGCCCTCGCCTTCCTCAGCAGGCGCTCCACCACCCCGGATCGCCAGACGTAAACCGCAACAAGGGCGAACATTTGTTCTTCATATAGCACACGCCACTTGTCCGGGACAATATGCCCCGTGTGATGCTCTGTCCTTGCCACTATGCGAAGTGCCTACTTGACCGAGTTTCTCCGTGGACACTACTTCGGGGCTGGCCGGTTACCGATCGCTCCGCAGACTGCCTACTGTCCGGTACATCGCCAGGACGTTCTCCAGCGGCGTAAAGATCTGAATCGCGTGTGTCGGTGCGAGGATCAAACCGCCCTGCGAGAACGCCTGCATGCGCCAGCGCGTCTCGCGTTCAACGTCTGATACGCTGCCATACGGTAATACTGTCTGCACGCACATAGTGCTGCAGAAAGACAGCTCTCGCCCAAAGTCGCGCTGTAAGCCCGCGAAATCCATCCCCTCGGCTGCCACCTGTACGACGTCGAGCACGTCAAGCCCCAGGTCGATCAGTTTGGGAATGAAGAATCGTACACTGCCACACGAGTGCATGATGTTGCGCGCCCCATAGCGATGTGCGAGGGCGAACATCTCGCGATAGAACGTCGCGAACATGTCATCGAAGGCCTTCATCGAAATGATCGGGCCACGCTGGGTACAAGTCTTCGCCGCGATGTACCAGCTCGATCTGCCCCCCCCCGCAGCCTGCAGCGACCGTTCGGCCCATGTGTAAAAGAACTCGAAATCCTTCTCCATCAGCAGCTTCCAGACAGGGTCCTCCGTCGCGACATCCAGCAGCACCTGCTCCACGCCTCGCGTGCGCGCCAGGCCATTCATAAAGTCCAGCACGCCGGCGCCCCCCAGGCACACAGCATAGTCTGAGACCTGCTCGCACGCCGCTGGCAGTGTGCTGTAGTCATAGTCATCAGCCGTCGGCCAGCGATAGTCGGCCAGCGCCCCCGGTTCAGTGATCCCCGCAAAAGGCAGGTAGACTGCCTCCGGATAGGTCCCCAGACCGTTGCCGTACGGAATCTCAGCATAGCGCTCGCCCCACATCCCCTCGCGGCTGCCGTCCGGCCACACCTTGCGCTCAGGACCGACATACGCAGGGCCAACGTAGCGCAGATCACCTCCCAACACTCTCAGCAGCTCTGCTTTGTCGGCAACGCCCAGATGCTCACATAGCGCACGGGTGATCTCGGGCGTCCCCTCATAGTGGACCGGCAGCCTGTCTGGCCCAGTGCGATCCAAAGCGCGCCGTACACGTTCGCGTGAGTTCATCGAACATCGCCTCCTGCATAGTTCGTCCGAATTCAGGGATGCGACGCGCCAAATAGGTCGGCAAGCGCAGCAGATACGTAGAAACGTCGATAGGCTGCCGTCTCTGCAAGCAAAAACGCCAGCGCCGCTCGCGCGCTCTCGACGGCCACCCGCTGTTCGGGGTCCATGGCCGCTGCCTCTACCTTACGATTACATCCACCAGCCACGCTATCGGTTGGCGCCCTCGCCACCAGACCGCTGCCGTCTCGTTCGAGATTGATCTTGCCGGCAGCCTGCAGCCCTTGTAGTGCCGCAATAACCGCTGACTGCCGCGCACCTAGCCGTGCCGCCATGCGCCCGGTATCGAGATAGCCCCCGTGCGCACTGAGAGAGACGCGCACCATCCCGGCCACACGCCAGACAAACCGTGCGGGGCTTACATCAGCGGGCGTGAGCGGAGGCAGCAGATAGACCAATCGAGCGGCCGTGTCGCGCAGCGCCTGCCCCAACACCGCCGGTTCAGGCGGTGGCGTGAGGATGGCGAGAGCGCTAACCTCACGCGCCCTCAAGTCGACCCTCGAGACCCAATCCTCGCTGGCAACATCCAGCCCCTCAGCCCAAACTGCGTGGTGGGTGCCATGCCGGCTTTGCAGCTCTGCCAACAGCGCATCTCGATCAGAACGTGTCCGCCAGTCGACGATCTCGCGACCGGCGACCAGGTCAGCGACTTCGACCCGCAGGCGCTCCGCCGCCGGGCGCCAATCGACCAGGGTAAGATCCAGCCGCTCTTCACCACGTTGCCAGCGAACACCCACGTGCAGCGCGACGTCGATACTCTCCCCTGTCTGAGGAAGGGTTTTCGCATTGAACCAGGTGATCCGCACAGACTCGCCGAGGTCGCTGTTCACAAACATGCGCCTGTGATCAGTCTCCCGCTTACGACTCACATCCTCAAAACGCACAAGCGTACCCGCACGAGCTGCCAGCACAGGCTCAGGGTTCCCCGGGCCGTACGGCGCCAGCCGCGCCAATTCCCGTGCCAGATCCAGCCCGACCTCACCCCACGGGATCTCGGCGTCCACGATCAACTCTGAGACTGGCCGACAGGCTGCCGACTGCGCGGCGATGTGTTCCATCAGCCCGGCACTGAAGGCTCGAATATCTTGACGCGCAATGGCAAATCCCGCCGCCATGGGGTGTCCTCCCTCGCGAACGAGCAAGTCGCGCTGGCTCGCGATCGCCGCGTGCACATCGATGCCTGCGACGGAACGTGCAGACGCAGTACTTGCGCGCCCGGGTGAATGCGCAATCAGGATGGCAGGACGGTCATACTCGTGGGCCAACCGACCTGCAACAAGCCCCAGCACACCCGCTTCCCAGCCTTCACCGTCCACGAGAATAGCCGGGCGCCGGATGATATCTCCATTTGCCTGTAAGCGCT
Source organism: Anaerolineales bacterium UBA6128 (assembly GCA_002423325.1). Taxonomy (GTDB): domain Bacteria; phylum Chloroflexota; class Anaerolineae; order UBA1429; family UBA1429; genus UBA6128. Next base: position 1 of record DIVQ01000006.1, on the reverse strand, counting down.
C
>DIVQ01000076.1 GCA_002423325.1 Anaerolineales bacterium UBA6128 | reverse complement strand
CTCAACAGCTCCAGCGCGCCCTGCGCAAAGACGACATACGGCGCCTGCGCCTCGGGCAGGCGCTGGAGCCACACGTCGGGATAGGCGGGGTCCGCGCGCAGCACCGTCACGATGCCCCGCGCTTCGAGGCCATCCGCCACGGTGAGCCACTTGTCGAGGTCCTGCGCGGCGGCGTTGATGGCGGCCGCGTGCCGCGCGTCGACGCCCAGCGCGGCGACCAACTCCTGGGCCGGCTGCCCCAGCAGATCGACGGCGCTGCGATTACCCTGAACACACCAGCGCAGAAGCGCGGCCTTGGCCGCTGGGCGCCTGATTTGGCCGCCGAACAACAGCGCCAGCCAGGCAGCGCGCTCTTCGCGCTCAGACATCACGTTCTCCTTGCGCCACGGCACCGACTACCCGGTAAAGTCTGGCCGTCATCGTTGCATGTCATTCATCAACTGACCCGCTCGCTCCAACAATCGACCACCTCTGTAGAGAGCTTCCCCGTTGCCCTCTTCGTACCCTATGATGATGTTCTCCAGCCCCTCACTTGAGTTCGCCATGATATCCAGCCATGTTGCGTGGTTCTCTTCGAGACCCTCTGGAGCATCCGCTGCGAGAAACTCGTCGTAGGCAGCACGCATTCGTTCCACCTCAAGACGAGCTACGTCACACCAGAGAGGCGACCCGAGCTCATAGGGAGTGCTCAATACTGCTTGATATGCATCGATGAACATCTCGAGAGCGAGAAGATCAGCTGCAGGAGTACTTGTTTTCGGCCGGGTCAAAGTCGGGGTCAGCGAAGGCCCCGTCATCGGCGCAAGGGTCGGTGACGGCACATGCCGCGTGGGGGTCGGCGGAACTACTTCAACAATGACGGCCCCTCCGATAGCTGCCCGCGCAAACATAAAAACCACGAGGACCCCACAGCACACAAGAAGAGCCATGCTCACCAAGATCAAGGCCTTCTTCATGATCCTCCTTGTCTACAGGCACCTGTCGATGCGATGGAGGCCTAGCCTCGCTCCGCCGCCCGCAGGGTCTCTTCCTGAGCCACGCGCGTCCACTCGTCAAAGCGCCAGGGCTGCTGGTTACAGGTATGCGTGTCTTTGAGCGACATCATGACCACGCAGCCCCTGGTCACTTCCAACATCTCGCGGATGTAGGCCCGGACATAGTCGCTGTCGAAGTGCACGGCCGCCAGATGCGCCGGGTGCGGCTTCCACGAGTAGATGTACGCGTCCTGCAGCGCCTCTGCGGCAATCCGTATATCGCACCAGGGGCTCACCGAGACCGCGCGCAGGTTGGGCAGCCGCTTGACGTACTCGAACTTTTTCTCCAGGGGCTCGCAACAGCCATAGTAGGTCAGCCCAAAGCGTTTGTGGATGGGCACCTCGTACTGCATCGCGAACTCCCAGTGCATGGCGGGTGACACCGCCGTGATCTCCTGGCCCTCGGTAAAGCCCCACATATCCTGAGTGCGCACATGGTCGCGGCGATAACCCGCCACTGGCAGTTCATCAGTCCAGCCCCAAGTCCCGGATCCAACGTACTGGTTACCGTTGTTGAGGCTCAGCAGGCCCTGCTCCTGCAGATTGTCCAAAAAGTGCAGCTGCCCGTCTGAGAGAAACCGCATGGCGCGGTGCATCCACTCAGGGTTGTCGACCATATCAACCATCAACTGCTCGAGTCCGCGCAAGGTGGCCCATGGGTTCATCAGGCCGAGCGACCACCACCAACTCGAGCGCAACCGCACCTGCAGAATGTCGCCGAACAGCTCCTGGGCCAGCTCAAGGCGCTTCTGGGTGGCCTCCCAGTCTACCGTCACCTCGGGATAGCGCAGCTTGTCCAGATCGCTCAGCTCTTTGACCGGCGGATCCCAGATGTACGAGCCGCGCGCCGTGTCCGACGTGCGCGTCTGTGGCGCCGTCACGCCCCAGCCGCTGTTCTCACTCACGTGCGACACGTCGAGTACGGCGTCGATGACCTGATCGTCGCCAAAGTGCTCCCACGTGTAGATGCGCATGCGCAGATCGTACTCCCAACCGCGCATCGGTTGCTCCTGGAGTCGCAACGTGGACTCGGGCACCAGTTCTACCCAGGAGCCCTCCGGAGAGCAGAACACCAGCGGCTTGATCGGCTTGAGCACATTCTGTGCATACCACAGCTTGCGCCGTTCGGCCTGGATGGGGTCGGCAGCGATCTCGGCAACGCGCCGCGCCAGGTCACGCAGGTAGAGACGATCCTTGGGGTCCATGCACGAGCTCCTTCCGCATGCGCGATCGGACAGACGGATAACGCACACTGTACCGTAAGAGCCGCAACTCGGCAAGCCCGAGGGGAATCCTGCGAGCGTCCCGCCTCGCCGCGCTAGTAGGTGGGATCAGTGGCCAGCACCATCGCGGCCAGAGTGGCCATGCGCCCGGAACGCCCGAGCTTGGTCACGTCGATGTTGTCGGCTGTATCCTCGGGAGTGGCCGAAAGCGCATCGGCCCCGCCCCAGGAGAGGGTCATCCCCGGTATATCCGCGTGCGGCCAGGGCCAGAGCGTCGCATCCGGATGCAGGCCCGTCTGCCGCGTATCGAGCGGCGTCCCCACACGCCGCGCCGACTCACGGACGACCTCGGTCAGCCGCTGGCTGGTACTGCGCCAGGCGACCGCCGCGTCCCCGCTGCCTCCCCCCAGTCCCTGCAGCTCGAGCGCGGCGACGATCTCGAGCTTGTCAAAGCCGGTGTGCGCCCGCATGAACCGAGCATAGTCCGGAGCCACGTGCCTCTGTCCGCCACACCAGGCCACAAAGACCATCGTGCGACGCGGCTGGAAGCGCTGCTCCTGCAGCGTCCGGATCATCTCGAGCATGATGGCCACGCCACTGGCGTTGTCGTTGGCGCCGGCATACAGCGTTCCGTCCGGCAGTCGGCCCAGGCCGTCATAGTAGGCCGATACGATGACCGCCTCGCGGTTGAGCGTCAGGTCGATGCCCGGCAGGTACCCCAGCACGTTCAGCATGGGCACCGACTCTCGCCGCTCCGCCGGGATGTCTACCGTGGCGCGCCAGCCGGTACGCAAATAGAGGGGTGCGTCGTTGCTGCTCTTTGGAATGCGACGCTCGAGACTCTGCAGCGACTCACCGGTTGGAGCGAGCAGTCGCTCTACCAGCGCGCCCGAAAGGTCCAGGTAGAGGCGGAACTCGGCATCGCCCTGCAGATTTTGCGAGAGCAGGGAGTGGGGTAGCGCACCCTTCGAGCGGTTGAGGGTGAGCGTCCCGCGCGATCCCAGCACCCCCACCCACTCCGAACGACTGGCATCCGGCCTGAGCATGAAACGGTCTGGGCTGACGACCTCAGCGTAGGAGATCCCCATAGCATCGGCCGCCATCCAGGCAGACACCATCCACGGGAACCTTTCCGCCACCACGTCCACCAGGCCTGATGCGCTGCCTCCCAGGTCGTTGCTCACCTGGCTGCGCGCGAAATCGGTGCCGTAGCGGGCAGTGATCGTATCGCCATCGGGGCGCTCGAGCGTCAGGCGCTCCGTCAGTCTCCGCAGCCCTTCGCCGAGAAGCGTGAACGCCCAGATCGCCAACATGAACGCCGCGGCCGGGTACAGCGTCGCCCATGGATAGCTGCGATACGTGCCCCTGGAACTGGCCAGCGTGACCGACCATTCGGGAATGTCATAGTAGACGATCGTCGGCAGGAAATCGTTACCTTGCGCCCGCAAGCCCGAACCGATGAAAACGCCCAGGAACCCCAACTCGCCCAGCAGCATCAGGACGCCGCCCATCTCCAGAAACGCCAAGCTGACCATGGTGGGCCACAGATTGGGCAGCACGTGAGCGCTCATGATGGTGCCCTCGGTGGCGCCGCTGGCCACGGCGCCCTCGATATAGGCCATCGGCTTGATGGCCATCACCTGCCCGCGCACGTTCTGCATCACCTCGGCCCAGCCCACCAGCGTCAGGCCCACCACAAAGGCGGCGAGCCCCTCGCGAATCCCCACCGCATAGATGATCAGCATCGCGAGCAGCAAGGCCGGGAATGAGGCCGTCATCTCGCCCAGACCCATGATGGCGCGATCGAGGCGTGAGCTGGAGCACCAGCCCGCGAGAAAGCCCAGCAGGCCCCCGATCATCAGGCGCCCCACGACCGCAAAAAAGGCGATGCTCAGCGTGCGTCGCGCGCCGATGAGCAGCAGACTGAGCATGTCTCGCCCCTGCGCATCGGTGCCCATCGGATAGGTGACCGAGGGAGCCTGCAACGGGCTGATCTCGTCGTGCAGGCTGATAGCCAGGCTGTAGGGATTGTGCGGGGCCAACGCAGGACCCGCCACCACCACCAGGATGAGCAGCAGCCCCAGAGGCACGCCCAGCCAGAGCGCCTGGTTGCCGGCGACCGCCCTGACCCAGGCGCGGCGGCGCGCTGTGCGCATGGCGCGTTCGTGCTCAGTGCGGTCCGGGGGACGCAGACTATTCTGGCGCGCCAGACTCGAGAGCGACTCGGGCGTTGCCGGCTGCGCCTGGCGCCGCTCGCGCCAGCGTCGCAGGGTCAGCGCGCCCCACAACCCCCCAGCCAGCGACAGCAGCCACTCTGTCCAGTGCGTCTCGGTGCGCAACTGCGTGGCCACTTCGCGCAGGCGCGGATCCACCAGACGATAGAGCAGCTCCAACAGCACATTAATGAGCAGAATCGCCGCGCCGAAACAGAGGATGACGACCGTGGCGCCCTGGATCTGCTGGGCGCGCAGCATGTCCAGCAGCAGACGGCCTGCGCCGGGCCAACTGAACAGCGTCTCAACCACGGGCAGGCTGCTCATCGAAAAGCGCCAGGATGTCCCGATCGCGGTGAGCACGGCGACGGCGGCATTGGGGATGACATGTGCGCGCCAGACCACCCGCTCAGCCAGCCCTTTGGAGTGAGCCGTCCGCACATAGTCCTCGGCCAGCACCCCCGAAATACGTACATAGGTGAGCCGGGCAACCTGGGCAATGGGGCGCGCGCTCAATGCCAGCAGAGGCAATACCAGGTGGCTGTCCCAGCCATAGCCGCCCACCGGCACCAGTCGCACGCCAGTGCCCTTGTAGAACGCAATCTCGCCCAGTTGAAACAGCATCCCCAGCAAAAAGCTCGGGGTGGAGATCCCCAGGATGGAGAACAGCACAAGCGCCAGCGAGGCGCCCGGGGAGCGCGCAGCCGCCGCCAGGACCCCGATCAGCCCGCCGATCAGGCCGCCCAGTACCATCGAAAGCAGCAGAATGCCGAGACTGTTCGCCATGTACCAGGCCAACTGCTGGCTCAGCGGCGTGTCGCCCGAGCTGTAGAACGAGTACACCGAAGAACCGGCCGTGTAGGTGCCCAGATCGCCTCGCGACAGGCCGCGCCAGATCTCGGCCGTGTCCTGCAGCGCGTCGCGCAGGACCTCGGGCGCCGACGCACGCTGGCCGAGCCNNATGGATGACGACCGAAACAAAGCTGATGATGATGAGAACGGCCAGGCCCCCGAGGATCCGGCGTACCAGCACGCGTACCATGCTCGCTGACCTCTCCCCTCAAGATGCTGTCGACCAATGTAGCGCGATGAGGGTCAGACGTAAAGCCGTCGCTTGTAGACGGGCGGCCTGCCTCGTGCTACACTGTATGCCACGCTCGGGGCTGAGCGCTCCGCCGACGCAAGACCTGCCTGGGAGACGAAATGGGCGCCAGAGTGCTGATTGTGGATGACGAGCCCACACTGCGGGAAGCCCTGCAGTACAACCTCACGCGTCAGGGCTATACCGTGGAGACCGCACCCGATGGTCCCAGCGGGCTGCAGGCCGCACGCGAATTCAAGCCCGAGTTGGTCGTGCTGGACGTGATGCTGCCCGGCATGGACGGCTTTGAGGTCTGCCGCGTGTTGCGTCGCGAAAGCAACGTGCCCATCCTGATGCTCACCGCCCGCACCGACGAGATCGACAAAGTGGTGGGCTTGGAGGTCGGCGCCGACGACTATATGAGCAAGCCCTTCAGCACGCGCGAGCTGGAAGCGCGCCTGAGGGCCCTGCTGCGTCGTGCACACCTCGCGCGCGAAGAGGCGCAGGATGCGAGTGAGGATGGGACCGCAGACAGGGTCCCTTCTGTGCCGCCACTCACCCACGGCAACCTGACCATCGACATCTCCCGGCGCGAGGCGCGACTGAACGACCAGGTTTTGGAGCTCAAACCCAAAGAGTTCGACCTGCTGCTCTTTCTGGCGCGCAACCGCGGCATCGTGCTCTCGCGCGAGCTGCTGCTGGAGCGTGTGTGGGGCTGGCAGTACATGGGCGCCACACGTACTGTAGACGTGCATATCCGCTGGCTGCGCGAAAAGATAGAGCCGCAACCGGCGGCGCCGCAGCGTATCATCACCATCCGCGGCATCGGCTACCGCTTTGAGGGGTGAACTGATGGAATTTCGCAGGATTCGTTGGCGCATTGCGGTACTCTACGCCGGCCTGATCCTGGTGCTGATGGGTGTCAGCTATATTCTGCTCTCCAGGCATGTGCGTGACGTCTATCTCACCCAGCTTGAGGCCGGCATGACCGCGGAGGCGCGGCTGTTGGCCGACATCCTGCAGCCCGGGGTGGTGCAGGGACTGGCAGAGCGTTCACTGGACGCACAGGCCGGTCACCTCGCGTCCCTGTTGAACGCGCGCCTCACCGTCGTCACAAAGACCGGCCTGGTGTTGAGCGACTCGGAGCGAGACTCTACGGAGATGGACAGCCATTTCGCGCGCCCCGAGATCCAGCAGGCGCTCGCGCGCGGCACCGGTACCAGCATGCGCTTCAGTGAAACGTTGCAGCAAGAGCTGCTCTACGTGGCCGTCGACGTGCGCGCCGACGACCAGGCCGTCGGCGTCGTGCGGCTGGCGCGCCCGCTGAGCGAGGTGAACGCCGAGATCGGCGCCCTGCGACGGCGTGTCGCAGCGTTCACGGTAGTAGCCACCCTGTTCGCGCTCGCTCTGGCGCTCTACATCGCCGAGCGCACAGCCAAGCCGGTGCGCGTATTGACCCACGCCGTTCAAGAGCTGGCGGCCGGCAACATGGAAGCTCGACTGATTCCCAGCACCCACGACGAGGTGGGCGCCCTGACCACATCCTTTAACGGAATGGCGGACCAGATACAGACCACGGTTGCCGACCTGCAGACGGAACGCCAGCGCCTCAGCTCCGTGCTCGAGCACATGGCCGACGGCGTTGTGATCGTGGACGATGGCGGCATCGTGCAGCTCGTCAACCCGGCGGCAGAGCGCATGTTGGGCCTGGTTCAGCCGATCGGCAACCGCACCCTGGCCCAGTTGACGCGCCATCACGAGGTGGTGTCGCTCTGGCAACGCTGCCGCACCGACGGCCAGGAGCAGGCCGGCCTGGTAGAGGTCGATCGACACGGATCCTTGCTGCAGGTCATCGTCACGCCGCTCAGCGGCCAATCCACGCCGAACTCGCTGCTGATGCTGCAGGATCTCACGCGCCTGCGTCAGCTCGAGTCGATGCGCCGCGACCTGACAAGCAACATGTCACACGAGCTGCGCACGCCCATCACGTCGCTCAAGGTGCTGACCGACACCCTGCTCGACGGCGCCCTGGATGATCCGCCGGCCGCCCGTCGCTTTATCGAGCGCGTCCGCACCGAAGTCGATGCCCTGGCCCAGATGGTCGATGAACTGTTGGAGCTGGCACGGATCGAGTCGGGCCAGGTGCCGGTACAACTCGCCCCCGTAGAGGTCGCGGAGGTGGTGGTTCCCGCAGTCGAGCGCCTCCAGGAGCAAGCCGAACGCGCCGGCCTGACGTTGCGCGTTGAACTGCCCGACGGCCTGCCCGCTGTCCTGGCCGACCGCGAGCGCGTGCAACAGGTCGTGACCAACTTGACGCACAACGCGATCAAGTTCACGCCCCCCGACGGCGCGGTCACCATCTCCGCAACCGCGCGAGGAAACGAGGTGGTCATCGCCGTACGAGACACCGGCGTGGGTATCCCGGCCGAGCAACTGGCACGCATCTTTGAGCGCTTCTACCGCGTGGATCGCGCACGCACCGGTCAGGGCACCGGCTTGGGATTGGCCATCGCCAAACACCTCGTACAGGCGCACGGTGGGCGCATCTGGGCCGAGAGCCGCGAGGGCCAGGGCTCGACCTTCTCTTTCACGCTGCGCTCCGCCCAGGCGCCCAACGCATGACGAACCGATACAAGACGTTAACACAATGTTAGCATGCCGCTGAAACGCCGTTAACACACGCCTGCTACAATCTCCTTGAGCAAAAAGAGAAAAACAAAAAGGAGAGAGTATCATGCGTCGAGTTCTGGGAATCGGAATCGTGACACTGCTGCTTGTGGCGGCGTGCAGCCAGCCAACACCCACCGCGGTGCCGGCGCCAACGGCGACCGCGGCAGTCGCGCCCACACAGGTGCCGGCCGCAGTCGTTACCAGCGCACCGGTAGCCAGCCAGGGCGTGCAGTTGCCGGAGGTGGATCCTGCGACGGTCACTGGCGCGATCGTGACGGCCGGCAGTTCCACCGTCTACCCCCTGTCGGAAGCCATTGCCGAGATGTTCAAGGATGAAGGCTACGCCGACAACATTACGATCGACAGCATCGGCAGCGGCGCAGGCTTTGAGCGCTTCTGTGAGACCGGCGAGATCGATGTTGCCAACGCCAGCCGTCCCATCAAAAGCTCAGAGATCGAAGCGTGCGGCGCCATCGACCGCGACGTGCTCGAGTTCCGCGTCGGCACCGACGCACTGGCCATCGTGGTCTCGAAGGAGAACGATTTTCTGACCGACGTCACCATGGAGCAACTGGCCAAGATCTTTTCCGCAGCCTACGTCAAGTGGTCGGACGTGGATCCGACCTGGCCCGCGCAGGACATCCTGCGCTTCAGCCCCGGCACCG
>DIVQ01000164.1 GCA_002423325.1 Anaerolineales bacterium UBA6128 | reverse complement strand
CATGTCGATCAGCAGCGTGCCCGGGCGGGCCCCGGCCAGCACGCCGTCCTCGCCGAGGTAGACCTTTTCGACGTCGGGCGAATCGGGCACCATCGAGATCACGGCGTCGGACCGCGCAGCGACGTCGCGGGCCGATGCGCCGGCCGTCGCGCCCAACTGCACCAGACGTTCGATGGACGCAGGCCTCACATCATAGCAAACAACTTGATAGCCGCCTTTGAGCAGATGACCAGCCATGGGCGTGCCCATGATGCCGAGGCCGATGAAACCGATGCTTTGCATGTCCATAACGTTCTCCTGAATCATTCTGGGGCCTTCTGCACACACCCAACACAACACCGCCCGTCTACTCTCACTCTAGTCAAGTGGCGGGCGGATGGCAAACAGGCAAACGCAAATGAGCTATCGGGGCCAGATGTGCTTTCCAAGCTTAACCAGCTTTGCGGAGCGGAGTGGGGTCCATCTGAGGCTTGTACTTGGTCCAGGTGTCGAAATCGGCAAGGTCGCGGTCCAACACCAAACGGCGCACGAGCACGCCCCAGACGCTTTGGTCTGACGGCAGTGGCAAACGGTTCGCCTCCAGGCGCTTGAGCACGGTGATGCTGAGCATGGCGACACAGCCCCAGGTCACGGCAACGGGCTGTGCGAGAATCATGGCGAGCGCAACGAGCGTAACAAAGCCCAACAACGCCGGGACGGCGGCGGCGCGCGGCATGAGCCGTCCCAGCGCCACCCAGCCCAGCAGCCAAGCTGCGCCCCACGGAAAGACCACCAGCAATGTCCCCAAGGCCGCGCTGATGCCGCGTCCCCCTTTGAAGGCGAGAAAAACGGGCCAGTTGTGACCCAGCATCGCCGCCAGACCTGCCAGCACCGCGATGGGCAAGGCAAAGCCAAGCCGCTGCGCCAGCCAACTCGGCAAGACGGCCTTGCCCATGTCGAGGATGCCCACCAAAACCAGGCCACGTGCGCCGAGTTGGGGGTAGACGTTGGAGGCGCTCAGTTTGCGGCTGCCGTATTGGCGCAGGTCAATCGAACGGCACAGTCTTCCGGCCAGATAGGTAAACGAGATAGAGCCAAGCAGATAGCTGCAAAGCACGTAAGCTACCTTGGTCAACATCCTGCACCTCCAATCTGGCGGGGCACCGGCAATTAGCCGCGCTCGGACTCAGTTGCAGTGCCCGACGGCTCGAGGCAATAGGCGATGCCGGCAATGTCCGGCCCGGTGTGCGCGCCCACCACGGGCGTGAACTCGGCCACATGGCTATCGATGACGTTCATACGCTGTCGCGCCTGCTCCAAAAGGGCGTTGGCGTCAGCGGGCATATCCGCATGGAACGCAGCGAGACGTATTGGCGTGGCACCCACGGTATTTCCAGTCTGGTCCACGACTTGTTGCAGGGCGCGTTGCCAGTCGCGCGTCACCCTGACGGGCAGGATCTCGCCTTCGCGAAGCGTCAACACTGGTTGGATGCGCAAACGCGCCCCCAGTAGCGTGGCCGCCTGCCCAATGCGGCCGCCACGCCTGAGATGCTCCAGCGTTTGCATGGCAAAGTACATGCCCACGCGCTCACGGCACGCTTCGGCCACGGCGACAACCTCTTCCAGCGAGGCCCCCTGCGCGGCCGCTCGCGCAGCGGCCAGCACGATGAAAGCCTCCGGGCTGGCGGCCGTGTGGGAATCTACCACGCGGATCGGGAGGCCGGGCAACTCGAGCGCAGCCTGTCGAGCGGCGCGGATGGCGCTGGTGAGGCGCTCTGCCAGATGGATAGAGACGATGCCATCGCAATTCTCGCCCAGCTTCTGATAGACCTCCAGGAACGCCCCCAGGGGAGGGTGTGTGGTGGTGGGGTAGCTGCGCGCCTCGCGGAAGCGGTGGTAGAACTCGGCGGCGCTCAGGTCGCGGCCATCTGCGTAGGCTTGCCCGTCCCAGATGACATAGTACGGGATGACCACAATCCCATAGGCTTCTACCTGTTCGCGTGGCACGCAGGCGGCGCTGTCGGTTACGATCATGATGCGGTGGCGAGCTTGATCGGGCATTGTCAGCTTTCCTCTTTCCTGCGGATCGCGGCGGGCATCGAGCGGCTGCGGCCGTCTTTCAATTCCAACACCCACGCGTCACGCACGATGCGCTCTAGCCTGACAGGAGGCTAACAAAGAGCCTGAATCTGACCGACAAATGACTCTGCTTGTGCAGGATGACAGCTTCTGCGCGTCGTGCTCGACGCGCAGCAAATGCTCCTAGCCCAGTTCGGCCGCGTTTACCTCGCGCCCCAATTCGGCGGATTTCCAGGCTGCCTCGGTCAATTCAATAGTATGCAGGCCGCATTCCGGCAGCACGCCCTTCTCGCCCCACACCGAGAACTCTTCCCAGTACATCGGGCTGTCGCCGATGATCGACATGGTTCCCTGTGCGCCGTTGGTAAAGCGCATGGTCAGTGCCGAGTTGATGTCCACCTCGGTGCCAAAGTTCTCCATCGTGGCAAAAACGCTGTCGGCCACCAGCCCGGTGGTCCACAGCAGGATGTCGATAAGATGGCTGCCCGAGTCGTTGATCTGGCCGCCGCCGCTGAGGGCCTTTAGCAGGCGCCAATGGCCTTGTTGGGAGCGCAGCCAGTCCTGCGACTGTAACGCGGCGCCGCAGTCCGCTGGGGGCTTTTCGGCTTTGCCCCTGGCTCGGGCCGGCGACCTGCTGTGTGCGGACGCGCGTGTAGAACAGCACCAGCGTAATAGCTACCACCACGGCCGACAGCGCCGCAGTGACGGACACCAGCGGCGTGCCGACTAGCTTGACGGCGATACCCACAAAGGCCCACACGATCACGAGCGCATAGGCAATATCACGATGCGTGCGCAGCACGAGCGCCGTGATCGCCGCGCCCACGACCAGCATGATCACCGCCCAGATGACCGGCGAGAGGTCCCCGCCGGTAAAGTCCAGCGACCAGAACCAGTCCTGGACGTTGGCGACCGTGGCCACGGTGATCCAGCCCAGATAGACGCCAAAGGGGATGTGCACGCACCACAGCTTGCCCTTGCTCACGTTCTTGAGGCCGATGCCCTTGAGCAGGTAGATGGCGATCAGGGCGACGAGCAGCGCCAGCATAAAGAGGACGCTGAGGCCGAACATGCTCCAGTGCCACGCAAAGAGCCAGGCGATGTTGGCCGCGCAGCTCAGCACATACAGCCAGCCGATTTTCTGCATGTCCGGGTCATCCGCTTTGCGGGGCAACGCCTGGTAGATCGTGCAGGCGATCAGCCCGATGCAGATGATGCCCCAGATGGAGAAATCCCAACCTGCCGGCACGAACAACACATCGAACGCATCCGAGACGTCGGCGGTGGTCACGCCGTTCAATGGCAGGTAACTGGCGAGGCCGTTGACTGCCAGCGTGGCGACGGTGGCGATGATGACGGCGATCTGTCTGACTCGGTCTTTGGTCATGTTGCTCCCTTGGATGTGCAACAATGATCAACACCATCTATCGCATCAGGACTGGTGCCAACCGATCGGCGTTCAATCCAATCCATACAAGACTAACCCATTCCGGAGTAAAATGCAATCTGCGACCTCCTGGGCGGTGCGCTCGCTAAACACGCCCTCTGCCACTTTGCGCTCCAGCACGCGCGTCACGCCCTGCTTGGCCTGCAGGGTATAGCCCATATTGCACCAGGGCAGCAGAGTGTCGGCGCCGTAAGCAAAGATCTTGATGAACGGCACGGCGTCCAGCCACTCGTACAAAGCGCGTTCGCTGGCCGCGGGGTTCATCGTCCAGGCCCAGCACATATTGAGCCAGACGTTGGGATAGTTCTTGCCGATGGCGCCGAATTCGGAGCACCAGGGCCACGAGGCGTGGAACAGGTCAAAGCGCACGGTGCGGTAGCGGTTCAGGATGGGGATCAGGTGCAGCGCTTTGCTGCCCTCCAGCGCGCCCCAGGTGCCCGCCAAATAGCCGGTATGGATCTGTACGGGCAGGTCGTCGTCGGCGGCGCGCTGCAGCACGCAGTGGAACATATAGTCGCCCAGGGCGCGGCCCGTGGCGGCATCCGCCGCGCCGCTGTGCTGCTGCAAGCCGTCCCACGCCACCGCGCGGTTGCGAATGCGCACAAAGGCGCGCTCGGCCTCCGCGCGCGTAGGCTGGCCCACGCGAAGGTCGCGTTGGTAAGCCATGCCGATCTTGATCGCGGCAAGCTTGCCGGTCTCGGCGAACAGGTCGATGGCCGCGTTGACGGCCGCCGCCAGCTGCTCGAGCGTCTGAATCGAGCGCCCGGTGAAGCGCTCCAGCGTGGCGATGGGACCGTCATCCACCATGCTGTAGAGCTCGTCGAGGCGAAACGTAAAGCGGTAGCTGCCGGGGTACTGCTCCGGCTCGAGCGCCTGGCCCAGACCCATGGCCTGCAGCGAGTCGCAGATGGTCCAGACGTTGCGGGCACGCTCGTGGACAAAGTAGTGGTAGACCTCGGCGGCGGTCTTGCCGGCGAGGGACGCCTGCAACGCCGCGCTGATGGCCTCCGCGTTCTCTGGCGCGAACGCGAGCCCAAAGAGCGCCTGGCATCCCAGGCTGACCGCCTGGCAATACCCGGTGGTGCGGGCGTAGCGCCACCACTGTGCGATCTGTGCGTCGGTGAGGGGGCCCTGCAGCGCGGGCAGGCTGGCGGCTACCAGCAGGTCGGTGTCGGCATAGCCGAGCAGGCTCCGGTAGTCGCACTTGGTCCGTTGGGCGTCAAAATCGCGGTAGCAATAGTGGTGGTCGTGGTGGCAAAAGATGTCGTGAGACTGGACGTACTCGCGGATGTCGGACATGCGTCACCTCCTGGTCAGTCTGAATGTGCGAACACAACGTTCGCTTCTACAGCCTGACCATCGGGCGAACACAAGGTTCGCCCGTACCCTGGCTGCATCAGGCTCCTGGCGTTGCACGGATCGCGGCGTCTCGCTTGCGCATGGGGGACAAGGCCAGCACGTTGGCCCACCGTCATGTCCACGGTGGCGCGCATCCGGATGACGCCACGCGCTCCTGGGTTCACTCTGGCGCCGAATCGGCCGCCGGCGGCTCGGCATGCACGACCACGCTCTGCATGCCGTCGATGCGGGCCAGAATCTCGTGCTGCAGCCGGTCGGTAATGACGTGGGCCTCGTAAAGGGCCATCTCGCCCGGCAGCGTGCAGTGCAGCGACAGCACCTTGCCCCTTGCCCCCACGCGTACGCGGACCCGGTGGCAGGAACCGGCCCCCAACTCGCCGTCGACCAGGTCGGTCACGGCGGTGACGATCTCATCGTCCGGCAGGGACTCCAGCCAGCCGTGCGCGATCTGTCCTTGCGGCTCGATGTGCGTGGTGACTTCGGCAACCCGCCCGATTTCGGCGCGGGTCCGCTCCTCAAGCGTTGAGGCCAGCCGGTGCGCGTCCTGCAGTGACAGGCTTCCGTCCATCTCGAGGTGCACGCTGATGCTATACGCGCCGTCGCGCTCGCACACGGAGACGTGGTGCACGGCCAGCCCCAAGCCATCGGCCAGGCGTCGCAACTGCAGCACCACCTCGCCCTGGGTGATCTCGCCGGGGATGGTCTGCGCCGGTTCCACATGCACGGTGATATCCTTGAGCGCCGGCTCCTGCGCGCGCAGGCGGCGCGCGACCTCGTGGGCGATGGCGTGCGATTGCTCGGCGGGCATGGCCGGGTCCACGCGGATATGCAGGTCGCCGATGAGTTCTGTCTCATATCCGTGCGTGCGGGCGTGGTGCACCGACAGAACCCCGGGCACCGTGAGCGCGACCTGCTCCAATCGCGCGGTCGGCAGCACCGCCTCGTCCATCACCGTGCCGGCGGCCTCCGCAAAGATGTCGATGCCGATCTTGGCAATAAAGCCCGCAACGACCAGCGCCGCGATGGGGTCGGCCAGGGCAAAGCCCAGGCGCGTCGCGACCAGTCCGACCAGAATGCTGAGCGAGGCGAATATGTCACCGCGGGTGTGCAACGCATCGGCCACCAGCACCTCGCTGCGCAGCCGACGCCCCTCGCGCAACTCGTACCACACTACCGTCGCGTGAACCGCCAGGGTTACTGCCAGCGCAGCAAAGCTCCAGATATTGACCTCGCCAGAGATCAGGTCTGGGTTACGCAGCCGCTCGACGGCGCCCGTGGCTATTTCCCAGCAGGTGATGAACAGCATCATGCTGATCACCAACGCGGCCAACGTCTCGGCCTTGCGATGGCCATAGGGATGCTGCTCGTCGGCGGGACGGCTGGCGATGCCAACCCCAATGAGCCCCACCACATTGGAGGCGGCGTCGAACACCGAGTCAAAGCCACCCGCGATGAGGCTCAGAGAGCCGGTCGCATAGCCGATCGCGAGGCGAACCACTGCTGGTATCAGGTTGAGGAACAGCGTCACCCACAGCACGCGACGAATGCCGCGGAAGGTGGTTACCGAATCGAGGGATGTCGTTGTCACGTCGCGTTTCCTTTCAGGCGGATCGTCCGAAGCGCGTCAGCTTCTATGACTATGTTAATGCAGCGACCGCCACCTGTCAAAGACTGCTACAGCGGAACATTGCGCGCACATTGCACGTCTATCAGGTGATGAGGATACAGATCCTCAGCTCCCTCTCCTTCCATCTGGAGCGAGGCCTCGGGGAACGACGACACCCGGGGCCTCGCGCCTGAACAACGTTTCTGTCGAGGTGCCCCGCTGAACCCCCTCTACCGTCTTCACACGTCCGCATTCTGGTTGCTGCTTGTGCTGTGCGCTGCGCTGGCCCTTGGATCCTGTGCGCAACCAACACCGACGCCTGTCGCAAGCCTTCCGACGACCGCGCCACCGGCGTCCACCGCGGCGCCCACACGAACGCCCGACCCTGCGGGTGTGCCCGCTACGGAGGCGCGGCACATGGAGGTGGAGCGGCTCGCGTGGGTGACCGAGGTCGCCCGCGAGGCGCGCAACCTCTCGCCCTTTGCTCAGGCTGAGGCGAGCTCGTATCTGCCGAGCGATCAACATGGCAGCTATGGGCCGCTGGCCGCGATCGACGGCGCGCTCGAGACGGCCTGGGTGGAGGGGGCCGCTGATGCGGGCGTCGGACAGTCGCTCTCCCTCAGGTTCCCGGAAGAGATCGTGGTCGATCGCGTGGCCCTGAGTGTCGGCTATGACGCGAGTGACGCGCTCTGGGCGGCCAACAACCGTATCAAGCGCGCAACGCTGGTGTTCTCGTCGGGACAGCAGCGTGTGGCGGAATTGTCCGATGCGCGCGGCCTGCAGACGATCGATGTGGGAGGGATCGCCACGGCGTCGGTGACGCTGATGATCGACGAGGTCTACGCGGGCCAGAGCGCCAACGACACCTGCGTCGCCGAGCTCGAGGTGTGGGGTCGTACGCAGTAGCGGGCGGGGCAGGGGCGATCACCAGGATCGCCCCTGTTCTTTGGCCTGTGCGCCCGATCGCGCTATAATAAACGGTCGTCGCGCAAGCGCCGAACGAGCGCCCCGACTTGTAGGCGCGACTATCGCGGAGTAACCGATGTTCGAGCAAGTTGAAGAGACTGTCCGACGCTACGATGAACTGAGCGCCCTGCTCGCCTCTCCGGAGGTCGCGCAGGACTATGATCTCGTGCGCACCTATGCGCAGGAGCAGAGTGGCCTGGCAGACCTGGTCAACGCCTATCGTCGCTATCAGGCGACGCTGGAGGAGTTGGCGACCACGCGCGAGATGCTGGACGAGGAAAAGGGCCCCGAAATGCGCGAGTTGGTGGCTGAGGAAGTGCGCATGTTGGAGGACCAACTGGCAGCGTGTGAGCAGACCCTCAAAGAGCTGCTGATCCCCAAAGACCCACGCGATGAGCGCAACGTCATCGTGGAGATTCGCGCCGGCACCGGCGGCGATGAAGCGGCGCTGTTTGGCGGCGACCTGCTGCGCATGTACATGCAGTACGCCGCGGCGCGCGGCTGGAAGACCGAGCTGCTGAGCGTCAGCGAAACCGGCATCGGCGGCTACAAGGAAGTGATCCTCGGCGTCAAGGGCAAAGGCGCCTACTCACGTCTCAAGTACGAGAGCGGCGTGCACCGTGTGCAGCGCGTGCCCACCACCGAGTCCAGCGGACGCATTCACACGTCCACTGCCACGGTGGCGGTGTTGCCCGAAGTCGATGAGGTCGACGTTCAGATCAACGACAATGATCTGCGTATCGACGTCTTCCGCGCCGGAGGCCATGGCGGGCAGGGTGTCAACACCACTGACTCGGCCGTGCGCATCACGCACCTGCCCACCGGTATCGTGGCGCAGTGTCAGGACGAGCGCTCGCAGTTGCAGAACAAGGCGCGCGCGATGTCGATCCTGCGGGCGCGCGTGTACGATCTAGAGTACCAGAAGCAGTTCAGCCAACTGGACGAGGCGCGCCGCAAGCAGGTGGGCACGGCTGAACGCAGCGAAAAGATCCGCACCTACAACTATCCCCAGAACCGTGTCACCGACCATCGCATCGATCTGTCGCTCTACCGCCTGGAGAGCGTGCTGGCCGGCGAGCTTGACCCCTTTATCGATGAATTGTCCGCTCAAGAGCAGGCCGAGCGCCTGAGCGCGGCCTAGAGGCGCGCATGGCAGATGAAACGGCCCACGACAGCGTGGCTGCGGTGCTGCGTGGGGCCAGCGCGCGCCTGAGCGTCGCGGACGCAGACAGCGCGCGTCTGGACGCCGAGCTGTTGCTGGGGCACGTGCTGGGCCTGGAGCGCACCCAGGTGCTGGCGCGTGGCGACCAGCGGTTGACGACGGCACAGCGCGCGGTGTACGCAGCCCTGGTGGCGCGTCGCGCGGCGCACGAACCGGTGGCCTACCTGACCGGGCGGCGCGCGTTCTACGATGTGGCGTTGGCTGTCGATGAGCGCGTGCTGATCCCGCGCCCCGAGACCGAGCATCTGGTGGAGACGGCGCTGGCGTGGACGCAGGCGCGGGGCGCTGCGGCCTTGCGCGTGGTTGATGTGGGCACCGGCAGCGGCGCGATCGCGCTCGTGCTGGCGCGGCATCTGCCCGCGGCACAGGTCTGGGCGGTCGATGTGTCACTTGGGGCGCTGGATGTAGCGCGCGCGAACCTGCAGCGCTACGGTCTGCAGCAGCGCGTGACGCTGGTCCGCGGTGACCTGCTGGCGGCGCTCGACGGCCCCTTCGACCTGATCGCTGCCAACCTGCCGTACGTCAGGCACGCCGAACTGAGCACGCTGATGCCCGATGTGCGCGACTATGAGCCCGCGCTGGCCCTGGATGGCGGGGCCGAAGGCCTCGATCTGGTGGCGCGGCTGATCGCGCAGGCGGCGACGCGGCTGGCCTGGCCGGGGCTGCTGTTGCTGGAGATCGATCCGCGTCAGGCGAGGCGCGTCTGCGCGCTGGCCGAACAGGCGCTGCCGGAGGGCCGCGTGCGCTTGGTTCAGGACCTGGCCGGCTGGGACCGCGTGGTGTGCATCGAACAGCCTGGCCGCACCGCATAGGAGCCAATGTTGACGATCAAGCTCATCGCACTGGACCTCGACGGCACGATTCTGCACGAAAACATGACCATCTCGCCGCGTGTGCGGCGCGCGCTGGGCGCCGCGATGGCGCGCGGCGTCCACGTCACGCTGGCCTCGGGACGCGGCTATTCGTCGATGCGCCGTTGGGCCGGGGAACTGGGCATCACGGTGCCGCTGATCACCTATCAGGGCGCGGCCGTGGTGGACGTGGCGACCCAGCAGGCGATCTACGAGCGCACCTTTTCTCGCGCGCTGCTGCCCGAGTTGCGCGACTATGCGCGTGAGCACGGTATCGAGCTCACGGTCTATGCCGATGGGCTGATCTATGTCGAGAACAAGCGCGCGTCGGACGCTTTTTTCGAGCA
>DIVQ01000059.1 GCA_002423325.1 Anaerolineales bacterium UBA6128 | reverse complement strand
ACCCCGCGCTGGGTGGCGTGGCGGTTACGGCGTTGGCAGCCGCCCGCGATGGGCAGATGTGGGTTGGCACCAGAGACGGCCTGCTGGCGTGGGATGCGGGAGAGGTCGTGGTTCACACCGTTCGGGAGGGGCTGCCGCACAACCGCGTGAACGCTCTGGCAGTGGACGCGGCCGGCTGCGTCTGGGTGGGCACGTTGACGGACGGACTCGCCGCCGGCGGCACAACGCCGCGGCCCACCGTCGAGCGCCTGCCGGTGGTGCTGGTGCATGGCTGGCGCAGCGCCGAGAGCGACCTGCTGGAGGACTCTGAGTTCTGGCACCTGGCCGGCTGGCTGCGCGAGGACGGCTTCCGCTGCTACTATGCCACGGGCGTCCGGCCCGGTAACACGCTGTACCAGAACGCGCGCGCGATCGGCGAGACGATCGACCGCGCGCGGCGCGAAACCGGCGCTGCGCGGGTGATCCTGATCGGTTTCAGCATGGGCGGGCTCAATGCGCGCGCCTATTTGGAGAGCACGCTGTACCGCGGCGACGTCGTGCGCCTGTTCACCCTGGGGTCGCCGCACCAGGGCGAGGACCTGTGGCAGACGCTGCTGTTGTGGGAGCACCTGGACTGGAGCGACGAACCCTCCACGCTGGAGTTGTTGCCGGAGCATATGGCGTTCTATAACGCCACGCACGCGCAGCCCGCCGAGGTGCCGTACGTGGTCATCGCGGGTGATGCCGGCGCCCCGCGTGACGACGGCGAGGAGCCGCTGCCCACGCTGTTCGGCGAATTGACGCCCAGTGATGGACTGGTGTCGACCTGGAGCGCGCTGGGGCCCGACGCACTCGTGGCCGAGCGGCGCGTCTCCCGTGACTTGCACGCCTGGGCCGAGCAGACGCTGTTGCTGGACCTGCCGTCGCTGCTGCTGCCCCGTGGCACCTACGATGCCCACATTCGTCCGCACCTGTACGGCGTGGCGGGNNAGGGTCGCTGCTTGCGACAGGCGCCACCTATCGGGCCGCGGACGCGCCCGGGTCGGCGCTGCGCACCGGCACGCTTGCGCCGGGCCAGCGAGTGACGCTGACGCCGCTGCCGGTGGACGCCGGAGGGCGCATGCGGGTGTACCTGCGCTGGAAGGGGCCGGCGCTTGACATCACGCTGCGCGATCCGCGCGGGGTGTTGCACGGCGCCGAGAGTGCCGGCAGCGCCGAGGGCGTCGAGTACGTCGAGCTGGGCTTTGCGGAGTTTGCGGGGTACGCGATCGACGATGCCCTGACCGGCGCCTGGACCGTGACGCTGTCGTCGTCGGACGCGCACACGTCGCCCAGTCAGTACGGGGTCTATGCGGAGTGGCCCGACACGGACGTGCGCCTGCGAGGCGAGGTTGGCGGGCAGTGGGTGCCGGTGGGCGCCACGGTAACGATCACGGATACAGTGCAGGGTCCCGCAGAGACGCAGGCGAGCGCGCTCAGTGGCGACGTCTATGCGCCATCGGGCGCGCGGCAGGCGCTGACTTTTGAGCGCGTCACCGCGCCGGCGGGGGGAGCGGCGCGCTACGTGGCCAAATATGTGCCGCGCGAGGCGGGGTATCACAGCGTGCTGCTGACGGCGCTGGGTACGCACGCCGGGCGCGCTTTTGAGCGCGGCGCACGTGTGAGTGTCACTGTGCGGGGCGAGGGCGCGCGCATCGTGGGGGTTGAGGCGCCCATAGGGTCTGGCGTGACAGGCTCGGGCCTGGTCGCGCCGGTGGACCTCGCGGTGGCAGCGGCGGGTGAGTATCTGCTGACGCTCAGCCTGGCTGAAGAGGGGCGCGACGAGCGGCTGATCGTGGCCCATCCGGTACGGCTGGCCGAGGGCTCACCGCGGGTCGAGGTGCCGCTCTCGGGACTGGCGCTGCGGTCGGGCGCCTGGTATTGGCTGCGGCAGGCAATGCTGACGGACATCGCGGGGGCAGGCGTTCTGGTGGATGAAACGGCTCCCGGCGCAGGCTGGAGGTTCTACTATGACTAGGCGCATCGTGCTGGGCGTGCTGCTGGTAGTGGCGTTGGCGGGGGTGGGCTGGGCGATCTACCGCGCGACGCGACCTGCCTCGCCAGGCGCCACGGCGACGGTGCGCCGAGGTCGCATCGAGGCCAGGGTGGATGCGCTGGGCAGCCTGCAGCTCGCACGCCAGGTGGAGGTGACGGCGGCGGTGGGCGGCACGGTTCGGCACGTGGCGGTCCAGCCGGGGGATCGCGTGATCTCGGGGACGTTGCTGGTGGAGCTGGACAGCCCCGACGTGCGCGAGGCGCTGACGCAGGCGCAGAACGCGGTGAGGCTGCGCGAGGCCGAGCTGGAGGCAGCGCTGGCAGCGCCCGATCAGGCGACCATCGACCTGGCGGTGGCGCGTTTGAAGCGGGCGACCGCGCTGCGCCAGAACGCGCAGAGCGACTATGATGCCATCGCCGAGCAGCCCGACGCCGAAAGCAGCGACGAGGCGCTGGCCCTGGCTGCGGCCAAACTCGAGTACCAGATCGCACAGAGTGAATACGACCGTACCATGCGCGGCGCGTCGGCGCTCGATCTGGACCGGCTGCGCGTGAGCGTGGACGAGGCCCGTCGAGCACTGGCGCGTAGCGAGGCGCGCCTGGAGCAGTTGCGGGTGCTGGCCCCGCTGGATGGGGTGGTGCTGGCCGTCAGCGTGCAGGCGGGCGCCAACGTCTATGCTAACAACGCGCTGGTGCAGGTCGCCGACCTGCGCCAGTTGCAGGTGCGCGCCGAGGTCAGTGAGTTGGACGTGGCTGCCGTGGCGGCCGGGCAATCGGTGACACTGTGGCTGGACGCCTTCCCGGGCGTGCAGCTTGCAGGTGAGGTCGTGCGTGTGTTGCCTGCGCCCAGCACGGCGCGCGGGATGACGGCCTATGTGGCGGTGATCGCGTTCGCGGGCGACGAACTGGCGTTGCGGCCGGGCATGGGCGTTAACGTCCAGATCACGACGGGTCTGGAGGAAGCGGCCCTGCTGGTGCCGCGCCGGGCGGTGCGCACGGTGGGATTCGAGCAGGTGGTGCGCGTGGTGCAGGGGCGCAAGGTAGCCGATGTCGTGGTGACCACCGGCCTGTCCAACGGCGACGAGGTGCAGGTGCTGACGGGGCTCAGTGAAGGTCAGCAGGTGCTGATCGACTGACGGGCGCAGGCCCTCAGGAAACGAACGTGAGGTAGGGCGTCTGTCGGTTACCGCTGTCCTTGGCCGGGGCGTCGTCGTCGGTAGACTCGGGCGGTGCGTCGCCAGCAGCGGCGCCTTCCGCGTGCTCGTTCTCGGCGCGCGAGAGCAGCTTGGTCACCTGCAGCTGGGCATCGTCGAGCTTGTGCTCGCAGATCTCGGCCAAACGCATGCCCTCTTCGTACAACGCGATGGACTGGTCGAGGTCAAGCTCGCCGGCTTCCAGCATCGAGATGACCTGCTCGAGGCGCTCGTAGGCCTCCTCGAACGAAAGCGAAGCGATACTGGCGGCCTTTTTCGGCGTCATGACGCACCTCCCTCAGCCCGGGGCGTGTCCACATGGGGGACCCGGGTGATGACTGCCCCTGGACTGCCATCCTGCAGATGCAGGGTTACTCGTTGTTGCATGGCGACCTGCGTCGCGCTTTTGATCACCGCGCCGGAGCGCTCATCCTGCACGATCGCATAGCCGCGCCCCAGCACCCGGCGCGGGTTCAGCGCCTGCAGTGCGGCATGTACGCCCGCCATGCGCGAGCGCGTCAACTCCAGGCGGTGCTGCACGAGGGCCGTGCTGCGCGCCACCAGATCGTCGACCCGCAATCGGCGCTCGTTGAGGCGCGCCTGTGGGCCGTACTGCTTGAGCATCCGTCGCTGGGTGGCGGATTGCTCGGCCAGCCGCGTCAGCATTCCCTTCAGCAGCACGCTGGCCTGGCGACGAAGCGCGAGTAGCTGCTCGCGCAGTTCGCGGCCGTCGGGCACCACCGCCGCAGCGGCTGCGGAGGGCGTGGGCGCGCGCAGATCGGCTACAAAGTCCGCGATGGTAAAGTCGGTCTCGTGACCGACGCCGCTCACGACGGGCACGGGTGACGCCGCGATGGCGCGCGCGACGCGCTCGTCGTTAAAGGCCCACAAATCCTCCAGCGAGCCACCGCCACGCGCCACGATGACCAGGTCGATGTCGTCGCGCGCATACAGCAGTTGCAACGCCTGTACGAGCGACGCCGGTGCGGCTTCGCCCTGTACCTGAGCGGGCGAGAGCAGCAGCTCGACCAGCGGGTAGCGCGCCCCGATGACGTTCATGATGTCGCGCAGCGCCGCGCCCGTGGGCGACGTGACGACGCCGATGCGTCGCGGCCAGGCCGGCAGCGGCCGCTTGTTGGCCGGATCGAACAGCCCCTCGGCCTCGAGGCGCGCCTTGAGTTCCAAGAACTCGCGCCATCTGGCGCCCAAGCCCGCTCGCTGCAGGTTGTCGGCGTAGAACTGATAGCCGCCGCCGCGCTCGTAGACACCGACCGATCCGTGCACCTCGACCTGATCGCCCTGCTTGGGCGCCCACGACAGGTGCGCGGCCACGTTGCGCCACATCACGCAGCGGATCTCGGACTCGGCGTCCTTGAGCGTGAAATAGCAGTGCCCCGACGAGGCGCGCGACCAGTTCGAGACCTCGCCCTCGATCCACAGGTCGGCGAGTGTCTCGTCGCTCTCGATCAGCGCCTTGATGAGGCGCGTCACCTCGATTACGGAGCGAACTCTGTCCATATTGTAGCATATTCCCGGCGCAGTGGACGGGCCGTCATATGACTAGCCCGGATGTACCACCAGGTGCAATAGCCCGCGTTCGCCGTTGGTCAGCCAGTCCTTGTCCTGGCTGGCGACCGCCTCGGCCACGCCCTCCTCAAGGCCTACGATGATCTCGCTCTTGAGTGTGCGCAGGCTGACGAAAGAGGTGGGCATACGTCGAGCGATCGCGCCCAGGTCGGCGGTGTGGGGCCAGTGGCGGTCCTCCAGGAGGCGGCGATAGTTCACGTCGCCCTTGAGGATCAGCAGGTCTGTCTCGGCGAACTGATGGCTCAGATCCGCGGGCATGTCGTTGAAATGGTAGGGCGTGATCCAGAACGGGTGCGTGGTCAGGCGCATCTTGCCGGTGAGCGCCGCCTGGTCCAGGCGCGCATGCACGCCACTGATGCGCTCGTCGGGAGAGTTCTGCAGCACGCTGAGCGTGACGGCCACGTCCTCGAGCATGGCGTCGGACACAAAGAAGGGACAGGGCTTCAGGTTAAAGACCACCCGGTCGACCAGCTTTTGTGCGATCAGCTCGTCGGCGAGGAACAGGTCCGAGATCAGCTCGAGGCCGGCGTTATCGCAGACAAACTCGACCTTGCGCGCCTTGCCGCTGTAAAAGCGTTCGAGCAGCTCTGCGGTGTGGTCGATCAGCAGCAGCCGTTGCTGCGTCGCATCGCCGCTGCGGCGGGTCTGCTCGAGCAGGTTTCGGTTGCTGAGGTCAGCGCGGTTGCCCCACAGGCTGCGATGCAGCCAGAGGGTCAGGCGTTCCTCGGGGCTCAGATCAGGCGGGACGAACTTGACGATCGAGGTGATGTCGGCCAGGCCATAGGCCAGAGCCTCGCGTTTGTCGGGCGCAAAGGGGTCGATATGGTGGCCGTCGCCGGGCTGGTAATAGCCGGTGATCTCGAGCACGCGCCGGTAAAAGTAGCACTCGGCAAAGAACCAGGGCAGTTCACGCCAGGTTTTGCCCTCGTGGGGCGCCCAGGCATCCTTCCAGAGGGCCGTGTCGATGAACTGCTCGGTGAGCGGCTTGACGGTGCCGCCCGTGATCTCATCGTCAAATTCAGCCAGTTGGTCGATGACGGACTGCCCGAAAGCGCGCGTGAGCGCGATGCGTCGCAGGATCTGTGGCTTGCGCTTCAGAATGGTCTGCTCGGCGAACGAGGCCGGCTCGGACACCATCAGTGGTGGGGGTAGTACGGATTTCATGTTGACCTGANNTGTTGAGGCGGCGCAGGCGCCGCGTCGACGGTACGTGTCTAGAGCGGGCGCCCCTGGCTGGCCATAAAGTCCAGCACCTGGGGGCGCGCAAAGGTTCCTTCCATCGGCCCCATGCGGGTGGTGGCCAGGGCGCCTGCCGCGTTGGCAAAGCGTCCTGCGACCTCCAGGGGCCAGCCCTCGTCGAGGCCCACCAGCAGCGCGGCATCATAGCAGTCGCCCGCGCCGGTGGGATCGATCTCAGTCACGCGATAGGGCGCTACGGCCAGGGCGCCCTCCGCTGTGTACAGCGTGGATCCGGCCTCGCCCTGCTTGAGCGCGATCAGCCGGACGCCGCTCGCCAACAGCGCTGCCGCGCCCTCAGCAGGCGTCGCGGCGCCCGTGAGCGTGGTCAGCTCGAGGCCACTGGGCATGACGATGCTCGCCAGGCGAAGAATCGGCGCACACACGGCGCGGATACGCTCAAGCGGCATCAGTTCGGCCCGCAGGTTGGGGTCCAGACTGATGGCGCCGCCCTGAGCGTGGACGCGTTCGGCCGCTTGGTAGAGGGTCTCGCGCAGGCTGTCGCTCAGGCTGAGCGCTGAGCCCATGACGTGCAGGTAGCGCACGCCGTCAAGGTAGCCCTCGGGCAGTTGGCCCGTATCGACCAAGGCCGCCGCTGACTGTGGCAGGGTGAACAGAAAGGAGCGCTTTCCCGAAAAGGCGTAGGCCACAAAGGCCACGCCCGTGACGCGTTCGCGTACGCGGCGCAGTGCCGAGCAATCGATGCCATCGTACAGCAGGCGCGTCTGCACGCAATTGCCAAAGGCGTCGTCGCCGATCGTGCCCGCAAAGCCCACCGTGGCGCCGAGGCGTGCCGCGGCGCTGGCAAAGATCGCCGGAGCCCCGCTGGGGAACGGACCCATCAGGCCGCCGGGCCGGTCCAGCGGACAATCGCGCTCCGTGCGCATGACTTCGACCAGAGCTTCTCCGATGCTGACGATCGCGACCATCGTATGCGGGCCTCGTGTGGTGGACTGGAACCCATGCGAAGGCCATTCTACGCCACGCGGGGGCTGGCGTCAAGCGCTCGGCGTGCAGCGTACGCGAGCACCGGCCACGCGCAGGGTACGACTCGCCGGGTGGGCGCGAGAGGCAACGTCGCCGCTCTGCGTGGAGGCAGTTCGCGAAATGCCAGTATCGGTATCACAATCCGGCGTGCGTCCAGTGCGCACGTAGATGCCCGCGGCGCATGGCCGGTTCGCCTTGCACGATGCAGGGGCTTTGTGCTATAATAACCGTTGAAGTCGGCGCTGTGCGTTGTTTGCGCATCGTCTTGCCGAGCAGACAGTTCGCGCGTTTCGTATCCATTCCCAGCACCCCCATAGGAGGCACCAACATGAGTCCCTGCAAGCCCAAGAAGGTCGTCGAGACCCCCACGGTCGAGGAAAAAGTCAAGGAAGAGCCCTGCTGCACCACGACCACCGATCCCTGCTGCGAGACGTCTGAGCCGGTGAAGCCCGCGCCCGTGGCGGAAGCGCCCAAGAAGAAGACGAGCTGCGGCTGCGGCTGCAAAAACTAGCTGCGCTGCACGCGCGTCGCCGACGTCAGGAGGGGAGGCTACTCCCCTCCTGTTCTGTATAATGAGTATATTATGTGCCTCCCCAGAGGCTCGCCGCGGGTCAGCGCTTCCCCCCTTGATCTCCCGTCGGGCGTAACCCAGGATGGCCAGGCCGGCACTTGTGGCGGGCAGATGCCAACCGTGGTATAATCGCCGTGATCTCACTGGCTGACCAGAGGAAGGACGTCCACAGTGTTCAAACCCTTGGCCTCGCTCCTGGGTATGTTTTCGCGCGATATCGGCATCGACCTGGGCACGGCTACCACGCTCGTTTTTGTCAGCGGGCAGGGCATCATCATCAACGAACCGTCGGTCGTCGCCATCGACAAGAACACAAATAAGGCATTGGCGATTGGCGCCGAAGCGCGCGAGATGGTGGGGCGCACGCCGGCGCACATCGTCGCGATCCGCCCACTGCGCGATGGCGTGATCTCGGACTTTGACATGACCGAGCGCATGCTGCACTATTTTATCCGCAAGGCGCAGGAGCGACGACGCTGGTTGTCGAGCCCGCGTGTGGTGGTGGGCATTCCCAGCGGCGTGACGGAGGTCGAGAAGCGCGCGGTGCACGAGGCGGCGCTGAGCGCCGGCGCGCGCGAGGCCTACCTGGTGGACGAGCCCATGGCCGCGGCGATCGGCGCAGGGTTGCCCGTCAGCGACTCGGTCGGCAGTATGATCATCGACATCGGCGGCGGCACCACTGAGGTGGCTGTTATCTCGCTGGGCGGCATCGTGAGCAGCCGCTCCATCCGCGTGGCGGGCGACGAGATGGACGAAGAGATCATCCAGTACGCGCGCCAAAAGTACAACCTGCTGATTGGCGAGCGCATGGCGGAACGCACAAAGATCGCCATCGGCTCGGCCTACCCCCTGGCGCAGGAGCAGACGATCACCATTCGCGGTCGCAACCTGATCACGGGTCTGCCTGAAGCGATCGAGATGAGCAGCGTGGAGGTGCGCGAGGCGCTGTCGGGTTCGGTCGGCATCATCGTGGAGGCCGTCAGAAACACCTTGGACGAGACGCCGCCCGAATTGGTCTCGGACCTGATGGAGCAGGGCATCGCCATGGCCGGCGGCGGCTCGCTGCTCCAGGGTCTGCCGGAGCGCCTGGCGGCCGAGACGCACATGAACGTCTTTCGCGCCGAGGACCCGGTGACCTGCGTGGCGCGCGGGGCTGGGGCCATTGTGACCGACCTCGACCGTTACTACAAGGTGCTGGCTATGGCGCAACGCGGCGTGCTGCAGCACGCCAGGTAGCGGAGCGGGCGAGGGTTGTAGATGAAGAGCAAGCACGGCTGGGGCATTGCGGTGGTGCTCATCCTGGCGCTGATCCTGGCCTGGCTGGTGCTGGATGAGACCGGTCGCCCCAACCCCATTCGCAATGCTGTCTCTTTCGTCGTCTCCCCGATGCAGTTCGCGCTGGAGCGCCTGGCGCGCCCCGTGCGCCAGGCCACGTCGGGCATCGGCGACTGGTTCAGGCTGCGCGCCGACAACGACGCGCTGCGTGAGGAGAACGAGCGCCTGCGCAACCAGATCGTGCTGCTGGAGGAGGCGCGTCTCGAGAACGAGACGCTGCGCCGGCAACTCGATTTCAAGAGCGCGGTGCCCGAGATGACGATGCTGCCGGCCGAAGTGGTCGGTCGAGACCCCAACACGCTGCTGCAGTACCTGCTCATCGACCGCGGCAGCGCAGATGGTATCGCCGTGTCGATGCCTGTGCTGACCGACCAGGCGCTGGTGGGGCGCATCAGCGAGGTCAGCACGCACTCCTCCAAGGTCATGCTCATCACCGACCCTTCCAGTTCGGTGAGCTGCCTCATCCAGCGCACGCGCGCCACCGGCTCGGTGCAGGGCTATCCCGACAACGATCTGGTGATGCGCTACATTCCGCAGGGCGATACGGTGGCGGCGGGCGACGTCGTGTTGACCTCAGGGCTGGGGGGCAACTTTCCCAAGCGGCTGCTGGTGGGGCAGGTGCTGCGCGTCGAGACGTCGGACGTGGAGGTCTTTCAGCTCGCGCATGTCGAGCCGGCGGTCAACCTGGCCGATCTCGAGATGGTGATGGTGCTGCTCGAGTTCGGCGCCGGCGCAGAGGAAGACCAGTGAACGTCTATGCCATGGCGCCGCTGATCGCGTTCAGCGCGCTGGTGCAGTCCACTGTGACCTCGCATGTGCGCATCTGGGGGGCCAGCCCCGACCTGGTGCTGATGCTGGCGGTGGCCTGCGTGCTGCGTTGGGGCCTGCGTCCCAGCGTGCCGGTCATCCTGGCGGGCGGGGTGACCATCGACGTGCTCACCGGCGCGCCGTTCGGCACCGCCACGCTCTGTGTGACGGCCGTCTGCGTGCTGGTGAGTGTGGTCGATAGCTATGCGCCGCGCGAGGCCACCTTTTGGCCGCTGGCGGCCATCGCCAGCGCCACGCTGGTGTATCAGGTGTTCTGGATGGTGATCCTGGAGATGTCTGGGCGCACGGTGCTATGGGGCCCGATGTTCGTACGCGAGGTGTTGCCCGCGGTGCTGTGCAACGTCCTCGCCATGCCGATCCTGCTGCTGATCCTGCGTCTCTGGTGGCGGCGTGTTCCGGCCGAGGCGGTGATTTGATCGTATGAACGACGCGTCAACCCGATTGCGATTCACATTGTTCCGGCTGCTGGCGATAGCGGCCTTTGTTGTGATTGGCGCGCGACTGTGGGAGCTGCAGATTGTCTCGTCCGACCAGTACCTCGAGTCGGCCGATGCCAACCGCTTCAGACTGCTGCCGACGGACGCGCCGCGCGGCATTATCTATGATCGCTATGGCCGGATGCTGGTGCGCAATGTCGCCAGCTTTACCGTGAGCGTGGTGCCCGGGGGCTTGCCTCAGGACGCCGCTGAGCGGCAGCGGGTGCTGTCGCGCGTGGGCGAACTGCTGCAGATGCAGGTCGGCAGCCGACCCCAGATCGCCGAAGAGGCGACGGGCTCTGATCCCGCAGCCGCTGACACGACCAGTATCGAGGGCATTCTGGCGTTGCGGTACAACGGCCCCTACAACCCGGTGCGCATCGCCACGGATGTCGACCGGCAGGCCGCGCTGATCCTCGAAGAGGAGCATCCAGAGTTGCCGGGGGTGCTGGTGGAGACCGAGCCCATCCGGCACTATCTGGAGGGGGCGCTGACGGCGCATATCTTGGGCTATGTGGGACAGATTCCCGCCAGCGAACTGGATAGCTACCTGGCTGACGCGGAGCAGGCTTACGCGTCGGACGATATGGTGGGGCTGTCCGGCGTCGAGTACACGCAGGAGCGGGTGCTGCGGGGCGTTCCGGGGCAGAAGCACATCGAGGTGGACGTCTACCAGCGCGAAGTGGCGGTGCTCGCCTCCAGCGAGCCGGAGGCCGGGTCGAACCTTATCCTGACGCTGGACGTCGAGCTGCAGCGCTATGTAGAAGAGGCGCTGAGCAAAGGGATGCGCGCTGCCGGCTCAGAGGTGGGGGTAGCCATCGCCATGGACCCGCGCACAGGCGAGGTACTGTCGATGGTGTCGCTGCCCTCCTACGACAACAACCTGTTTTCGGGGGGCATCTCGTACAGCGATTTTGCGCGGCTGAACACGGATCCGAACCATCCGCTGCTCAACCACGCTGTCGGGGGACAGTATCCCCCGGGGTCGACCTTCAAGCTGGTGTCGGCCACGGCCGTGCTCGAGGATCAGATCGTGGATCGCTCCACGATGCTGTATTGCGGCGGCACGTTGTGGCTGCCGAACAAGTACGCCCCCGATGATCGCTCGCTGGACCAACCCTTCTACTGCTGGCATCGCAGCGGCCATGGCGCCCTGAACATCGTGGGGGCCCTTTTGCAGTCGTGTGACATCTACTTTTACCAGGCGGTGGGCGGCTTTGAGGACCTGGTGGGCCTGACCTACACGCGGCTGGCAGAATACGCGGCCGAGTTCGGCTTTGGTCAGCGTACCGGCATCGAACTGACCGGTGAGGCGACCGGGTTGGTGCCGGACGACCGCTGGAAGCGGCAGAACTATGGCGAGAACTGGGTGACGGGCGACACCTACAACGCCGCCATCGGCCAGGGCTACATACTTGCCACGCCGCTGCAAGTGGTGAGCATGTGCTCTACCGTGGCCAACGGCGGCACGGTGCTGCGGCCGCAGGTCGTCTACCAGGTGACCGATTCCGAGGGCCGAGTGCTTCAGGGCTATATGCCCGTGGTCAGCCGCCAACTCGACACCGACCCCGAGGACCTGGCGCTGGTGCGGCGCGGCATGCGCGAGGCGGTGCAGTATGGCACGGCCTGGGGCGCGCAGATCGCCAATCTTTCGGTGGCCGGCAAGACCGGCTCGGCCGAGTATGCCGCCTGGGACGAGGAAGGTAACCTGATCGTGGATGAGTTTGGCTATATGCCCACCCACGCCTGGTTCACCTGTTTTGCGCCCTACGAGGACCCCGAGATCGCGCTGGTGATCTTTCTCGAAGGGGGCGGCGAGGGGTCGCAGACTGCTGTACCGGTCGCAGCAGACATACTCAAGCACTACTTTGGGCTGGATGGCACGTCGGAGAGGCCTGCCACCGTCACGGCGCCGTGAGGGCAGAGAGGACAGGACGATGAGAGGTGCGGTCTCCATCAAGGGTACGCGTGAGGGGCTGACGATCACCCTGGAGCAGGGCGAGTTTGGCGCGTTGATCGCCGAACTGGAGGAGCATCTCAAGACTCAGGGCGCCTTTTTCCGCAGCGCCAAGGTGGCGCTCCAAGTGGGCGATCGCGCATTGGACCAGGAACAACTGGGGCAGTTGAGTGAGCTGCTGGCGCGCTCCGAGATGACGCTGCGCACCGTGGTGACCTCCAGCGCCGACACGCAGCGGGCGGTCAACGCGCTCGGCCTGCGGTTGCTGGAGCCGACGTCGGCTGAGGGCGAGACGGCGAGCACGATCCCCGGCAGCGACGGCCTCGAGCCCGAGGACCGGCCGGCCCCCGCGCGACCTGTGGTGACCGCGCCCGCGCCCATCATCCGGCCCGGCAACGGGCAGGAGGGCAGCCGTGGAACTCTGGTGCGTCGCCTGGTGCGCTCGGGGCAGGTCATCCGACACACCGGCCATGTGGTGGTGATTGGCGACGTGAACGTGGGCGCCGAGATCATCGCGGGGGGCGATATCGTGATCTGGGGGCGCCTGTTCGGAACGGCGCACGCGGGCGCGATGGGCGATGACAACGCCGTCGTCTGTGCGCTGGATCTGACGCCGCTGCAACTGCGCATCGGCAACCATGTGGCCAGGCCGGGCGAAGAGGCACGCCCCACGCGACGTTCGCCCGAGGTGGCCATGGTCCGCGATGACGCCATCGTCGTTCAGCTATGGGATACGCTCGGTCGTTTCGGAGTCTAGCCGCCATGCGTAACGCAACGCCGGCGCAATTCGAAACGCACCGGGGCGTTCCCGGGCGGTCAGGAGAATAGCGGGATGCCGACGCGTGTAATCACAGTGACCTCGGGCAAGGGGGGTGTGGGCAAGACCACCACCACGGCCAACCTCGGTGTGGCGCTGGCGAAGCTGGGCCAGCGTGTGGTGGTCATCGATACCGATATCGGCCTGCGCAACCTCGACGTCGTCATGGGACTGCAGAACCGTATCATCTATGACATCGTCGACTTGGTGGAAGGGCGCGCGCGCCTGCGCCAGGCGCTGATCCACGATCGTGTGGAGCAAGAGCTCTACCTGCTGCCGGCCGCACAGAGCCGCGACAAGTCGGCCGTGAGCCCGGCGGACCTGATCCAGGTGTGCACTCAACTGCGCGGCGAGTGCGATTTTGTGTTGATCGACTCGCCTGCCGGGATCGAGTTGGGCTTTCGCAATGCGGTGGCCCCGGCGGACGAATTCGTGCTGGTGACTACGCCCGACTATTCGGCGATCCAGGACGTCGACCGCGTGTTGGGTATCCTGGAGGCCGAGGGGCGCATCGACACGCGCCTGGTGGTGAACCGTATCCGGCCCGAACTGGTGCGCCGCAACGATATGCTGAGCGTGGAAGAGATCGTCAGCCGGTTGGCCATTCCGCTGCTGGGCGTGGTGCCCGAAAACGAGCAACTGCTGGTGGCCAACGCGCGCGGCAACCCGGTTGCGCACGACGAGACCAGCCTGGCGGGCAAAGCGTACCACGGCATGGCGCAGCGTCTGCTGGGTGCCGACGTGCCCGAGGCGCAGGATGCACCCGAGCGCAACGGTCTGTTTGCTTGGGTGCGTGACGCACTGCGCGAGCGCGGCGGGTTCCTGGCACGCCGGGGAACCGGATAGCGCCGATGAACAGGCTCGCCTGGCGGTCGTTCGACTGGGTACTGCTGCTGACGATGCTGGCCTTGACGGGTCTGGGCATCGCGATGATCTACAGCGGTTACGAGTCGCTCTACACAGAGCCTGGCCCGCTGTGGGATAACACTGTCTTCCGTCAGGCGTTTTTCGCCGCGGTGGGACTAGTGCTCTACCTGATCGTCGCGCTGATCGACTATCGCGTCTGGCGCGGGTTGAGCCGCTGGCTCTATCTGGGCGTCTTGGTGGTGCTGGGGGTTGTGCGGGTGCTGGGCCGCACCGAGTTCGGCGCTACCAGCTGGCTGAGCGGCGGCCTGTTCGGCGTTCAGCCCTCCGAGCTGGCCAAGGTTGTGATCACGCTGGTGCTGGCGCGGCAGTTAGGGCTCGACAGAGAGGACCTCGAGAGCCCCGCACCCTTCTTGCTCTCGATCCTGTTGCTTATCCCGCCAGTTGCGCTCATCTATCTGCAGCCCGACTTTGGCACAGCGCTGATCGTCGTACTGCTGTGGATTGGCATGGTCTTTCTGAGCGGCGTGCGCTGGCGGCACCTGCTGGTGCTGCCGATCGTGGGCGCGATCGTGGCGCCGTTGATCTGGTTCCGCCTTGAAGACTATATGCGTGACCGCGTGCTGATGTTTGTGCTTCCGGGATACGACCCGTCGGGGGCCAGCTTTAACATCCGGCAGGCGCTGATCAGCATCGGCTCGGGGGGCTGGCTGGGCAAGGGCTTTCGGCAGGGCACGCAGAGCCAACTCGAATTCCTGCGCGTGCGCCACACTGACTTTATCTTTTCGGTGCTGGCTGAGGAACTTGGCTTCCTGGGCGCCAGTCTGACGGTCCTGGCCTTTGCGATTCTGGTTCTGCGCTTGCTGCGCATCGCGCGTCTGGCGCGCGATGACTATGGTCGGCTGATCGCCGCAGGCGTGGCGACGATGATCCTGAGTCAGACGGTCATCAATCTGGGAATGAATGCCAACCTGCTGCCGGTGACCGGCCTGCCGCTGCCGCTGGTGAGCTATGGCGGCAGCTCGCTGATCAGTACCTACATTGCGCTCGGTCTGGCCCAGAGCGTCATCCTGCGCCGTACTGATCCGGAGGCCGCACTGCTCTAGGAGCAGGCGGGCGCCGGCGCTCAGCGCTCACTCCAGGAGGAAACATGACATTGGGGACCGTTCGCGTTCGGTTCGCGCCCAGCCCGACGGGCTACTTTCACGTGGGGGGCGCACGGACGGCGCTCTATAACTGGCTTTTTGCCCGCCATCACAATGGACGCTTTGTGCTGCGCATCGAAGACACCGACCGCGGGCGCTACAACCCCGATTCGCTGCCCGACCTGCTCGACAGCCTGCACTGGCTGGGGCTGCAGTGGGACGAGGGTCCC
>DIVQ01000093.1:3406-3662 GCA_002423325.1 Anaerolineales bacterium UBA6128 | reverse complement strand
GCCCCGTCACCACCGTCCCGCGACCCTTGATCCCGAATACGTCCTCGATCGCCATCATGAACGGCTTGTCTGTCTCGCGCACCGGCGCCGGAATATAGTCGTCCACCGCCTGCATCAGGTCCACGATGCACTTGTACTCCGGCGCGTCCGGATCCGTCGACGTCGACTCCAGCGCCTTCAGCGCCGACCCACGCACGATCGGAATCTCGTCACCCGGGAACTTGTAGTCTGTCAGCAGCTCGCGCAGCTCCAGCTC
>DIVQ01000093.1:0-3292 GCA_002423325.1 Anaerolineales bacterium UBA6128 | reverse complement strand
GTGATCATGTTCTTGATATAGTCCGCGTGCCCCGGGCAGTCGACGTGCGCATAGTGCCGCGTGTCGGTCTCGTATTCCACGTGCGAAATGTTGATCGTCACACCACGCGCCTTCTCTTCAGGCGCATTGTCGATCTGGTCGTAGGCCAGAAACTGTGACTCGCCCTTCATCGCCAACACCTTGGTGATGGCCGCTGTGAGCGTCGTCTTGCCATGGTCCACGTGACCAATCGTCCCTACGTTCAGGTGTGGCTTTGTTCGCTGAAAGACTTTCTTCGCCATTTCGGCTCTCCTGTTGAGTGCTCACGCGGCCGCGCAACAGCCGCAATCTCGCGCATGCAAGCGCTCGACGCGAGCGCATAAGCCTTACGATTATACTGATTGCGGCGCTTCTGGCAAATCGCCCTCCAGAGCCCCGCTCAGTTTGTGTAGATCAGCTGCTGGGAGCGATCTCCTCGCCCAGAATGCGTCGCGAAACCTCGCCCGGCACCGCAGCATAGTGCTGAAACTCCATACTGAACGAGCCGCGCCCCTGCGACATCGAGCGCAAATCAGTGGCGTATCCGAACATCTCGGCCAGTGGCACGTGACCACGCACCGTCTGCATCCCACCCGGCATCGGCTCCATCCCCTGGATCTCGCCGCGTCGAGCGCTCAGATCGCCGATCACATCGCCGATGCCCTCGGTAGGCGCCACCACCTCCACCAGCATCACCGGCTCCAGAATCACCGGCGTCGCGCTCTGTGTCGCTTTGGTAAAGGCAATCGCGGTTGCGCTCGCAAAGGCCGCCTCGTTCGACGTTTCCTCATCGTAGCTCGCGTCCGCAAGCGTCGCCCGCACATCCACCATCGGATAGCCGGCCAGAACCCCGCTCGCGAGCCCCTCACGCACCGCTGACTCGATCACCGGCAGGTACACGTCCGGCAGCAGCCCATTCCGGAGCGCCTTGCGGAACTCGAACCCGCCCCCCTTCGGGAGCGGCTCCACACCCAGCACCACCCGCGCATACAGCGGCTTGCCGCCGCGTTGCGCCGTGAACTCTGCCTCGGCCTGCGCCGCCTGCGTCACCGTCTCGCGGTATGCAACCTGCGGCCGCCCCACCTTGGCGCTCACATTGAACTCGCGCGTCAGCCGCTCCACCAGCACCTCGAGGTGCAGCTCGCCCATGCCCGAGATCAGCGTCTGCCCGGTGTTCTCGTCGACCGACACGCGGAACGTCGGATCCTCTTCGGCCAGCGCCTGCAGCGCATCAGCCAGCTTTTTCTCATCGGCAGCCGTACGCGGCTCTATCGCCACATAGATCACCGGCTCCGGAAAGCGGATCGACTCGAGCACGATGGGATGGCTGGGATCGCACAGGGTGTCACCGGTAAAGGTGAACTTGAGTGCGCCCGTCGCGGCAATGTCGCCCGCCACCACCTCATCGGCATCTTCCCGATGGTTGGCATACATGTGGACCAGACGACCGATTCGTTCTTTGCGGGCTTTGGGGGCGTTGTACGAGGTAGAGTTGGCGCGCAGGGCGCCGGAGTAGACGCGCAAGTAGGCCAACCTGCCCAGGAAGGGGTCCGTTGCGATCTTGAACACGAGCGCAGAAAAAGGCTCGCGCGGGTCGCAGTGGCGCACCTCCGCCTCCCCCGTGGTTGGATGCACGCCCTCGATAGCGGGCACATCCAGGGGCGATGGCAGGTAGTCTACGATAGCATCCAGAACCGGCTGTACACCCTTGTTGCGTAACGACGCCCCGCACAGCACCGGCACCAACATTCCCGCCAGCGTCGCCTTGCGGAGGCCTGCTCGCAACTCTACCGGGGTCAGTTCCTCGCCCGAGAGGTACTTGTCCAACAGGAAATCATCCCGTTCGACAATTGCCTCCACCATGGCTTCGCGCGCTGCGGCCACCTCGGCTCGCAGCGCGTCCGGAATCTCCTCGCAGCTTGGCTCGCGGCCCAGTTCGTCGTGGTATACCAGCGCCACATTCTCGAACAGATCCACCAGCCCCTCAAACGAGGACTCTGCCCCGATGGGCACCTGTATCGCTACAGGCACAGTTTCCAGGCGTTCGCGTATCATCTTGACGCAACGCCCGAAATCGGCTCCCGTCCTATCCATTTTGTTAATAAAGCAGATGCGCGGAACGCCAAAACGATCCGCCTGCCGCCATACCGTCTCAGACTGGGGCTCCACGCCATTCACGGCGTCAAACACCACCACCCCGCCGTCCAGCACACGCAGGCTGCGCTGCACCTCGGCGGTGAAATCGATGTGCCCCGGCGTATCAATAATGTTAATGCGGTGCTCGCGCCAGAAACAGGTCACCGCCGCTGATGCAATGGTAATACCCCGTTCGCGCTCTTGTTCCATCCAGTCGGTGACGGTCGTCCCGTCATCGACATTCCCCAACCGATGCGTGCGCCCCGTGTAGAACAGGATGCGCTCTGTGGTCGTCGTCTTGCCCGCATCGATGTGGGCGATGATCCCAATGTTGCGCGTCTTACTTAGTGGCTCGTCCTCTGTCGCCTTACTCGCCATGTCTGCTACTCCTCGGCGCCCGAATCCGGAGTATGGCGAGACGCGCCCACCCGGGATCGCGCTGGCACCCGCTATAACGGGCTACCAGCGATAGTGCGCAAAGGCCTTGTTCGCCTCAGCCATACGATGCACGTCTTCGCGCTTCTTGATCGCGTTGCCCGTGTTCCTGGCAGCATCCATCAGTTCGTCCGCCAGCCTTTGCGAAAAAGACTTGCCCGGCCGACCCTTGGCCGCATCCAGCAACCAACGCAGCGCCAACGACGTCCGCCGCGCCGGAGTGACTTCCACCGGCACCTGATACGTCGAGCCACCCACGCGCCGCGGCTTGACCTCGATCATCGGCGAGGCGTTCCGAATCGCCTGTTCTACCGCGTCGAGAGGATCCCCGCCCGCGCGATCCGAAATAATGTCCATCGCGTCATAAACCACGCGCCGCGCCGTGCTGCGCTTGCCATCTTTCATGACCAGCGAGATCATTCGCGCCAGCATTTCACTGTTGTAGCGCAGTTCCGGTTTGACCTCTCGCGGCTCCGGACGGTACCGTCTCGGCATCCTCGTTCCTCCACAAATCAGCTAACGCGCGGCCGTCGCTTGAACAGCCTGTCGCGCTTGATCTACCCGTCAACAGGCTACTTGCCCTTGCTCATCTTGGCCCCGTACTTGCTGCGGCCACGCTTGCGGCCGTCCACGCCGCCCGCGTCCAACGTCCCGCGAACGATGTGATAGCGCACACCAGGCAGGTCCTTGACCCTGCCGCCGC
>DIVQ01000107.1:4161-10460 GCA_002423325.1 Anaerolineales bacterium UBA6128 | reverse complement strand
GTAACAGGAATTCTAAGTCGGAACGCGCGGTTGCCAGTTCGCCCCTACCGTGCTACACTTGCTGCAGTGTCCATCGCGATACACCCCAGGCAGGCAAGCATGACCACCCAGGCACTCTACAACAAGTGGCGCGGACAGACCTTTGACGACATCCTGGGCCAGGAGCACATCACGCGCACCCTGCGAAACCAGATCCGGGCCGGGCGCATCGGGCATGCCTACCTGTTCACTGGCGTTCGCGGCACCGGCAAGACCTCAACGGCCCGCATCCTGGCCAAGGCGATCAACTGCGTCGGCAACACCGACGACCCGCCCTGCAACAAGTGCCCTATCTGCAATCACATCACGTCAGGCACCTCTCTGGACCTGATTGAGGTCGATGCGGCCTCCAACCGCGGCATCGACGAGATCCGTGACCTGCGCGACAAGGTCAACTTTAGCCCCAGCGAGAGCCGCTACAAGGTCTATGTGATTGACGAAGTTCACATGCTCACGCGCGAGGCCTTTAACGCGTTGCTCAAGACTCTCGAGGAGCCTCCCAACCACGCGGTCTTTGTGCTCTGCACGACGGAACCCCACCGCTTGCCCGACACGGTGCTGTCGCGCTGCCAGCGCTTTGATTTCAAGCGCGGCACGGTGCAGACCATTGCTGCCAACCTCGAGCACATCTGCGCCGAGGAGGGCATCGCTATTGCGCCGGACGCGCTGGCCTTTGTGGCGCGTCGCGCGGGTGGCAGCTTTCGCGACGCCGTCAGCCTGCTCGATCAGCTGGCCGCCTACGGCAGCGCGACGATCACACTGGACCAGGTTCAGCAGATCCTGGGCACCGTGCCCTCCGAGCAAATAACCAACCTGTTGCGCAGCATGTTCGGGGGCGACCTGGCTACCGGACTGCGCGCCGTGGACCAGGCGCTCGACCAGGGGGCCGAACCGGTGCAGTTTCTGGCCGATATCCTCGAACAACTGCGTGCCCTGATGCTGATCAAGGTCGGCTCCGGCGACGGCCTGGCACGCTTCAGCGCTCAGACGCTGGCTGATCTGCAGAGTCTGGCCGCGGACGCCTCGATCAGCCTGGGGACCGTCGTGCGCACCATCAAACTCTATAGTGATTCCATGCGCGCTGTGCGCAACGCGGCGCGCCCGCAATTGGCTATCGAGATCGCTCTGGTGGAGGCCGTAGTTGGCACAGACGCGGGACCCGACGCTACCGGCGAGCCGTCAAGCAGCCCGGAGACGGCGCAGCGCCCGGCACCCGCTCTGACGGACGAAGCACCGCGGCCCGCTCCATCGGCGCCACCACCCGTTGCAGAGCCGGCCCATACCGCGCAAACGGGTAGCGGCCCCGACCCGCAGCCAACTACTGACAGCGTCGGCGAGCCAGCGGCTGACAGCGCGCCAGAACCCGCCTACGTGCCGCAGGCCGACGCCGCGCCGAGCCAGGCCGTGGCCGAGTCCTCGCCGGCCGAGGCCGCGACGGCCACGCCCGTGCTGACGCTCGACTGGGTGCGCGCCAAATGGCGGATGGTGCGTTCGCGAGTCCGTGCGCTCGACATCTCTACCGCCGGGTTCGTCAACTCGACTCGCCCAATGGAGGTGCACGGCAACACCCTGCGGCTGGCGTGCAACAGCTTTGTGTGCGAAAAACTGTCCGATCCCAAGCGCCGCAGCGTGCTCGAGACGGTGCTCAGCGAGGTGTTGGGCACACAGGTCATCGCCGAGTGCGTGGCCTGTGATCCGTCGCAGACACAGCCACCCGATGATGACGAACCGCCGCAGCCTCAGGAGCTCTTTCCGCCCGGCGACAAGGATACTGCCGGGGACACATTGTTGAACCATCCGGCGGTTCGAGAACTACGACGCAGGGGCGGCCAGATTACGCAGGTGAACACCGGAGACCAGCAGGAGGAACGACGTGGGCAGTAAGGGTAAAAAGCGCTTCAAGACCGGAGGGGGCGCCACGGGCATGGGTGGCGGTGGGCCCATGCAACAGATGCAGCAGCTGCAGCAACTGCAGAGCCAACTCACCGAGGCGCAAGAGGCGCTGGAACAGGCCACCGTGACCGCCTCCGCTGGCGGCGGTGCCGTGACCATCACCATGACCGGCGGGCGCGAGCTCGTCTCGATCGAGATCAAGCCCGAGGTTGTGGACCCCGAAGAAGTCGAGATGTTGCAGGATCTGATTCTGGCAGCCTACAAAGAGGCTATGGCCAAGATTGCCCAGATGGCTGACGAGCGGCTCTCGCCGCTGACCAGTGGCCTCGGAATCCCGGGCCTGTTCTGATGTCAGCCACGCCCAAGTCGGTCCAGCGGCTGATCGATGCCCTTGGTCGGCTGCCCGGGGTGGGGCCAAAGACCGCCTCACGCCTGACCTATTATTTGCTGCGCGCCGGCGCTGCAGAGACCGAGGCCCTGGCCGAAGCCCTCAGTCAGCTGCACAAGAGCACGGTGCTCTGCTCGGTCTGCTGCAACATCAGCGAGCAGGACCCCTGCGAGGTGTGCAGCGACGCGGCGCGTGACCACGAGACACTCTGCGTCGTTGAGGCCCCGCTGGACGTGCTGGCCATCGAGCAGACTGGCCAGTTCAAGGGGCTCTACCATGTCTTGCACGGCCACATATCGCCCATGGAGCGCGTGGGGCCCGATGAACTGCGCATGCGCGAGCTGGTGCGCCGCGTTGAGGGCGGCCAAGTGCGCGAAGTCATCGTGGCCACCAACCCCACCCTCGAGGGCGACGCGACAGCGATGTACCTGTCGCGGCTGCTTGAGCCCTACGGCGTGCTGATCTCGCGCCTAGCGCTCGGGTTGCCCCGTGGCGGCGATCTGGAGTACGCGGATCGCGTCACGCTGGCTGAGGCTCTGTCTGGCCGTCGCAAACTGTAGAGCTGATTGGGTTCTTGACAAGAAGGACATGCTGTGATATTGTAGAGAGTAACATAGACCTGAGGCTCAGTCCGAATGAGTACCCGTTCCATCGGCCTTATTACGCTCGTTCTAGTTGAGCTCCTCGTTATTGAGGGGAGCTTGCCGGTTGGGAGGGGCCGATAGCACTCAGGTGCTAGTAGGTACGCCAAAGAGCCTCACCTAACCAGGGTGAGGCTCTTTTATTGCCCGCTCAGGGCCCATAGTTCACGGAGGACCGCACCTCCCCGGCGAAGGCGCCACGCAAACGAGCATAGTCTCGTGCGTGAGCGCCGTTTTTTGTTAACACCGCGTCAGATAGAGCCGTTCCTATTGTCCAGGAGGATCACTGTGAGGAGCGATACCGTTCGCAAAGGTCTGGAGCGCGCGCCGCACCGCTCGCTGCTCTACTCACTCGGACGTACCGAGGAAGAGCTGCAGCGCCCCTTTATAGGCGTCATCAACTCGTTCTCCGAGATCGTTCCGGGACACCTGCACTTGCGGCAGTTGGTCGAGGCGGTCAAGGGCGGGATCTATATGGCGGGCGGCGTGCCTTTTGAGGCCAACACCATCGCGGTGTGCGATGGCATCGCCATGGGCCACCAGGGCATGAAGTACTCGCTCTCGTCGCGCGAAGTGATCGCGGACTCGGTCGAGACTGTGGCCCTCTCGCACGCCTTTGACGCGCTGGTCCTCGTGCCCGCGTGCGACAAGATCATCCCCGGCATGGCCATGGCCGCCGCGCGCATCAATCTGCCGAGCGTGATCGTTACCGGCGGCCCGATGCTGGCCGGCCGACGCGGCAACCAGACCCTGGACCTCAACTCAGCCTTCATGGCCGTCGGCGCCGCCACAGCGGGAACCCTGTCACACGAAGAAGTCGAGCGCATCGAGAAGGCCTGCTGCCCGACCTGCGGCTCCTGCTCGGGCATGTACACAGCCAACACGATGAGCTGCCTGGTGGAAGCGCTGGGCATTGCCCTGCCAGGAAACGGCACCACGCCCGCCGTCCACTCTCGACGCATGGCGCTCGGCAAGCTGGCCGGAATGCAGGTGATGGAGTTGCTGCGCCGCGGGATCTGCGCGCGCGACATTCTAAACCGGGCCGCCTTCACGAATGCCTTTGCCACCGACATGGCCATGGGCGGCTCCACGAACTCGGTGCTGCACCTGTTGGCCATCGCCCACGAGGCCGGCCTGCACTTTGATCTG
Source organism: Anaerolineales bacterium UBA6128 (assembly GCA_002423325.1). Classification (GTDB taxonomy): domain Bacteria; phylum Chloroflexota; class Anaerolineae; order UBA1429; family UBA1429; genus UBA6128. The sequence continues at coordinate 6,350 of DIVQ01000107.1, read as the reverse complement.
CACGAACTGAACGCCTTCAGCGACCGCACGCCGCACCTGTGCAAGTTGGCGCCCGCCGGCGAACAGCACATCGAGGATCTCTTCTACGCGGGCGGCGTTGGCGCCATTCTGCACGAACTCGACGTGTTGGGCCTGCTGGAAGCGCAGAGCATGACCGTCACGGGCTGCAGTGTGGGCGAGAACCTCGCGCCCGGCTCCCGTTGGGCACCCGACTATGACACAGTCGATCGGGCCGTCGTGCGCACCGGCGCTGACCCCTACTCGCCGCGCGGCGGACTGGCGCTGCTGTTCGGCAGCCTGGCCCCGGAGGGCGCCGTGGTCAAACGCGCGGCCGTCGCTCCACGTATGATGCAGCACGCCGGCCCCGCGCGCGTCTTTGAGACCGAAGAGGCCGCCACCGCCGCCATCATGGCGGGCCAGTTCCAAGCGGGGGACGTTATCGTCATCCGCTACGAGGGACCCAAGGGCGGCCCCGGGATGCGCGAGATGCTGACGCCCACTTCGCTCCTTTCGGGGATGGGCATGGATGATAAAGTAGCGCTGGTAACCGACGGCCGCTTCTCGGGCGCTACGCGCGGCGCGGCCATCGGCCACCTGTCGCCCGAGGCGGCCGCGCGCGGCCCGATCGCCGCGGTGCGCGATGGCGATCGTATCGTGATTGACATCCCGAACTACCATCTCGACTTGGACGTGCCCGCCGCCCAAGTACAGACCCGCTTGCAGGCGCTGCCGCCGTTCGAGCCGAGCATCAAGACCGGCGTCTTGCACCGCTATGCGCGCCTGGTGACGTCTGCCAGCACGGGAGCCATCTTGGAGGGTTAGCCAGCGCAGACGGCGCTGGCGTGGCGCATCGTCTGCGCCGTGGCTATGCCGCCAGTAGGATGTCGCAGTACACGCCCCTGAGGGCCATACGAGGAGAAGTTCAATGAGGTTGAGGGGAGCTCAAATTGTCTGGGAATGTCTGGTGCGTGAAGGCGTTAAAGTCGCCTTCGGCATTACGGGCGCCCAGATTATGCCCGTCTATCACGAGCTGCGACACTATCCCAGCATTCACCACGTTACGGTGCGCCACGAGCAGGCCGCCGCGCATGCCGCCGACGGCTACGCACGCGCCACCGGGCGTGTAGGCGTCTGCATCGCCACGTCGGGACCCGGCGCCACCAATCTGGTTACGGGCATCGCCGCAGCCTACATGGATTCCTCGCCCGTCGTCGCCATCACCGGACAGGTTTCCTCACAGTTGCTGGGATCGGACGCCTTTCAGGAATGCGACATGGTGGGCATCACCATGCCCATCACCAAGCNNCCAAGCACAACTACCTGGTGACCGACGTGGCCGACATTGCCGAAGCCATCCGCGAGGCCTTTCACATCGCCAGCACGGGTCGTCCGGGGCCAGTGCTCCTGGACATCACCAAAGACGCCCAGTTGGCCGAGATGGAGTTTGCCTACCCCGAACGCGTCAATCTGCCCGGCTATCGTCCGCACACACGCGGCAACGCCCGCCAGATCCAGCAGGCGGCCGACATGCTGGCGCAGGCGCAACACCCGGTTATTATAGCCGGGCGCGGCTGCTTGATCTCGCAGGCCACCGATGAACTGCGCGCCCTGGTCGACAAGACGCAGATCCCCGTGGTGACCACGTTGCTGGGTAAGGCTGCGCTGCCCGAAAGCCACCCCCTGTGCCTGGGCATGGCCGGTATGCACGGAGAGACCTCGACCAACGTCACATTGCAGCAGGCTGACCTGATCCTGGCGCTGGGCACGCGCTTCACCGACCGCCTGACCGGCACCAACGCCCAGTCCTTTGCCCCGAGCGCGCAGATCATCCATGTGGATGTCGACCCTGCAGAGATCGGCAAGCGTGTGCGAGCCGACCTGCCCATCGTGGGTGATGTCTGCAGCGTGCTCAAACAGCTGGTGCCACTGGCAGCGCCTGCGAGCGGGCCAGCCTGGGTGACTCAGAGCGACCTCACGCGCAACGAATCAGCACAGCGCGAGATGCCCATCTCTGGCACGCCAGAACTGACACCGCAGTACATTATGCGCACCATCAGTGAGATCACCGAGGGCAAGGCCATCATGGTCTCGGACGTGGGGCAGAATCAGATGTGGGAAGCGCAGTACTATACCCACAATCGACCGGCCGGGCTGATTACCTCCGGCGGCCTGGGCGCGATGGGCTTTGG
>DIVQ01000107.1:0-4113 GCA_002423325.1 Anaerolineales bacterium UBA6128 | reverse complement strand
GTGGCAGGAGCTCTTCTACGACCGCAACTATGCGGTGACGCCGATCAGCGGTCCCGATTTCGCCAAGATCGCCGAGGCCTACGGCATTCCCGGCCTCACCGTGCGCGACCGCTGCGATGTGCGTTCGGCCGTGGAGGCCATGAACGCCGCCGAGGGGCCCATCCTGGCCGACTTTCAGATCGCGCCCGAGCACACCGTGCTTCCCATGGTGCCACTGGGCAACTCGATCGATCAGATGGTGTGTCGTCCCTTTCCCACGGATTGTAAGCGAGGTGATTCATGAGCAGCACCCCCCAAAGCAACCTGATCATGCAGAGCAGCGTCAAGGTTCAGGGTGAGGGTTTGTCGCGCCGCACCCTGGTGGCCACCGTGGAGGACCGCCCCGGCGTCCTCAGCCACGTCATCACGCTCTTCAGGCGCCGCAACTATAACATTGAGAGCCTGGCGGTGGGCCACAGCGAGACCCCCGGGACCTCACGCATGACCATCGTCCTGCACGCATCCGACGCCGGCGTAGAGCAGATCGTCAAGCAGTTGCACAAACTCATCAACGTGCTCAAGGTGACAGACATCACCGAGAACGCCTCCATCTACCGCGAACTGGCGCTCATCAAGGTGCACGCCGCTGGCGCCGGCCGCGGCGAGATCAAGCAGTTGGTCGACATCTTTCGCTGCCAGATCATCGACGTTGCGCTCGATTCAATGACCGTCGAGATCACCGGCACCGAAGACAAGGTCGAGTCGCTCATCCGCATGCTGCGTCCGTTCGGTATCAAGGAACTCACGCGCACCGGTCGCGTAGCCATGGTGCGCGGCTCGGTTCCGGCGGGCGAGGCCTGAGGCCCGCCCAATCAGCGAGACACTCGGCGGGGCCCGCGCTCTACGAGCGCCCTGCTCCGTGTACAGGTCAAGTATGTGAGAATGTCACACTAAAGGAGAATGCACCGCAATGGCCACCATCTACTATGAAAAAGACGCCGATCTCTCGCTGCTCAAAAGCAAAAAGATCGCCATCATCGGGTACGGCAGTCAGGGCCACGCACATGCGCTCAACCTCAAAGACAGCGGCTGCATCGTGCGTGTCGGACTCTACGCCGGCAGCAAGTCGTGGGGTGAGGCCGAAAAGGCCGGCCTGACGGTCAAGCCGGTGGCAGACGCCGCCGCCGAGGCCGATATCATCATGATGCTGGTGCCCGACACCAAGGCCGCCGAGGTCTACCGCGATTCGATCGCCCCCAACCTCAGCAAAGGCAAGATGCTGATGTTCGCACACGGCTTTGGCATCCACTATGGCCAGATATTGCCACCCGACAACGTCGACGTGACCATGATGGCCCCCAAGGCGCCTGGACATCGCGTGCGCGAGATCTTTCCCGAGGGGATGGGCGTGCCCGGTCTGCTGGCCGTCTACCAGGATGCCACCGGCCAGGCCAAGCAGCTCGCGCTGGCCTACGGCAAGGGCATCGGCTGCGCGCGTGCCGGCATCCTCGAGACCACCTTTGCTGAAGAGACCGAGACCGACCTGTTCGGCGAGCAGGCCGTGCTGTGCGGAGGCATCTCCTGGCTGATGAAGGCCGGCTTTGACACCCTGGTCGAGGCGGGCTACCAGCCCGAGATTGCCTACTTTGAGTGCATCAACGAGATGAAGCTGATCGTCGACCTGATCTATCAGGGGGGCCTGTCGTACATGCGCTACTCGATCAGCGATACCGCCGAGCACGGCGATTATACCGCCGGCCCGCGTATTATCACCGATGAGACGCGCAAAGAGATGAAAAAGCTGCTGGCCGAGATTCAGGACGGCACCTATGCCCGCAACTGGTTGCTGGAAAACCAGGCCGGACGTCCCAGTTTCAACCTCATCCGCAAGCGCGAGCAGAACCTGCTGGTGGAAAAGGTCGGACGGCAACTGCGCGAGATGATGCCCTGGCTGAAGGCCAAGTAGCGCCTGCCATACCAGGAGAACAAGATGGATAAGGTCGTCATATTCGATACCACTTTGCGCGATGGCGAGCAGTCTCCCGGCGCCACGCTGAATGCCGACGAAAAGATTGAAATCGGCAAACAGCTCGCACGGCTGGGCGTGGACGTGATCGAGGCGGGCTTCCCCGCCTCGTCGCCCGGCGACCTGGCCGGCGTACAGCGCATCGCGCGCCAGGTCCACGGCCCCACAATCTGTGGGCTGGCGCGCTGCGTGGCGTCCGATATCGACGCCGCCTGGGAAGCCGTTCGCGACGCCGACCGGAAGCGCATCCACACCTTTATCGCCACGTCCGACATTCATATGCAGCACAAGCTGCGCATGACGCGCGAGCAGGTGCTCGAGCGCACACGCGCGATGGTCAGTTATGCGCGTTCACTGTGCGAGGACGTCGAGTTCTCGCCCGAGGACGCGGGGCGCTCAGACCCCGAGTTCCTCTACCAGGTGCTCGAGATCGCCATCGCCTGTGGCGCCACCACGCTCAACATCCCCGACACAGTCGGCTATACCACGCCACTGGAGTTCGGGGCGCTGATCCGTGGCATCCGCCAGAACACGCCGGGCGTCGAAAAGGCCATCATCTCGACGCACTGCCACAACGACCTCGGTCTGGCCGTGGCGAACAGTCTGGCGGGGGTGATGGAGGGCGCGCGTCAGGTCGAGTGCACTGTTAACGGCCTGGGAGAGCGCGCCGGCAATGCCTCGCTGGAAGAAGTCGTGATGGGGTTGTACACGCGCGGGCAGTACTATGGCCTTACAACCAACGTGGTCACTACCGAGATCTACCCCACCAGCCGCATGGTAGCCAACTATACCGGTATCGCCGTGCAGGCCAACAAGGCCATCGTCGGCGCCAACGCGTTCGCCCACGAGGCTGGCATCCACCAGGACGGCGTACTCAAGAACCCCATGACCTACGAGATCATGGAGGCGCGGACCGTTGGCCTGGCGGAGAGCACGCTGGTGCTTGGCAAACACTCCGGCAGGCACGCGTTTGCCAACAAGCTCGAAGAGATGGGCTACCACCTGGATCGCGAGCAGTTGAACCGCGCCTTTGCGCGCTTCAAAGAGCTGGCCGACCGCAAGAAGGACGTGTCTGATCTCGACCTGGAGGCCCTGGTCTCAGACGAAGTCTTCCAGCCCGAAGAGATCTACAGCCTGGAGTATCTGCAGGTGACCTGCGGCGACCATGCCCTGCCGACGGCCACTGTCACGCTGCGTCGGCCCGACGGCCAGCTGGTCTCAGATGCGGCCCACGGCACAGGCCCGGTCGACGCGGTCTACAAGGCCATCAACCGCATCATCGGCGCGCCCAACGAGCTGATCGAGTTCTCGGTCAACGCCGTTACCGAGGGGATCGATGCCGTCGGCGAGGTCACAATCCGCATCGAGGCCGAGTCGCAGGCCGGCAACGGCTTGCCGCTCAACCCGCAGACCGGACACCGAAGGCACGTCTTTTCCGGACACGGCGCCGATACGGACATCATCGTGGCCAGCGGCCGCGCCTACATGAGCGCCCTGAACAAGTTGTTGTCATTCCGCAAGCGCCCCGAACTGTCGCTTAACGCCACCACCGACTAGAGCCAGCAAGAGGAGTTCGTATAGATGCCCGAACCCGAGACGATGAGCCAAAAGATCCTGGCCGCGCATGACGCGCGCGCGCAAGATGCNNCTGGTGCTGGCCAACGACATCACCGCACCCATCGCAATCCAGGAATTTGACAAGCTGGGAGTGGCCGACGTCTTTGACCGGCAGCGTGTTGCGCTGGTGGCCGACCACTTTGCGCCCAACAAGGACATCAAGTCCGCGGAGCAGTGCAAGCTGATGCGGCAGTTCGCGCGCCGTTTCGACGTCGCCAACTATTTCGAGGTCGGCCGCGCCGGCATCGAACACGCGCTGCTGCCCGAACAGGGGCTGGTAGGCCCCGGCGATGTCGTGGTGGGCGCCGATTCACACACGTGCACCTATGGCGCACTGGGCGCCTTTGCCACCGGCATGGGATCCACCGACATCGGCGTGGCGATGGCCACTGGCCGCGTCTGGATGCGCGTTCCCGAGACCATCCGTTACGTCTATCACGGCGCGCTGCGCCCCTGGGTGGGCGGCAAGGACCTGATCCTGCACACCATCG
>DIVQ01000156.1 GCA_002423325.1 Anaerolineales bacterium UBA6128 | reverse complement strand
GATGTCATGATACCAAACAATCCTGTCGCTGGCCAATGGCGCTTCAACGAGGATGCATCTGGCCTCCCGCTTGCGCGGGAGTGACGGCGTGATCCCCCCTTCCGTGCCTTTCGTGCTTTCGTGGTCTCTCTACGGCAACTGTGCATAGAACTCGGGCACGAACAGCAGCGTATCGCCCGGACGGTAGACCCGCACGGCGGCGCGGCGCTCGAGCGTGACGTCGCCGTAGCGCAGCACGGCCGTATTGATGAGCACCCCGCTTGCCAGCCCCGCGTCGGTGCGTGCGGCGTAGCTCAGCGTCAGTTCGTTCTGTGGCCACAGCGTGCCCGCCCAACGGATCTCGCGCGTGGCGGCGTCATAGGTTGCGCCGGGCGTCAGGGTGCCGGGCTCCAGCGTCAGTCCCACCGGCAACGTGTCGGTCACCATCAGCGGGTCGGGCGCGCCCGAGCCAGTATTGACCAGGCGCAGCGTGTAGGTCACTACCTCGCCGGGGGCCACGCTCAGCGGCGTGGCCGTCTTGCTCGAGGCGCTCAGATCGGCCTGCACGATCTGTGTCGTGGCGGTGCGCTCGTGCGAACCGAGGCTGTCGGTGATCAGCGCAGTGTTCGTGATCAGAGTAAGCGGTGGCGTGGCCGGGTCCACCCGCACGTCGTACGCGATCAGATGCGTGCTGGTGCGCTTGGTGCTGGGGTGCACCATCTCGAGCACCAGGCCATCGTAGAGCCTGTTCTCCGTCGGGTTGCCGTTTAACAAGTGCAGCACGCCCGCGGTGCCTGTGGCGTTCTCGATGCCCACCGTGGCCGAGGAGCCACTGCCCTGCACCCCCGTCATCTCGCCATACTGGAACAGAATCTGGTTGCTGCCCTCGAAGAGCAGCACCTCAAAGGTCTGCACCAAGCTCTCGTGGTAGGTGCGAACCCGATGCCACTCGATCACGGCGTAGCGCAGCGGGGCCTGGCCGAACACCGCCAGGTAGACGCCGCCCTCGCCCGGCACAAGGTCATCCCAGAACGGCGCGACATAGTTATTGGGGGCATTCGAGAAGGGGATGGTCACGTTGGCGTACGCTCTGCTGGGCTCGCCGAACGAGAGCATGCCGTTGCTGTTGACATAGATCTGGTCGTAGCGGTTGCCGTAGAACTCGAACTCGAACCCCAGATCGAGCGGGCCAGCGTACGCATCGTCCGAGAGCGCCAGGGCCTGTCCAAGCGTGGCGTCTACCCACTCAAAGGCCGGGCCAGGCGCGAGCGCCGGTGGGATGTCCCCCGTCCACTCGATGCGCTCAAGCGTGGGGTTGTAGAGCGCGCCGCCCGTCAACGTGTCGGGCAGCAGCGTCGTATGGGCGGGGATCGCGTCCACCAGCGTCGCCTGCGTGACGGTGACGGGCGCCTCGTTCGCCAACACGATGCGGTAGTGCAGCGTATCGCCCGCGGACGTGAGCAGAGGTTCGACCGTTTTGGTGGAGGGGGCTAACGTCGGACGATAGGCGGTGATGGACGTCGACACGCTGCGGTTGCCACAGCCCATTCCCTGCAGCGTGGCTGTCGCCGCGATCAACGTCTCGTCGGCGACCTCCGTGTTCACTACAGTCCGCCAGGAGAAGGTCTGCTCAGCATCAGCAGCCAGCGCGCCGGACCACGCCAGTGTGCTCGCGGCGCCGTCCCACGTTACACCCACAGTGGCCGAGTCGACGATGTACACCAGGTCTGGGGGCACGGTGTGCGTCCACGCGGCCCACCCCTCCGTGTCCGCCGGATTGCGCAGCTGCAGGGTGTAGCTCACCTCGCCACCCACGGCGACGCACGACGTCTCGGTCGTGAGGTACGAGCCGCCCAGTGCCACGTCGATCTCCAGGTACTCGAGCGCGTCGGTGACGGACACGCCTGTGCCGCCCAGCACGTACAGGCGACCGTCAACATAGGCGCCGGCGCCGCCGGCGCGATCGGCGTCCAGCAGGACGGGCAGGTCGTCCCAGGTATCAGTGGCCGGGTCGTAGCGCTCGGCGCTACCCAGACCGGCCCAGGCAGCGCCGCCACCGGCGACATACAACAGCCCGCCCACTGCTGCCGTCACCGCGCCCTGCCGACCGGTGCGCATCGGCGCCAACGTCGACCAGGTATCGCCGGCGGGATCGTAGCGCCAGACCTGCGACCGCTCCGGCCAACCGCCCAGCACATACAGGCCGCCCTCCAGCGCTGCGGCGCTTGCGTAGCTTACAGGGCCGGGCAGCGGCGCCAGCGGGGTCCAGACGCCCAGGGCGGGGTCGAGCGCGTATGCGCTCGCCGACTCTGCGCCGTCCGTCCTGCCGCCGAACACATACAAGTGGCCGTCGTGCGTCGCTACGGCGGCCCCGCTCAGGGCGACCGGCAGCGCCGGTCCTGTGCTCCAGGCGTCGGCCACGGGGTCGTAGACCTCCACCGCGCTCAGCGTCTGGGGCGAGGTCGCCGGGTCCAGTCCGCCGACGACGAACACGCGCCCGTCGAGCGTGGCCGCGCCTGCGTCGGCGGCCGGCGTCGGCTTGGGNNCGCGCCCGCGCGCCACTGGCCGCTGGTGAGGTCCAGCAGGGCCACACTGTCCGTCACGGCTGTGCTTTCGCCCAGCATGCCGCCGATGACCACCAGGTCGCAGTCCGCCGCGGCCACCGCGTGTCGGCGCCGCGCCTCGGGCAGCGTCGGGCCGGCGATCCACGCGCCCAGCACGCCGGTGCGAACCGCCGCGCTGGCGCTGGTGCCCTCTGCGGACAGCGCTCGGACCACCGTAGTCACGAGGTCGCCGATGATGGCGGTGCGTGGCACGTCGACCTCCAGCAGCAGCTCGAGGCTCTCGCACGGCGCCAGCTCGTTGGTCTCGGCGACCGGCTGCAGGCTGTGCGGATCGAGGATGCGCGCCGCCCACATCGGTGCGTCCAAGCTCAGGCTGTAGCGCTCGACCGTCTGGCCGGTGTTAGCCACCCAAAAGTGGTAGCGGGCGGTGACCGCCGGCGCCACCGAGCGGCGCGCTATCGGAAGCGTCAGCGCCACCGCGCGCTGCGGGCGCTCCTCCAGCAGCCGTCCCAGCAGGCGGTCGAGCGTCTCCTGGCGAGCGGCTGCGGGGCCGACGCCCTCCAGGCCAACGCTCAGATAGGCCACGCGATAGCCGCAGGCATCGGCCGCCAGGCCAACAAGGTCGCCCGAGCCGTTGCGTAGCAGCGCCTCGGCCAAGCCGCTGCCCAGGCGCACGACGTCCGGCGTGGCCTGGTTGCCGGCGCTGTCGGCGGTGTTTGGCAGCAGGGTGAGGCCCTCCAGCGGGCTGCCCACGACGCCTGAGAGCGGCCCCAGTCCGCCGTCGCTGCTCGCATATGCGGCGTGCAGATATTGGTGGAATGCGGCGCGCCCATAATCCAGGGCCTCGTCCCAATAGCCGATGTCCTGTCCGCTGATCAGCAGGCGGCCCCCGGAATCCAGGTAGGCGGACAGCGCATCCCAGGCGCCGATGTAGCCGGGCGAGCGGACCGGCTGCGACCAGATTACCACGTCGTAGGCTGCCAACTGCTGAGCAGTCGGCAGCTCGGTCGCGGCGAACACGATGCGGTGCAGGTCATAGACGTACAGCAGGTCGCTCAGATCAGCGCCATAGTGCGCAGCGGTGCTGAAAACGCCGGCGTCCGCGTCCACCAGTAACAATCGCGGTGCGGCGTCAAGAGCAAAGTCCTGAATGAGGACGCCATCGGCGGGCACGTCCAACGCCTCTCGCAGTTGTCCGCGATAGCCCAACGTGCTCGGCATTGCGCGCACGTCGCAGGGGCCGGCCTCCACCGTGAGGGTATAGTGGCCCAGGGCGTCAACCGGCGTGCTCACCTCCAGCCCTGGCAGGTCGACCACCGCAGGCAGCGGCTGACCGTCGCTCGCGCGCGTGACGCGTCCGTGCAGCGTGCCCATCGGCAGTGGGTCCAGCGGCAGGTCGACGGTTGTCTGTGTGGCGGCCAGCACGACCACGCCGGGAACGCTGGCGACCGCATAGCCGTAGCGCGTCGCGGTCAGGGAGTAAGCGCCTTCGGCCAGCGTGATGTCGTAGCGGCCATCGGCTTGAGACGTGGCGGTGTGCTGACCGCCGGTCACCGTATTCACCAGCGTGACGACGACGCCGGGCAGCGGCTCGCCCGAATAGGCATCGGTGACGTCGCCGGCCACCGATCCGACGGTCAACATCGTATTGACGGCGCTGAAGGCGTCTATGCGGCCGTGACCGTAGACATTGTCCTCGCCAACATCCCCCAGGTCGACCGCCGTGCTCATCATGAGGGCTTCGGTGCTGGTGATCGTGAGGGTGGGGTTGAGCGACTGGCCGGAGGGCGCGATGCTGCCGCGTACGCGATCCGCCGACCAGAGCAGCGCCGCGAGACCCGCCACGTGCGGTGTGGCCATCGNNGCCGCCGCCCGCTATGGAGGAGCGCACGGCGACGCCCGGCGCCGACACCTCGGGCTTGATCTCGCCCCAAGGGGACGGCCCGCGCGCGCTAAAGCCGGCGATGTTGTCGTACGAGTCGGTTGCGCCCACTGCAAAGACGCCGCTGAGACTGGCCGGCGAGCCCACCGTGCCGGGGCCGGGGCCGTTGTTGCCCGCCGCAAAGACCGTCAGAATGCCGGCCGCGCGCAGGATGGCGATGTCGGCCTCAAACACCCTGTCGGTCGTGTTCTCGTCATCGCCCCAGGAGTTGCTGACGATGTCGGGCGCGAGACTGGGGTCGGGGTCTGAACCATCGAGCCGCGTGGGCGCCAGGCACCATTCAAAGCCGCGGTGAATCCACTCATCGGTGGATTTGCCGGCGTCGTCGAACACCTTGACGGCCACCCACTGGGCACCAGGGGCCACGCCGATCTGCTCGCTGCCGCTGGCGGTGGCGCCCACAAGGGTGCCCATGGCGTGCGTGCCATGGTCGGAGTAAGAGCTGATGGCAGGGCGATTCGGCCCGGGGGCGGAAGGATAGGTGTTGGTCGGATCGTACCAGTTGTAGTCGTGTGACGAGGCCGCGGGGTCGGCCGCGTTGTAGCCGCGGTATTGCGCCTGCAGCGCGGGGTGGGCCCAGTCGACGCCGGTGTCGAGGTTGGCGACCACGATCCCCTGACCGGTGACGCCCAGCGTGTTCCACACGCGATCGGCGCGGATCCTGGTGATGTTCCAGGGCGCCGCGGCGGGCTCGATCTCGGGTTCGACCACCTGCGGCGCAGGCAGTTGGCGTACGTGGTTCAGCGTCAACGCCGCGACATCGGCGCGCTGCGCCAGCGTCAGCGCCGTGTTCAGGTTGCTCTCCACCACCAGACCGTTGATGATCCAAAAGCTGGCATAGCGCGTCACCGCGCCCGCCGCCTGCTGTTCGGCCAGATAGGCGCGCACCGGCGCCTGACTGTTGCGCGCGGTGCGTTGCAGCCGTTCGACGAGTTGCGCGCGGCGCGCAGGCAGGTCGTGGACGTTGGCCAGGTCGTCCAGAGGGGCGGATTCGGTCAGGTGCACGATGTACGAGACCGGGGCGGGCGCGCCCTCGGCGGCGTGCTGCAGCGATGCTCGCTCGACTTGCAGCAACTGTTTGAGCAGGTCGGGGGCGATCTTGACGCGCGCGTCCAGTGGGACGTCGCCAAAGGTCGGGGGCTTGGCCGCCCTGGATGGCAGGGGCGGCTGCTGAGCCGCGACCGGCAGGGTGGCGCACAGCAGCGCCAGTAGTAGGAGCAGCGAGCGGCGAAGCAGCATGGGAAGATCCTCTCGGCGCGGGCAGGGGCCCGCCGTCACTCTGGTCTGGGGGGCTATTGTAGGGCAGCGGGCGTGTGCGTGCAAGCCGACAGCGCGGACCTGCCCGTGCTAGCGTTGCGTCGGCAGGCCGGGGGGCCAGGCGGCGATGCCGCTCAGGGGGCCGAGGCGCGCGAGGGCCTGGGTTACACTCTCGCCGCTCACGGGGTGGCGCAGGTCGGGCGCGATGTCGGCCAGCGGCACGAGCACGCTGGCGCGTTGCAGCATAGCGGCGTGCGGGATCGTCAGGCGCGGCAGGCGGATGACGGCCTCGCCGTAGAGCAGGATGTCCAGGTCGATGGGCCGTGGGCCGTTGCGCACGGTGGGCACGCGGCCCAGCGTGCGCTCAACCTCCTTGAGGGCGTCGAGCAGCGCCAGGGGCTCCAGGTCGGTCTCGGCGGCGCAGGCGGCGTTGAGGAAGCGCGGCTGGTCGGTGAGGCCCCACGGCTCCGTCTCGTAGAGTGGCGACACGGCGCGCACCTCTACACCGTGGCGCGCGTGCAGCAGGGCGAGCGCGTTCCACAGGTTGGCGGCGCGGTCGCCCAGGTTGGCGCCGAGACCAAGGTAGATGAGCAAGGGGACCTCCGCTGCTGGCGGAATACCCCGCGCTGGCCCGCGGGTCTGCGGGGGCGTGGCCTGTTGCTTGAGCCAGTATAGCGCCGGGCGGCGCGCTGTCCAGGCCGCAGTGCCGTTACTTGCATCGTCGCGCAAGCGCAGTAGACTGAACTGGAGACCAAGCAGCTGGGGGAGTGCGATGACGTTCCGGCGCTGGGTGGGCATGTGGCTGGGCATCTTTGTGGTGGCGCTGGCGCTGATGGCCGTGGCGGCCTGGCAGCGCGGGCGCGCGCCTGCGCCGATGGTGGCGCTCGAAAGCGTACCGGCGGCGGCCCGGGCACAGGCCGAGGCTCTGCTGGCTGAGGCCGGCTACCCACCGTCGGCTGCGCCCGCCTGGGCCGGTCCGCACGGCGATTGGGGCACGGCAGGAGCGCACCGGCTGATCTACGTGGCGCCCTCTGAGGCAGGACGGCAAACCGTGTATGCGGCGCGGGTGCGGGTCAAGGCGTCCGGCGCGCTGGTCGGCCGGGCGGATGTGTCGGCGCTCACAGACGCACCCGATGCCGACCAGACAATGCCCATCCTCGTGGGCGAGTGGCTGGCCTATGCCACGTGCGTCGACGGCCGCTATCAGAGCGTCACCTGTGCGCGCCTGGACGACCCGCAGCAGCAGGACCTCTACGTGCTCGCTGCCCCGGCCGACCAGATCGGCCTGGCGTGGGGTGAAGTTGCGGTGGGCGAGTCCCCCGCCCTGCTCGTGCTGACGCGCCACGACGGCTTGGACCAGGTGCTGACGCTCGACC
>DIVQ01000029.1 GCA_002423325.1 Anaerolineales bacterium UBA6128 | reverse complement strand
TGCCCTTGAGGTCAGGGATCACCAGTGCCACGGCCTTGGCAGCGCCCGTGGTCGTGGGGATGATGCTCTCGCAGGCATGGCGCGCGCGCCGCGGGTCCTTGTGCGGCGTATCGACCAGCTTTTGGTCGGCCGTATAGGAGTGAATGGTGGTCATGAGGCCCTTGACGATGCCCCACTTGTCGTGCACAACCTTGGCCGCGGGGGCCAGGCAGTTGGTGGTGCAGGAGGCGTTGGACAGAATGTGGTGCTTGGCGGGATCGTACTTGTCCTCGTTGACGCCCATGACGATGGTGACGTCTTCATTCTTGGCGGGGGCGCTGATGAGCACCTTTTTTGCGCCGGCGGCGATGTGCGCCTTGGCCTTTTCCGCGTCGGTGAAGAACCCGGTCGACTCGAGCACGATGTCCACACCCAGCTTGCCCCACGGGATCATCGAGGGGTCTCGCTCGGCGTAAAAGTTCATCGTCTTGCCGTTCACCGTCATCGTGGCCTGAGGGTTGGTCTCAGACTTGTCGGCGGTCTGGACGTCCACGTCAAAGTGGCCGTACACCGAGTCGTAGCGCAGCAGCAGCGAAAAGGCGCTGGGCGGGAACAGGTCGTTGACGGCCACGACCTCGATCTCGTTCGGGTACTTTTCGTACATGGCCTTGAAGGCCTGGCGCCCGATGCGTCCGAATCCGTTGATACCGACTTTGATGGTCATTGCAGGCTCCTTTCCTGTGTAGACACGTGTCTCATGCGTTGTATCTATGCGTCGCCCGCCGCAGGTTTGTGCGCCTCGTAGAGGCGCATGATCGCCGCGGCGAGTTTGTCCGCGTCATGTCGCCAGGGCAGGTCGGCGTCGACCACGTTCGCGAGCACCAACTCGCACCCGTCGCCGCCGCAAAAGTCGGTCCCCACCAGGGTGCTGCCCGAACCGGCCGGCAACTCGACATCCTGGTTGCCGTTGGCCAGCACATAGTGGCAAAAGCCACTGCCCAGATGCGTTGCCAGGGCGCGCATATGGTCGCCCACGCTAAAGCCGTCGGTCTCGCCCGGCTGCGTGGCCACGTTACAGGCGAACACCTTGAGCGCCGCCGACGCCGTGATGGCCGCCCGAATATCGGGCACCAGCAGGTTGGGCAGCACGCTGGTGAACAGGCTGCCCGGCCCCAAGACGATCAGGTCGGCCTCCAGCAGCGCGCGGATGGCCTCCGGGTAACCGTGGGCGTCGTCGGGCTGCAGGTAGACCCGCTCCACCACGCCGTCCGCCTCGGTGATGGCCGACTCGCCATAGACGGTCGTCAGCGCATCGGCGTTGGGCGCATGGGTGCCACCCCGCACCTCGCCGCACAAGGTCACGTTCTGCAGCGTGGAGGGCAGGATGCGTCCGCGCACGGCCAGCACCCGGCTGGCCTGGGCGATGGCGCCCTCAAAGCTGCCCGCAATGCCCGCCATCGCGGCGATGAACAGGTTGCCAAAGGCATGCCCGTCCAGCCCAGCGCCGTGACCGAAGCGATATTCAAAGAGCTGCGTCATCAGCGGCTCGGCCTGCGCCAGAGCCACCAGACAGTTGCGCGCGTCGCCGGGCGGTAACATGCCCGTCTCACGCCGCAGAATACCAGAGCTGCCGCCGTCGTCGGCCACCGTTACGATGGCGGTCAGTTGCACCGGCTGGTTCTTGAGGCCGCGCAACAGCGTGGACAGACCGTGGCCACCGCCCACCGCCACGATGCGTGGCAGGCGTTCCTCTGGCAGCAACGCTGTGGCACCGATATGGCCCAGCGCGGGTGCGTCGCGCAGCAGTCGGACCAGAGCCACGGTCAGCAGGGCGGCGCCCAGGAGCGCCCAGATCAGAGCACGCGCCCAGGGCGGCAAATGCTGCAGTGTGACCAGTGCCAGGCCTCGCGGCATCGCGCTACTGCCCTGGATCGCCGAAAGCGCCCCGGCAAGCGCAACACCGAGCAGAGCGGCTCCCGCAATGCCCAGCAATAACCAGCGCACCACGCCAGCCTGCAGGTGTACGCGCGGCAGACCTCTGGCCAGAGGACGTTTACCGCTGGAACGCACGGAAACCTCCTCTCACGCTCACATCTCTCAAAGTATAGATTATCTTGCCGAGCGCGTCAAAGCGCAGCGGCTCTGACGGGCGCGCTAGCTACTCAAACACCATCGCCGCGGCGAACTCTTCCTGAAAATCGGGCCGCCCCGAGAGCTCGAGATACTCTGTCTCGTGCTGGATGCGGGTGGCCTCCAGGCGCGCGCTGAGCGACAGGAGTGCCATCTTGGCGCCCGAGCCCGCCGCATTGCCCACCGGCAAGATCTCGGCGTTGGGGAATGTGGGAACGAGCCCGATGGCCAGCGCGCTGGCCGGCGTGATATAGTTGCCAAAGGCCCCGGCCAGGAACACCCGCCGGATAGCCTCGTGGCGCAGGCCGAGCTCTGTGAGCAGGATCTCGATGCCGGCGCGAATTGCGCCCTTGGCCAACTGCAGTTCGCGCACGTCGCGCTGGCTCACGCGCACGGCGCGGCCGCCGGCGCCTTCGGCGGCGCTGGCCAGCTCAAAAGCGCGTCGGCCGTTCTCCTGCGAGATGCGCGCGGCCAGCAGCGGCTTGGCTTCGGCGTGCAGGTCGTTGGCGGTGCGCATCATGCCGGTGCTGTCGATGACGCCGGCGCCCAGCATCTGGGCCACCAGGTCCACCAGGCCCGAGCCGCACACGCCGCGCGGCGCGGTCTCGCCGATGGTGTGCCAGTGCACATCACCGTCGATGCTCACGCGGTCGACGGCGCCGTCGGCGGCGCGCATGCCGCACGACAGGTGCGCGCCTTCAAAGGCGGGCCCTGCCGCGGTGGAACAGGTCACCAGCCGTTCGCGCGAGCCCATGGCCATCTCGCCGTTGGTGCCGATATCGAGTGCGAGCGCCGGCTCCTCCTGCAGATGCACCCCGGTAGCGAGGATGACGCCGACCGTATCGGCGCCCACCCAGCCGGCGATGTTGGGCAGCGCCCAGACGTGCGCCTCGGGGTCGATCTGCAGCCCCAGGTCGGCGGCGCGCACGCGCGCGGCGTCGCTGGTGACGGGCACGTAGGGCGACTGGGCGAGGGCCGCGGGGCTGATGCCCAGGAAGAGGTGCTGCATGGTGGTGTTGCCCACCACAGTCATGCCCAGGATATCGTTGGGCGACGTGCCGGCGGCGCGCGTGGTGTTGGCGATGATGGTGTTGAGCGCCCCCACGGCCTCCTGTTGCAGCGTGGCGAGGCCGCTGGCGCTGCGCGTGGAAAACTCGATGCGCGAGACCACGTCGTCGCCGTAGCGCGTCTGCGGGTTGAGCAGCGACGAGACGGCCAACTGCTGACCGGTTTCGAGGTCGTGCAGGTAGCCGACGATGGTGGTGGTGCCGATGTCAAAGGCGATGCCCAGCAGGTGTGCGGGGCCGCTGCCGGCCTCCACGCGCACCACCTCATCGTCCGCCACCAGCAGCGCGATCTGGCCGTCCTGGGCGCGCAGTGCGCCCGGGAGTTGCTGCAACGCGCGCAACGTGAACGTCGGCGCGCGCTTGTGCGCCGCCTGGAGGGCCCGCATCGTCATGTCGAGGTCGGGCAACTGCTCTTCGAGCGAAGAGGCGGACACCTGCAGAGAGAGGCGCTTGACCCAGGGCTCCAGCACCAACTCGCGGGCAGCGCCCTCTGAGAGGATGCTGACGCGCGAAACGCGCGACTCGTCGGGCACCACCACGGCCACATCGCCCGTCACCACGGCCTGGCAGGCCAGGCGGTAGCCGTCGCGCACTTCGGTGGCGCTCAGGTTGTGGCGCTCGAGGTCCGTAAGGGGAGCCAGGCCGCTGGTGGCGATGACCCTGCATTTGCCGCAGGTGCCGCGTCCGCCGCACACGCTCTCGATTTCAACGCCGGCGGCCTGGGCGGCCTGCAACAGCGTGGCGCCGATCTCTGCCTGTGTGGTGACGCCAAAGGGCTCAAAACGAACCTTCATGGGTACGTGCCTCTCGCGGTGCTAGTGTTTCTCGAAGACCAGAAAATGCGACAGCCCGAACGCCTGCAAGGGCGTGCGCTCGAGGGCATAGGTGATGTCCCGCAGCAACCCGCCCAGCCGTGGCCGGCGCGCGATAATGTTGTCGTAGCCCGCAAAAACAGTGCGTTCGGCAACGATTTGCCCGGGCTGGCCGTCGAACAGGCGTCGCAGCCCACGACGCGTGTAGGCGCGCACATGCGGGCACAGGCGGTTGCGCACCGCCGTGGGCAGCCAGTTCACCAACGGGATGTTGCCAAAGTGGTAGCGTCCGCCCCACCAGGCGCCGTGCGTCTCGAACGGGTACAGGCGGTTGGGCACGAACACGACCAAGCGTCCGCCCGGCCGCAGCACACGCAGCGCTTCGCGCACGGCAGCCGCGTCGTCGGGCACGTGCTCCAGCACCTCGTGCGAGAGCACCACGTCGAACATATCATCGGGATAGGGCAGACGCTCAGCCGAGGCCTCTGAGATGTTCGGCAGGCTCTGGCTGGCCTCCAGCACGCGCTCCGGGTCGACGTCGACGCCGTACACCTGATTGGAGTGGTCGCGAAAACGGCGCACATACAGGCCCAGGCCGCAGCCCACATCCAGCACACGCGCGCCATCCAACGACGCGTGCTGCCGGATCATGGCAAAGCGGCGTTCCTGGCCGGCGCGCCAGACATAGCTGGGGTGTCCCAGGGTGATGGCTTTGTCGTTCGCGGGATGCTCGTCCGCCATAGCCCCCCAAGTTGCAGCAGTCGACACAACGAGCAATCTTACTCCGTAGCGCGCGGTTGTGCAAAAGAGCCTCCTTGAGGGCTGGCGCGGGGGATCCGCACACAACCGGAACATAACGATTTGGAGATTGTTGACAATATCGCTATAATATTCGCGATGGAGTTGCGCAGAGTGCGCACGCGCAGGCAAATAGCATGAGGAGAACCAAGATGGCAATCACCAAGGAAATGAAGATCGGCGAAATCGTGCAGCAGTATCCGCAGACGGTCAAGATCTTTTTCAAGCATGGTCTGATGTGCGTGGGTTGCGCAGCGGCCCGCTTTGAGAATCTCGAGCAGGGCGCGCTGGCGCATGGCATCGACGTCGACGCCATCGTGACCGACCTGAACGCATCGATCGAGCAGGAGAGCAAGAACTAGCCAGACAGGGGTGCGCATGTGCAGCGACGAATCGAACGAACCTAATCCTGAGACAAGCCCGATCTGTGAGGGCAAAACCTGGCGCATACACCAGTTGCTTCTGGCAGCCTATGGTCAGCCTCAGCTCAAAGAGCAGCGTGATCCGCTCAGCGAGCTGGTGCTGACCATCCTTTCGCAGAACACGGCCGACGTGAACACGGCGCGGGCCTATGCCGCTCTGCGCGCGCGCTTTGCCACCTGGGATGAGGTGCTGGCGGCCCCCACGGAGCAGGTGGCAGAAGCCATCCGCATCGGCGGGCTGGCCGACATCAAGGCGCCGCGCATTCAGGCCATCCTCAAGCAGTTGCGCGAGGAACGGGGCGTCCTCGACCTCGGGTTCCTGGCGGATTTGCCGTTGGAGGAGGCGCGCGCCTACCTCATTTCGCTGCACGGCGTGGGTCCCAAGACGGCCGCCTGTGTGTTGCTGTTCGCGCTGCACAGGCCGGCGTTGCCGGTGGACACGCATGTGCATCGCGTGGCGTTGCGGGTGGGGCTGGTGTCCCCCAAGACCAGCGCCGACAAGACGCACGCTCTGTTGGAGGCGCAGCTCCTGCCCGAGGCTTACTACCCCTTCCACCTCAATGTGATCCGGCATGGTCGCGAGGTCTGCAACGCGCAGCGTCCGCTGTGCGACGACTGCGTATTGCAGAGCGAGTGCGACGATTACGCTGCCAGGCAGGCGTAAAGCCCGCACGTCGCGCAGAACAGAACGCGGCGTCGCCTCGCGCTTGACGTCGCGGCGGTCGGCCCCTACAATGCGCCTCAAAACGAGGTGAATCTCATGGACACAGAAGCCCGCATCGCAGAATCGGCCGAACAGCCCGCAGCGCCCGCAGCGCCCGCGAGCGCGCGCCCGAGTGCGCCCTGGACGTTGAAGGACATGGCCTGGGCATCGGTGGCGGCATTGATGTTTACGGGGTTGGGCATCGTGATGGCCCTGGCCCTGGCGGCGCTTTTCCACCTGCTTGCCGGCGGCGGCGACGACTGGAACCTGACGCCCTACATCCTCATGGCGCTGGCGTTTGAGGCGCTGCTGCTGGTACCGGCCTGGGTCTGGGGCCCGGTCAAGTATGGGGGCGGCTGGAAGGCATTGGGCTTCAGGCGCTTTCACGTGCTGCAGAGCATTGTACTGCTTGCCCTGGCGGTCGTGGTCATTATTGTGGTCAATGTGGGCTGGGAGTGGATACGCCAGGGGCTGGGCTTGCCGGGACAGCCCGACATGTCGCCGGTGTTTGGCGACGGCATTGGCGGTCTGCTGATGGCGTTGCTGCTCGGGGGCGTAGTGGCGCCGGTGGCCGAAGAAGTGTTCTTCCGGGGCTACATTCAGGCCGGTCTGCGCTCGCGTTGGGGTGCACGCTGGGGCCTGGTGGCGTCCTCGCTGCTATTCGCGGGGGTGCACCTGTCACCTGCCACGCTGCCGCCGCTGTTCGTGATGGGCCTTGTGCTGGGCTACCTGTACGAGCGCACCGATTCGCTCTGGCCCAGTATTCTGCTGCACGCAGCCAACAACAGCATCGCGTTCATCGCGCTGTTTGTGACGACCCAGATCTAGACTGCTGCGGGCGGTTCTTTTGGCGGGGCCTCCTTTGAGACCGCGGCTGCCGGGAATGCCGCGATACGATCGCGCAGGGTCGCGACGATCTCGCGCAATTGCGCGCCCCGCTCTGCGAGCTTGGGATCCGCATCGGTTGTCGCGTGATGTTGGACAAAGGCGAGCTCGGTAGCGGTCGCCACCAAACGACGCCAGTCGCGGGTCTGCTCCACCCCCTCAAGGCCCAGCAGCCTGAAGGATTGTCGCCAGCGGCGACGGCGCGACACGACCATGTCGAACTGCTGCTGGCTGAGCAAGCCGTTCGTCACCTCGGGCGTCAGATGTGTCCGCATGATGGCCCGTTCGCGCCCCCAGGCAACGATGGTCAGTGCCAGAATCACGAGCACGCCGCCCCAATCGGCTGCCAGGCTGAACCAGCACAGCGTGTTCGTGGCGAGCAGCCCGTTGTGCACGGCGTGTGCGGCGATGGCGAGCGCAAGGCCCGCCAGCAGCAGTGCCGTGCGTCGGCTGCGCGTGGCCTGATGCCGCGCCAGGCCGAGGGCGGCGCCGGTGAATGAGGTGTACATGGCGTGGTTCAGCCCAAAGGCCAGCGTGCGCGTCAACACCACCAGACCCCAACTGTGCAAGTCGCCCTCGTGCCAGGTCCCCACAAAGTAAAAGATGTTCTCGGTAAAGGCAAAGCCCAGGCCCACGATCGAGCCATAGATGATGCCGTCGAGCAGGCCGTCGAACTCGCGACGCGCCCAGCGGGCCAGGCCCAGCAGCGCCAGCGCCTTGAAAGCCTCTTCGATGGGCGGGGTGATGACGCTGGAGCTGATCAGTTGCGTGTAGGCGGAGCCTAACGCGGCCAGCGGGGTCTCGAACGCCAACTCCAGGATGACCGAGAGGATGACGGCCGGCACAGCGCCCCAGACGAACGCGGCCACCAACAGATGCGCCGGTTCCTTTTCGTAGCGGTCCAGTCGCCAGACCAGCCAGACGTACAGCAGGGTCGGCACCAGGCTGGCCACCAGCGAAGGGATCAGATAGAGCAGTGTGTTTGCTGCCATTTGAGGAGTGGCTCCCCGCTCGAGCGTGCGGCGCAGCGGCGCGGCTCAGTCATCCGCGAATCGGCGGCCGCGCAGTCGGTTCAGCAGGTAGGCGGTCCGGCTGCCCAGATGCACCCACGGCGGCGCGCTGTGGCCGCCAATTCGGCCCTGTGCCAGCGACGCCAGCAGCCCCGCGGGTCCCTCGAAGGGCGGCAGGTCGACCCAGACGCGACCGATCTCCCAGCCGAGGTGCGCGTCGCTGCCGGCTCCGGCTGCACGGTGGGCCATGAGGGCCAGTTCGGCGGCGCGGCGGTTGTCGACCGCGCGGTGAACGCGCGCGTTCTGCACCTCGACGATGTCCACCAGATCGAGGATGCCCTGCGGCCCCGAGCCGTCCAGGTCAAAGCCACGCAGCCGATCGAGGGGGTGGGGCAGGTAGACGAGGCCACCCTGTGCCCGAATGCGCGCAACGGTCTCGCGGGGGGGCAGCCCCGGAACGATCGTCTCCTGCAGGAACAGCCCAACGATCTCGCCGTGGGTGGTCTGAATCTCTTCGCCGACGATGACAGCCCCGGGCAGGCGCCGATGCAACGCGAGGGCCCCTGCCGCGGTGTTGTGATCGGTGATGGCGACGGCATCGAGGTTCCGGCGCGCCATCCAGCGCGTCACCGCCTCGAGCGAGGTGAGCGAATCAGGCGAGTAGCAGGTGTGCACGTGCAGGTCGATGCGCATGCGGCTCCCCGGATAGAGCAGAAACCCGGCGCCGGCGCCGGATCGGCGCGCTGGAGACCGGGTTTCTGTCAAAGTCGAAATGGTCGGTGGCCGGGATCAGCCCTCGCGCGCCTTGCGCTTTTCGGCCGATGCGGCGGCGATCTTTTCCACAAGTTGCGACGGCACGATGTCATAGTTCGCGAGCTTGACGGTGTAGATGCCGCGTCCCTGGGTCATCGAGCGCAGGTCGGTAGAATAGCGCTGAATCTCGGCGAGCGGCACGGTAGCAGTGACGACGCCGTTGCCGCGCACCTGTTCCATGCCCTGCACGCGCGCGCGCCGGGTGTTCAGGTCGCCCAGCACCGCACCCGTAAACTCATCGGGCACGGTGACCACAATCTCCATGATCGGTTCCAGCAGCACGGGCCCCGCCTCGGGGATGCCGGCCTTGAAGGCCAGGTGCGCAGCCAGCTTGAAGGCGATTTCAGACGAGTCTACCGGGTGGTAGGAGCCGTCATAGATCACGGCGCGAAAGTCGACGGTAGGAAAACCCGCCAGCACGCCGGAGGTCATGATCTCGCGCAGGCCCTTTTCGACCGCCGGAATAAAGTTCTTGGGTACCGACCCGCCAAAGACCTCGCTGGTGAACTCAAAGCCGGCCCCGCGCTCCATCGGTTCAAAGCGGATGTAGACATCGCCGAACTGGCCGCGGCCGCCGGTCTGCTTCTTATGGCGTCCTTGTGCTGATGCGACCTTGGTGATCGTCTCGCGGTAGGGGATGGTCGGCACGTCGGTCACGATCTCGACGCCGAACTTGCGCGCCAAGCGTCCCGCAGCGATCTGGATGTGCGACTCGCCCATGCCGGAAAGAATGGTCTCTGCGGTCTCGGGATCGCGTTCGACGCGCAGCGTGGGATCCTCTTCGACCAGGCGCGACAGGCTGGAGCCCAGCTTGTCCAGGTCAGCCTTGGTCTTGGGGAACACGGCGGCCGAGTAGAGCGGGTCGGGATAGATGATGGGCGGCATGGCGAGGGGCATCCCGCGGTCGCACAGCGTGTGGCCGGTCACCGTCAGCGCCAGCTTGGTCACAGCGCCGATGTCGCCGGCGGTTACCTGCTGCACCGGCGTCTGGTCCTTGCCGCGCACCGAGAAGAGCTGGCCGAGGCGCTCCTCATCCCTGGCGTTCACGTTGTACACGCGCGAGTCTGAGGCCAGCGTGCCGCTAAAAACGCGATAGTAGGACAGTTTGCCCACAAAGGGGTCAGCCAGCGTCTTAAAGACCTGCACGACCAGGGGGCCTGCCGGGTCCGGCGTGACGGTCACCTCTTCGTTGGTGGCTTCGTTGATCGCGGTGCGCTTGATCTCGAGCGGGGACGGCAGGTAGCGCTTGACGGCCTCGAGCATCGGCTTGATGCCAATGTTGAGGGTGGCTGAGCCGGCAAACACCAGTGTCAGTGCGCCGTTCTTGGAACCCTCGACCAGACCGTCGCGCAGCTCGTCGTTGGTGAGCTCCTCGCCCTCCAGGTACTTGAGCATCAGGTCGTCGTCGGTCTCGGCCACGAATTCCATCATCGCCGTGCGGGCGGCCTTGACCTGCTCAACCATGTCGGCCGGGATAGGCGCTTCCTTGCCCTCGGCCCCCATGTAGGCCTTTCCGCTGATCACATCGACGACGCCCTGGAACGTGGTGCGCGCGCCGATGGGCAATTGCACGGGGACAAACGGGCCGTCGAACTTTGTGTTCAACTGCTCGATGGCGCGCTCAAAGCTGGCGTTGTCGCGGTCCATCTTGTTGATAAAGACAAAGCGGGGGAGCTGGGCCTCGTCGAGATAGGACCAGTGCAGTTCCGCGCCCACCTCTACGCCCGACGCAGCGCAGACCAGCAGGATGGCCGAGTCGACGGCGCGAATGCCGACCTTGACCTCGCCGGCAAAGTCGGTATAGCCGGGCGCGTCCAGCATGTTGAACTTGCAGTCCTGCCACTCGAACGGCAGCACCGACAGGTTGACCGACAGGCCGCGGTTGTGCTCCTCATCGTCATGGTCAGAGACAGTGTTCTTGTCCTCTATGCGGCCCATGCGCGAGATGGCGCCCGCATCGAACAGCAACGCCTCGCTGAAAGACGTCTTGCCACTGCTACCGTGCCCGACAAGAACAAAGTTTCTCAATTGGTCCGCCGAATACGTAGCCATAACACCTCCCCAGCCTGTACGATTGCATGTAGACGGCATTATAACACTGCGAGTGCCTGATGACAAACAAGGCCGGGCGGAAGTGTGCGGTCTGAGCCGCCAGCCGCTGCGCGCGAGGGGAGCACTTTGACGCGCGGCGCCTGCACAGGTATGATGTGCGCTCCAGACGGAGGGGCGCATGTTCGACCGCAGGCCTGCGCGGGCTGCAACAGGGCTGTCAATGACGCTGACGTTGGCGACGGCGGCGGTTTGCCTGTTGGTGCTGAGCGGGTGCGCCTCGGCGCGGGCGCTGCTCTTCCCGACCGCGACGCCCACGGCCACCTCAACCCCTGCGCCCAGCGCCACGCCGACGGCTACGGCCACGGCGACCGTCACGCAGACGCCGTCGCCGACTCCCACGCCGACGCTGACCCACACGCCCAGTCCCACGCATACGCCCTCGCGCACGGCCACGGCAACGAGCACGCCCAGCGCGACCCCTTCGCCCACGGCCACCGCCACGCCGGTGCCTCAGCCCACGCCCGACGGCGTAACGCGCACAATGCATGTGCCGATCCTGGTGTACCACTATGTCTCGGTGCCCCCCGCCGACGCGGACGCCTACCGTCGCGACCTGTCGGTGACGCCCGCGCAACTGGAGGAGCATCTGCAGTACCTGCGCGAGGCGGGCTACACCGGCATCACGCTGCGCGAGTTGACGCTGGCGCTGCAGATGGGCTATCCGCTCCCCGCCAAGCCGATTGTCCTCACCTTCGATGACGGCTACCGCGATGCTTATGAGAACGCTTTTCCACTGCTGCAGCGCTACGGCTATGCGGGCACCTTTTTCCTGATTACCAGTATGGCGGACGTGGGCCATCCTGCCTATCTGACCTGGGAGCAAGTGAGCGCGATGCACGCGGCCGGGATGGACATGCAGGCGCACTGCTACTCGCACGTCGACCTGCGCAATCGCAGTATCGACTATTTGGTGTGGCAGGTGCTGGGGTCCAAGGAGGCCATTGAGGCGCGCACGGGCGCGCCGGTGCGCTTTTTCTGCTATCCCTCGGGCAAGTATGACGCGCGCGTGATCGAGGTGCTGCATTCGGCGGGCTACTGGGGCGCGGTGACGCTGATCGAGGGGGCTGAGCATCGCTCGGACGCGCTGTTCGAGTTGCAGCGCATTCGCGTGCGCGGCGCCTATGACACGGCTACACTGGTGCGCAGGCTGGAGAATGTCACGCGGGCGCCGGACGGCGCTCAGTGAACGAGAGGCGCCCGGCGCTCCTGCTGTCAGGCGCAGGGGACCATTGCCATGTACTATGATGCACTGACCACCAGCGCGGTGCGCGATGAACTGCGGTCCACGCTGCTCGGAGGGCGCGTGCAGGGCGTGGTGCAGGCCTCGGCGTTGAGCGCGGGCCTGGAGGTGTACGCCGGGCGCCGCTATCCGCTCTACCTGAGCGCGGCCGGCGATGCGGCGGGCGTCTGGCTCGCGGAGGCCAAACTGCGGCGTGGCGCCGAGACGCCGTCGCCCTTTCACCTGCTGCTCGTCAAGCATCTGCGCGGCGCGCGCCTGAGCCGCATCGATCAACCGGAGCATGAGCGCGTGCTGACGCTGGCGTTCGATGGGCCAGCGGGCGAGGTGCGCCTGATCTGTGAGGTGATGGGCCGCTACAGCAATCTGGTCCTGGTGGACGCGGACGGCGTTATCCTCGAAGCGGTCAAACGTGTGCCGGCCTCGCGCAATCGCTACCGCGTGGTGTTGCCCCATCAGCCCTACGTGGCACCCCCTCCTCAAGGCAAGCAGCCTCCGCTGGCGCTGAGCGCCGAGGCTCTCCAACGCGCGTGTGACGCACACGCCGGTGAGCCGCTCTGGCGCGGCCTGGTTGAGGTCGCCGCGGGGGTGAGTCCGCTGCTGGCGCGCGAGGTCGTGTACCGTGCGTTGGACGACGTCGAGGCCGACCAGCCGAGCCCCGCGGCCTGCGCGGCAGTTCTGCAGACGCTGCAGGACTTGGCGAGCCTTGCCGAGACGCATACCTGGAGCCCCTGCGTGGCCTGGGAGTCCGATGAGTCGGGCCGCTACCCGGCAGAGATGGCCCCCTACCTGCTGACCCACCGGGCGGATGTGGAGGCCGTCTCGAGCATCAGTGAGGCCATCGCCGTCGTGGCGAGCGCCCGGCGCGTCTACGATGCGTATCTGCCGGTGCGCCAGCGATTGCATGCGCTGATCGACGCCGAGGTCGCCCGTCAGCAGACGCGTCTGGCCGCGTTGCGGCGCGCGCTGCCGCCTGAAGGCGCGATCGAGTCGTTGGCGGCGCAGGGCAACGCTATCCTGGCGCTGGCCTGGCGCATCACCCGTGGTCAGCGCGAGCTGCAGGTGGATCCGGCTGAGGTGGGCGTGGACGCGTCCGTTTTGCCGCCCGACAAGCGGCGGATCGCACTGGACCCGGCGCTGTCACCGGCTGAGAACGCGCAGGTTCTGTTCCAGGAGTACCGCAAGGCCAAGGCGGCGGCCGAGCAGGTGCCGGCGTTGATCGCGCAAGGCGAACGCGAACTGGCCTACCTGGCGCAGTTGCGCACCGACGTGAGCCTGGCCGAGGACCGCAATGCGCTGGATCAGGCGGAGGCTGCGCTCACCGAGGCGGGCTACCTGCCGGCGCCGGCTAAGCGTCGCGCTACGCCCAGGGCGGGTCAGCCCAGGCGCGCGCTCGCCCACGACGGCACGCTGATTCTGGTGGGGCGCAACAGCCGCGAGAACGAAGAGGTCACCTTTCGCCGCGCTGCGCCCGATGACCTCTGGTTACACGCGCACGGGGTGCCGGGCGCGCACGTGCTGATCAAGAGCGCCGGGGCCGTGGTGGACGAGGCCACGCTGGCACAGGCTGCGGGCCTGGCCGCACGTTACTCGGCGTTGCGCGGGGAAGCGCAGGTTCCAGTGGACTGCACCGAGCGCCGCTATGTACGCGCGATCAAGGGAGGGCGCCCCGGCATGGTCAGCTATACGCACGAGACCACGCTGCTGGCCTCGGGCGAGGCGGGCGGCGCGTTGGACGAAGAGTCGGACGACTGAAGGAGTGGGGCATGCGCTTGGCTCCTGAGGCTTTCGAGGCGCTGGTCGCTCAGGCGATCGACGAGTTGCCCGAGTGGGTGCGCGCCCACCTCGATAACGTGGCGATCGTGGTGGAGCCGGTAGCCAGCCCCGAGCAGCGCCGCGCCACGGATCTGGAGGCCGGCAGCGACCTGCTGGGCCTGTACGAGGGCGTGCCGCTGATACAACGCGGCCGGGGATACCAACTGGTACCGCCCGACCGCATCACCCTGTTTCAGCACCCTCTGGAGCAACGCGCGCGTGATGGTGAGGGCGCGCTTGCGTCAGACACAGTCGTCGCGCTGATACGCCGCACCATCATCCACGAGATCGCCCACCACTTTGGCTTTTCCGACGCCCAACTGGACCTGCTGGGCTGCTGACCTACTCCTGCTCGCCCACTTTGGGCCGCATCGGACGCACCACAAAGCGGATCGGATCGCTCTTGGTCTCGTTCCCCGCCTTGTCGTACGCGATGACATAGACGCTGTGCAGCTCGGCGCTCCGATCGCCCGGTTCGACCTGCTCGCCTTGGACAAGTTGGATGCCCGTCCCCTTTGCCGGGATATAGTGTGTGCGGCCATCGGCATAGCGGATGATCTGGGTGATCGTCTGCGTGGTTGTGATCTCGATCGGCGGGGTAAAGGTCTCTGTGTAGATCTGGGCCTCTCCCTCGCGCGTGATCTCAATGCTGAGTGTGCCGCCGTCGAGCGGCAGGATCGTCGGCGCCATCGACCAGTCGACGTATGGCACCATCTGCGTGATGGACGACCAGGCCAGGGTCCAGCGCATGCTGTAGGGCGCCACGGTCTTGAAGCCCTGCGATTCGCCGTCGAGGAAAAACTCGACGCGGTCCATCGCGACGTTGTCCACCGCGTCGACCTGAATGTTGGCCCACTCGTCCATGCCGATGCGGAAATAGTTCTTTTCCGGCGTGTCCGGGTTGCTCTTGTCAGGGTCGTTGGCGTCCAAGGTATAGTCAAAGGGCAGCACCGTCACCTCTGGGGGTTGGTTGTCGACCACCACAGGCACGGTGGTCTGCTGGAGTCCGCCGCCCCCCACGACCGACAGACGCAGTGTGTAGAGTCCGTCCAGGCCGCTGGTGACCCAGGTCTCCAGCACGCCGTTATCGACGGGGTTGCCATGCTCGGGGCCGATCATCTGCCATTCGCTGGGCGACATGCCTGCGCCAAACTCGACCCAGTAGCGACCAAAGCCGCCGGGGCGGGCGTTGCCCACGATGCTGTAGACGCCGCTCACAGCGGACAGCAACTTGGGTTGGGTGATGGCCACCTCGGCGCCGGCGAGGTGGGGACCATGCAGGTCACAGATCTCGTCGGGCCGCTGCGGAATGTTCGTCTCGCGCACCCAGTCCAGCGCGACAGCCGGATAGGTGGTAAAGACCTGTGACTCGACCTGATCTGCGGGGCAGAACTCGGTGGCCAGCTTGCCCGTCACCTTGCAGATGTTGTAGGCCTTGTGCATGTCGTCGGTCTCGGTGGGCACGGTGCCCTCGATAAAGACCTCCTGGATGCGGCTGGGCGAGGCGCTGGTGGGCAGCTTGCCCGACTCGCCGTCCACGATGGCCGTGACAATGCCCGCCGGGCGCTCAAAGGCCTCGACCGGCTTGCCCTGATGCAGATACTCCATGATCGGTTTCCAGATGGGCGCTGCCGTCGTCGAGCCATCGGCGCTTGTTTCGACGCCGGAATGCATCGGCTTGGTGTCGGCGTTGCCCACCCAAACGGCGGTGGTGTACTGCGGGGTGTAGCCCACCGTCCAGGCGTCCACAAAGTCGTTGTTTGTGCCGGTCTTGGCGGCCGCCGGGCGGTCGGGCAGATCCATGTTGGCATAGAACGAAAAGAACTGGCGGCGCGTCTGGCTGTCGGACAGAATGCTGTTAATCAGAAAGGCGACCTGAGGGCTCAGGACGCCCCGACGCTTTGGGGCGTCGAACGCGTAGAGCGTGTTGCCGCTAGAGTCCTTGATCTCGCGTACGCAGACGGGTTCCAGCTCGGCGTAGCCCTCCTTGACCAGTGCTGGGTCGCGCTGCGTGCCCACCTGGGTGCCCCCGTTGGCGAACACGTTAAAGGCAAAGGCCATGTCCAGAACAGTGACTTCCTCGCCCCCCAGCGTGATGTCCGGGTATTTGACCGGGTCATCGCCCATGGTATTGATGCCCATGGCGTGCGCCGTGGCGGCCATCTGGTCGTAGCCCACTTTCATCAGCATCTCGACCGCGGGGATGTTGAGCGAGCCCGCCAGGGCCCGGCGGACCGTGATCGGGCCGCGGTAGGTGCGGGCATAGTTCTCGGGCACGTAGGGATTGAGGCCGTAACCGGGATCGAACGCCGTGCGCACATCCATCAGCCTTGTGGCGGGCGTATAGCCCTGCGCAAAGGCCGTGGCATAGGTGATCGGCTTGATGCTGGAGCCGGGCGAGCGCGGCGAAATGGCCATGTTG
>DIVQ01000195.1 GCA_002423325.1 Anaerolineales bacterium UBA6128 | reverse complement strand
TTACCACCACGTGGCGCGGAAAGGCCGCCTTGACCTCGCGCGCCAGCGTCAGCAGTTCGTCGACGTCGCTCTCCTGCTCGCCCGGCAGCCCCAGCATAAAGTAGAGCTTGAGCGTCTCAAAGCGCTCTTCCGCGGCCAGGGCCGTGGCCGCCAGGATCTCGTCGTGCGTCACGCACTTGTTGATCGCGCGGCGCAGCCGCTCCGAGCCGGCCTCGGGCGCCAACGTGATGGTGCGCGACCCGCCAGCGCGCAGGGCGCGCACCAGCGGCACAGAGAGCGGCGCGATGCGCAGCGACGAGACCGACAGCGCCACCGGGCTGCTTGGCGATCCCATCTCACCGATACGCGCCACCAGTTCGTCAATCGCGCGATAGTCCGAGACGGCCGCCGACACCAGCCCCAGTTTGAGCGGCAACCCCAACGCGCGTCGACGGTCGAGCCCCTCGCGCGCCTGTGCCAGCACGCTCGCCAGACTGTGTTCGCGCGGCGGGGNNAGATCTCGATCAGGTGCATGTCGCCGAACTCGCTGTCGGGCGCGATGATCGTCGTCGCCAGCGGCCAGTCGTCCAAGTTGCGCACCCAGCGCCGCGCCACGGGTGCGCCGTCCCAGGCCGCCGGCACGTACACGCCCGGCAGCCGCGCCCAGGCCTGCAGCACGCTCGCGCGCGAGGACTGCCAGCCCGCACGCGCCGCCTCCACCAGGTCGCCCAGCAGCCCCTCGGCCTCGCCGATCACCACCGCGTCGGCCACCGCCGCCAGCGGCGCCGGGTTCGCCGAGACCGCCGGTCCGCCCAGCAGCACCAACGGGTCGCCCTCGCCGCGCTCGGCGGCCAGCACCGGCACGTCCGCGGCGCGCAACATCGCGATCAGGTGGAAATAGTCGAGCTCGTAGGAGACGGAAAAGGCCAGGATGGCCGCCTCGCGCAGCGGGCGCTGCGATTCGAGCGTGATGGGCGGCTCGGCGTACGTGATGTGGCGCTCGTACGAAGCAAAGGCGCGCTCGCAGACGACGCCTGGCAGCGCATTGAACCAACGGTACAGGCCATGCATGGCCAGGCTGGACATGCCCGCCCGGTAGGTGTTGGGCCAGGCCAGCACCACCGGCACTGCGCCGCCCCAGTCGCGCACCAGCGCGCCGTGCTCGCGCTGCAGGAGCCGTTCCGCCGCCTCAATCTGCCGCCACGCCATCGCCAACCCCTCACGCACGTCTGTCTGGGATGATCTTAGGCGGCGGGGGAGGGGGTGTCAAACCGCCTTGCCGCGTCTCGCTGCCGCTCATCCGCTCAGGCCCCTCACTGGACGCTCCGCCCCTTCCGTGGTATCATTGGAGCGTGAGTGGGTCGAGCGGTCGCGGGGCGAGAGTACTCGCCTTGAGGAAAGTCCGAACTCCACAGAGCAGGGTGCTGGATAACGTCCAGGCGGGGCGACCCGACGGAAAGTGCCACAGAAAACAACCGCCTGCGCTTGTCGCAGGTCAGGGTGAAAAGGCGGCGCAAGAGACCACCAGCAGTTCGGGCGACCGGTCCGGCTAGGCAAACCCCACCCGGAGCAAGGCCAAGCAGAGGGCGATGGTCGCCGCGCAAGCGACGCCCATCCTGGGTTGCTCGCCCAGTGGCTCTCAGGTAGGCCGCACGAGACGCCGAGCAATCGGCGCCCCAGAGAGATGACCGTAGTGTGAATCAGCGCCGCCGTGGCGGCGCTGATTCACTCACAGAATTCGGCTTACAGGCCCACTCACCCTCCCAGGGTTGAGGCGAACGCGCTCCGACAAGGGCGCGCCCGTCTGAACCCTGGGAGGTTCGCGTCCAATACGACTATAGTCGCTTGACCCTTTGTCTGGTTTCACCTACAATAACATCAGGTTTTCCGCAACCATCAAGAGGAGCAATGATCGGCATGAGCACAACCAAGAACCCCATCCAGGATATTCTCAAGACCGCCATTCAGCGTGAGATCGATGCCTTCACGCTGTACGACACCACCGCCGCCACGGTAGACAATCAGGTCGTCAAGGACCTGTTGAACGATCTGGCGCTGCAGGAGAAGGGTCACAGGGCCAAGCTTGAAGGGCTGCTGCATGGTCGCGTGTTCAAGGTGCTCACCAAGGAGCAAAAGAAAAAGGTTACCGATTACAAGATTACCGACTATTTGACCGAGGAACCGCTGGCTGCCGATTCCTCGCTGCAGGACGTGCTCATCGTCTCTGGCAAGCGCGAAAAGGCCAGCCACGACCTTTATGCCGCGATGGCAGAGGTGGTCAATGACGAAGAAACGATCAAGCTCTTTGCGTGGCTCGCGGCCGAAGAGCTCATCCACAAGCGCCGCGTGGAAACGCTCTACGAAGACCTCATCCTTAAGGAGAACTGAACCAATGGACAAGTGGGAATGCACCGCTTGCGGTTACATCTATGATCCCGAGATCGGCGATCCCGATAACGGCGTCGAACCCGGCACCGCTTTTGAAGACGTGCCCGACGACTGGGTATGCCCCGATTGCGGCGTCGGCAAGGACATGTTCGAAAAGATCTAGGTCTGGCGTTCTGTCATATTCACCACCAGGGCACCAAGACACAAAGAGATCCGTAGTACGCCTTCTCGGTGCCTTTGTGTATTGGTGGTGACCTTGTTGCGAGGTCCGGCGATGAAGCTGGTCATCATCGGCAACGGGATCGCTGGCGTATCGCTTGCGCGGATGGTGGCCGACGCGGCCCCTGAGACCGACATCGCGCTCTACTCCAGCGAGCCCTACGCCTACTATCCACGCCCCAAGCTCATCAGCCTGTTGGCCGGCACTGTGCCCGCCGACAAGATGCCCGCGTTTGCCCCCGACTGGTACGCAAAGCGCGGCATCGTCAACCACCTGGGGCAGCACGTCGCCGAGATCCGCCCATCCGATCACGAGATTGTGCTGGACGACGGCGGCAAGGTTTCGTACGACAGCCTGGTGTTGGCGACCGGCGCCCATGCCTGGGTGCCCCCCACGCCCGGCGTCGATTTGGCGCACGTCTACACCCTGCGCACCCTGGCCGATGCGCTGGCCCTGCGCGACAAAGCCTCTGAGGGCGGCGATGCTGTAGCCCTCGGCGGCGGCCTGCTGGGCCTCGATTCCTGCGCCGCGCTGCTCACAACCGGCATCGCCATCACCATTGTCGAGATGATGCCGCATCTGTTGCCCCGCCAACTGGACGCCGAAGGCGCCGCTGTGCTGCAATCGCTGCTCGAGCAACGCGGGCTCGCCTTTATCACCGGTGACGTTGCCGCCGCGATCGAGGGCGACGGACAGGTCGAACGCGTGCGACTCAAGGGCGGCCCCGTGCTCGACGCCGACCTGGTGCTCATCTCCGCCGGCGTGCGCGCCAACATCGCGCTCGCGCAGCAGGCCGGGCTGACGTGCGATCGCGGCATCGTGGTCAACGAGCGGCTGCTCACCAGCGCCGAGGATGTCTATGCCATCGGCGACTGCGCCGAGTTCGCTGGCCGCGTGTGGGGCATCATCCCCGCTGCCACGGCGCAGGCCCGCATCGCCGCCGCGCAGATTACCGGCGACACCGACGCCATCTACACAGACATTGTGCCCAGCACTACGCTCAAGGTGAGCGGCATCGACCTGTCGTCGAGCGGCGATGTCAATCCGGAGGATCCGGAGGCCCAGCAACTGCGCCTGGCCGATGCCGACGCCGGCACCTACAAAAAGCTCGTATTGCGCGATGGCAAACTGGTGGGCGCTATCGTGCTCGGAGAACGCCAGGACGTGCGCACGCTTGACCAACTGATGGCGCGCGGCATCGACCTGTCGGCCCACGTCGACCGATTGCTCGATCCCGAGTTCGACCTGGCCAGCCTGCTCGCCTAGCGCGCCCGCTGTGGCGAGGCGCTGAACCGTATCGTGCCAGGCATACCATCACTGGGAGGTGACAATGACCAAAGAGGAAATCGTCAAGCTGCTGCAACAGGACATGCGCGACGAACACCAGGCCATCATCCAGTACCTTGGTCACGCTTACGCCATGCCCGAGGGCGAGCTGCGCTGCGCCATCGAGGGTGTTGCCCGTGACGAGATGCGCCACCTCGACTGGCTCGCGGACGCCATTGCCGAACTGGGCGGCGACCCGTCGATGGAGCGCACCCCGCCCGACCTGACGGCCGGCACGCCCGCTGAGCAGATGCGCAAGAACGTCGGCCTGGAAGACGGCGCCATCGCGCAGTACCGCGCGCACGTCGCGGCCATTCCCGACCCCAAGATCCAGCGCCTGCTCGCCCGCATCCTGAACGACGAATTGGCGCACCATGACGAATTCGAGGGGCTTACCCACCTCGCAGAGACCGAGTACGCCGCCGAACCGGCCGCGGAGCCGGCCATGCCCAAGCAGCCGCCTCCGCGCGTCGCCGCCATCCTCAACCAGGGCATCCGCCACGAATACACGGTGATCCTGCAGTACCTGTACCACTCGTTCGTGGCCGAGGGCAAAGAGATGGCCGAAGAGCTGCAGAACGTTGCCATCAACGAGATGCAGCATATGGGTTGGCTCTCGGAAGAGTTGGCCGAAAAGGGCGGCGTGCCCGAGATGGAGCACACCGACCTGGTGCTGACTCGCGACCCCGAGGAGGCCCTCAAGGCCGACATCGCCGTCGAGCGCAAAGTCACAAACGACTATACCTCACAGGTCAACGAGCTGGCTGACGAGGACACGCGCAGTCTGGTAGCCCGCATTCGCGACCACGAGATCTACCACGAGGCGGTCTTTGCCGATCTGCTTGAGGAGCACGAGGAAGAGGAAGAGGCCGCCGAGCGTGCCGAGGCCGCAGCCGAGCCGCAACCCGAGCGACTGGAGGAGCCCAAGCCCGCTCCGCCGACCATCCCGTCGATCGGCAGTCTGATCGACAAGCACTAGCAATCGGCCCCTTGTGGGCATTAACCGAATTCGATGTAGCCTGGCCCCTTGAGAACGTCTGACGGGCACAAGGCCCTGGGCTACAACAGAGCGTGGTAGCTAAGCCCCCTATGGGCGTCCATCATACAGTGTACAACCGCATTCCGGCCCGCTGTGAGCATCGCACGATAAGGAGGACACGATGACCGATTACTTGATGCGCGACGGAGCGCCCTTTGGCGCAGAGATGTGGGACAAGATCGACAAAGAGGTGGTTGAGGTCATCAAACACACGCTGGTTGGACGGCGCTTTATCTCGCTGGTCGGGCCGCTGGGCTGGGGTGTGGACCTCGCGCCCAAGTTTGGCCCCGTCGGCAAAGAGCCGTTTGCCCTGCAGGACAAGCCCGAGTACCTGCCCC
The DNA here is from genome assembly GCA_002423325.1 of Anaerolineales bacterium UBA6128. Classification (GTDB taxonomy): domain Bacteria; phylum Chloroflexota; class Anaerolineae; order UBA1429; family UBA1429; genus UBA6128. The sequence continues at coordinate 3,200 of DIVQ01000195.1, read as the reverse complement.
TGGTCGAGCTGAGCCAGTCGTTCCTGCTGAGGGCGCGACACCTCGCCATGGCCGAGCAGACGCCGTTCGGCCTGGACCTGGGCTCGATCGCTCAGGCGAGCATCGCCCTGGCCAAGGCCGAGGACCAATTGCTGCTGGGCGGTCTGCTCAAGGCTGCCAAGCAGACCGCGCCGCTGGGCGACTGGACCGCGCTCGGCGGGCCCTTCCAGGCCGTGTCGGCCGCCATCGGCAAGCTGCGCGCGTCCGGCTTTGAGGCGCCCTACGTCCTGGTGATGAGCCCAGCCCAGTATGCTGCCCTCGCTGGTATCATGTCCATGGGCCGTCGTGAGCTGGACATGGTCGAAAAGCTGGCTGGCGGCGGCATCTTCCAGTGGGCCGACATGGCCGATGGCCAGGTGCTCATCGTCGCAGCCGCGCCCTGGAACGTCGACATGGTTGTCGGCCAGGACGTCGCCACCGGCCATACCGGCAACGTCGGCCTCGACCACGAGTTCAAGGTCTTTGAGACGCTGGCGCTGCGCCTCAAGCGGCCCGGCGCGCTGTTGCTGCTCAAGTAACCGAGCAGCGTTCGAACCTGCCGGTGTGAAACGCAGTCCGGTATTGGACCGCGTTTCACACCGGAACGACGTTGCTTGACGCTTGCATTCGATGCCGAGAGTCTTTTCTCGCGTCACCCGACAGGAGGCTTGCATGCCCCTCAATGATTTGTCCCTGAGAATCGGCGGCGAAGCTGGGCAGGGCGTAGAATCCAGCGGCGCCGGCTTTGCCCAGGCGCTGACCCGCGCCGGCCTCTGGGTGCTGGCCGTGCCCGACTATCACTCGCGCATCCGCGGCGGGCACAACTTTTACACCATCCGCGTGGGTCAGCAGCCCGTGTTGGCAGTGCGCGACAGCATCGACATTCTGCTGGCGCTCAACGCCGAGACCATCGTTCTCCACGCCGACAAGCTCGTTCCCGGCGGCGCAATCATCGCCGACGACGACCTCAAGTTCAACGAGTCGGTCCTCGCGGGGCGCGACGTGCGCCTGATCCGCGTGCCCCTGGCGCGCATCGCCAAGGAGCGCGGCAACCCGCTGATGGTCAACACCGCCGCGCTGGCTGTAGTCGCAGGCCTTACCGGCCTCCCACTGGACCCGATCCACGGCGTCATCGGTGATAACTTTCGTCGCAAGGGGCCCGAGGTCGTCGAGGCGAACCGGCTGGCCGCCGAGGACGCCTATGCCTACGCCAGCGAGCATCTGCCGGAGGACTTTGGCTGGCGATTGCAGCCCGGACCCGACGCCCGACGGCTGTCGATCAATGGAAACGAGGCCTTTGCGATGGGCGCGTTGATGGGCGGCTGCAAGTTCGTGGCTGGCTATCCCATGACTCCCGCGTCGTCGACGATGGAGTACCTGGCACGCCACGCCAAGGACTGGGGCCTTGTTGTCAAGCACGCCGAGAGTGAGGTTGCGGCCGCCAACATGATCGTGGGCGCGGCCCACATGGGCGTGCGCGCCATGGCACCCACGTCTGGCGGCGGCTATGACCTGATGACCGAGGCCATGTCGCTCGCTGGCCTGCTCGAGGAACCTGTCGTGATCTATCTGGTGCAACGCCCTGGCCCCGCCACCGGCCTGGCCACGCGTCAGGCCCAGGGCGACCTGCTGCTGGCGCACTTTTCGTCGCACGGCGAGCTGCCGCGCATCATCATTGCGCCGCACACGCCCGAGGAGCACTTTCAGGCCGGCTTCCGCGCCTTTAACCTCGCGGACAAGTACCAGTGCCTGGTGATCGTGCTGAGCGACCACCAGAACGCCGCCAGCTACCAGAGCGTAGACGCCAGCGCCTTTGACCCGGCGCAGGTGCGCATCGAGCGCGGCAAGCTGCTGAGCGACGCCGAACTCGATCTACTGCCTGACTATATGCGGTACGCCAACGTGCCCGACGGCATCGCGCCCCGCGGCCTGCCCGGCCACCCCAACGCGGTCTACTTTGCCACCAGCGACATGCACCGCGAGGACGGCCACATCGACGAACACGCCGATGTCACCGAGGCCAAGCTGTCCAGGATCATGCGCAAGCAGGACGCCGCGCTCGCCGAGATGCGCGCGCCCGAGCGCTACGGCCTCGAGAACGCCGAGCGCACCTTTGTCACGTGGGGATCGAGCCACGGCCCGGTGCGCGAGACCGTCGACATCCTCAACGCCCGGGGAGAATCCGCCAACATGGTCACCTTTGTCGACCTGTGGCCCTTCGATCCTGAGGCGGCGCATAAGGCCCTGGCCAACGCCAAACACATCATCGATGTTGAGGGCAACGTCACGGCGCAGTTCGCCTTTTTGCTGCACGCCCACACGGGCATCCAGTGCCACGAGCGCATCCTGAGGTTCGATGGGCGCGGATTCACCCCCGACTATATTCTGGGGCACCTGGAGGGCAAGTAAGATGGCGACGGCAAAAGACTTTTCCAACGACATCCGACCCACCTGGTGCCCGGGCTGCGGCGACTATGGCATCTGGAACGCGCTCAAGCGCGCCCTGCCCAACGCCGGCCTGCAACCGCACGAGGTGATCGTGGTCACCGGCATCGGCTGCGGCAGCAAGATCCCCGACTATATGCACGTCAACGGATTGCAGGGCCTGCATGGTCGCACCCTGGCGCTTGCCACCGGCGTTCGCCTGGCCAACCACGGGCTCAAGCTGGTGTGTGTGCACGGCGACGGCGACGCTTACGGCATGGGCGGCAACCACATGCTGCACGCCGCGCGCCGCAACATCGGCCTGGTCGATATCGTGCAGAACAATCACGTCTACGGCCTCACCAAGGGCCAGTACTCGCCCACCAGCAAGCTGGGATTTGTGACGTCCACGTCGCCCGAGGGCGCGATCGACCGCGCGATGAGCCCGCTGGCGCTCGCCCTTTCGCAGGGCGCCACCTTTGTGGCGCGCGGCTTTGCCGTCGAGGTGGCCTACCTGGCCGACCTGATCGTCGCGGCGCTCAGCCATCGCGGCTATGCGCTCATCGACGTGCTGCAGCCCTGCGTCAGCTATAACAAGGACATGGACTATGACTACTGGCGCGAGCGCGTCTACAAGGTCGAAGACAGCGGTCACGATCCCAGCGACCGCGAGGCCGCCATGCGCAAAGCGTGGGAGTACCCGGGCAGTGATCGGGTGCCGCTGGGCATCATCTACCGCGACGAGTCGGTGCCCACAT
>DIVQ01000182.1 GCA_002423325.1 Anaerolineales bacterium UBA6128 | reverse complement strand
GCGCCTGGTCGGCGCGCGTGGCAAAGTAGTGGCTGTTGTCCTCGTTCAGTGAGATTGGGGGCATGTGTCACCTCAAAGCCTTTGTCGTGTAGATCCTGAATAGAGCAGGGCAGAGTTACGCGGCCGTCATTCTACGCACATAGAGCGCGGGGCACAAGGAAACGGGAGAGGAGACAGGTTGCCAACGTGCACCGGATGCGCTAGTATGCTGCGGTCCGGTAGCGGACTCAGTCGCACCAAGTGAGCCGGCTCGTGAGCACCGGCGCTTCTGACGCCTGAAGATGGCTGCTCATAGCAGAAGGGAGACATGTGTCAGCAACCGTTACTTCAGCCAAGACCTGCTTTACAGATCTGCAGGCCGCGCGCGCGTGGCGCGATCGACACTTTGCTGCAGCCGCGGATCTGCCGATCTCGTTCGTGCTGGATGGACGCACGATTCGCGGCGTTCCGGCCGACTGGAACCCGATCGTGACCCGGCGTCGGATCGATGCCAACATTATGGAGAGCGTGTATGTGGGCACCGATCCCGGCTCAGGACTCAAGTTGCGCGTCGAGCTGACGGAATACCAGGACTATCCGGCTCTGGAGTGGGTAGCCTGGCTGTCGAACGATGGCAGCGTCACGACGCCGATCGTGAGCGATATTCAGGCGATGGACGCTACGATCTCCGGCGTCGCGCCGGTTCTGTGGCACTGCAACGGCGACTATTACAGCGTCGATGGCTATACGCCGACAGAGACGCCTCTGCTGCCGGGGGACGCGTTGCGTTTTGCCCCCAACGGCGGCCGGGCGTGCGACGGAGCGTTCCCCTACTACCGCATTGCGTTTCAGGGCGCGGGTGCGACGCTGGCGATCGGCTGGCCGGCTCAGTGGGCGGCACGCTTTGAAGGGCGGGCGGAGGGCGTGCATGTCACTGCCGGACAGGAGGCGACTCACCTGCGGCTTGAACCGGGCGTGTGCATCCGTACACCCCGTATGACGCTGCTGTTCTGGACGGGAGATAGCACCCGGGGCATCAACATGTGGCGCCGTTGGTACCTGGCGCATGTGCTGCCGCGCCCGAACGGCCAGCCGTTGACCCCCAAGCTGGCTCTGGCGTCCACCGATGAGGGCGAAGAGTTCACCGCAGCCACGGAGGAGAACCAGGTCCGCTTCATCGACCGATTTGTCGAGCGCGGCCTTCGACCCGATGTGTGGTGGATCGATGCCGGCTGGTACCCCTGCCGAGACGAGCAGGGTGAGCGCAGATGGTGGCGTACGGGCTCCTGGGAGCCGGACCCGGAGCGCTTCCCCAACGGGCTCAAACCGGTGTCCGACCATGCTGCTGGATATGGCGCAGAGTTGCTGTTGTGGTTCGAGCCCGAAAGGGTCCGGCCGGATACGCGGCTCGACCGTGAGAGGCCCGAGTGGTTGCTGCGCAAAAAGGGCGACGACAACGCGCTGCTGTTCCTGGGCAACCCGGCTTGTCGCCAGTGGCTCACCGATCACGTTTGCGCCCTGGTTGCGGGAAATGGCATCGGGGTCTACCGGCAGGATCATAACTTTGAGCCGCTGGGGTTCTGGCGTAGCAACGAGGCTGAGGACCGCCAGGGTCTGAATGAGAACCTGCACGTGCAGGGCTATCTGCGATTCTGGGACGATCTGCTGGCGCGGAACCCGGGCCTGTGGATCGACTCGTGCTCCAGCGGAGGGCGCCGCAACGATCTGGAGACGATGCGTCGCTCGGTACCGTTGCACTATACCGATTATGGATATGGCGACCATCCGGTCAAGCTGGCTTTCCACCGCACCCTGTTCGAATGGATCCCGTATTTCAAAGAGTTCTCGCTTTCGTGGGACCTCGCGGGGGTAGCGCGCTTCGACCACGCTGTCGACAGCTATTCGTTCCACTGCGGAGTGGCGGCGATGCTGTTTGCCTCGCTCGACGGACGCCGCGCGGACTATGACTTTGCACTGGCCGTCGAGATGATCGCACTGTGGCGTCGCGCGGCCTGCCTCGTGCTGAATGGCGACTATTACGAGCATTCGCCCTATCACAAGAGCACGCACGAGTGGGTCGCGTGGCAGTTTGACGCGCCTGAAGCGGGCAACGGGCTGTTGCAGGCCATTCGTATGCCCGCGGCCGAGGCCGCCACACTGACCCTGCATCCGGCGGGGATCGACGGTGCTGCCGTGTACCAGTTCGATAACCCCGAGACGGGTGAGTCACGCGAGGTGGCCGGCGCAGAACTGGTTGCGACGGGCTTTACCATCGCGCTTGAGCCACGCAGCGGGGCGATCTGGTTCTATGAAAAGTGCAGGGAGCGGGTCAGCGAGTAGGCCGCGCAGAGGAGGAAGGCATATGCCGGGCAAGTCAGCAAAGCGAGCCAGGCCGATCCGTGTGGGTGTGATCGGCGTGGGTCGTGGGCAGAGCTTTATGAACCAGGCCGCGCAGGCCGGCATGGAACTGGTGGCGATCTGCGACGTGTGGCGGGAGCGCCTGGACGAGGTGGGCAAGCGCTATGGCATCGCCACCTACGTTGACTATGACCGCTTTCTGGAGCACGATATGGACGCGGTCGTGCTGGCCAACTACTTTCACGAGCACGCGCCATACGCGATCAAGGCCCTCGAGGCCGGCAAGCACGTGATGAGCGAGACTGCGGCCTGCAGTACGCTGGCCGAGGGCGTGGCTCTGTGCCGCGCCGTCGAAAAGACGGGCAAGATCTACATGTTTGCGGAGAACTATCCCTTCACTGCGTTCAGCCTGGAGATGGCGCGGCTGTACAAGGCGGGCGAGATCGGTCGGGTGCTGTATGCGGAGGGCGAGTACAACCATCCGATGTCCTTCGTCGACTCGCAGAACATTTCGCCGGGGATCAGGCACTGGCGCAACAATCTGCCGGCCACCTACTATTGCACGCACGCCCTTGCGCCGTTGATGAGCATCACCGATACGATGCCCGCGAGCGTGAACGGCTTTGCCGTGCCGCTGCCCGAGGACAGCGAGCGCAAGCGCCTCTGGAAGCAGCTCGATGTGGCCGGCGCGATCATGGTCAGGATGGACAACGGCGCGCTTTTCAAGCTGCTGCAGACAGGGCTGCCCGGGCACAGCATCTTTTACCGGCTGCACGGCGAGTGGGGGCTGATGGAAACCGGACGCGGGCCGGGCTACTGGGGCCCTGGAAGCGTGCGCATTGTGCATGAGGAGTGGGAACTCAAGCGCGGACAGGTGCCCGAGAAGGCCTACTATCCGCAGTTTCCCGCCTGGGCCCGTGAGGCTGCGAAAGCCGGCCATGGCGGGGGCGACTGTTTTACGAACCACTATTTCGCCGAGGCCATCCGCACCAACGAGCAGCCGTATCTGAACGTCTACCGCGGCGTGGCGATGTCGGTGGTGGGCATCCTGGCATGGAAGAGTGCGCTCGATAACGGCAGTGCGTTCGCCGTGCCCGACTTGTGCGACGAAGCGGCACGTCGAGCCTGCGAGGACGACCATTGGCGCCCGATGGACCTCGATGATCCGCAGGCACCGCCGATCTCGTCGCGGGGCAAGCCGCGCGAGGCCATCCCCGAGCGTCTCGCGGAGGCGCGGGGGCTATGGAAAAAGCTGGGCTACAAGGGCGCCGAATAGTGAGTGCGGATACTGATTAACCGCACGTCGTTAGCGCACCAGCGCACACAAAAGGCCCCCGGCCGAAAGTACGGTCGGGGGCCTCGTGCTGTGCGCCCAGAGCGGGTCGAACGCTCAACCTACGGATTCGAAGTCCGGCACTCTATCCATTGAGCTATGGGCGCGCACCTGGGATTCTAGGTGTGATGCAGAGCCCTGTCAAATGATCTTCTGGGGTGGAACCACGTCGGGCCGTTCGGCGTCTGGAAGGATGGCGTGTGCCGCCGTCGGGATGCTTGATGCAGACCGGTTACCGTGCTATAGTCAGAGGCTGAAGCGGCTGCGCTGAATTGCGGCGGTTTGCAGTCCATGGATTCTGCTGAGGAGCGGGTACTATGAGAGCGACACGGATCATGCGGCCCTTGACGGTTCTGCTGGTTGCCGTGGTGTTGGCAGCCTGTGGCCAGACCATCTTTCCTCCCACGCCGCTGCCCGATTGGATGATGACGACGGTCACCGTAGAGCGCGTCAGCATGAGCGACAGCGTGTCTATCTTTGGACAGGTGACGCCGGTCGAGGGACTGGAGCTCTCGTTTGATATTGTCGACGGTCGCGTCCTTGAGGTCTATGTCTCCAAGGGCCAACCTGTAAGCGCAGGAGATCCGCTGGTGCGTCTCGACACGGCGGCCACGGAGCGCGCGCTTCACGAGGCGGAGGCCGATCTGGTGGTGGCGCAGGCTGAGCTCGACGCTGCGACCGGGGCCGTCTCTGAGGTCGAGATCGCCAGGGCAGAGGCAACGCTGGCCGCGGCCGAGCAGCAGGTGATCTCGGCCAAACTGGCGCTGGATGTTGCGAGCGAGGCTGGCACCGAGGCGCTCGAGCAGGCCGTCGCAGATGCAGAGTACGCGCTGCAGTCGGCCAGAGACGCTTACGCGGCGCGCTACCTGGAAGCGAATCAGCAAGAGATCAGGCGGCTGGAGTACCAGAAAGCCTTTTTTGAGCGCACTCTGCGCGACCTGGCGCCGGGGGCCGATCCTACGGAGGCGCAGACCGCGCTCGGTACGGTCAACGCCGAACTCACGTCTGCGCGGCGTGCGCGAGCGCAAACGCTCAGCTCTGCGCAGGAGGGGATCGCTGAGGCCGAACGCGCCCTGGCGCTCGCTCAAGCAGCGTTGGAGGATGTGGCGTCGGGCACGATCGATCCGACGGCTGACGAGCGTCTGGCTTACCAGCGTGCGATCCTTTCGCGCGATGAGGCTGCCGACAAGCTTGCGGAACTGCGCGCCGGTGGAGACCCCGCGCTGCACGAAGCTGCCCGGACCGCCTACGATGCGGCCCTGGCCAAGGTCGACGGCTACAAGGCCAGCATCGATGCGGCCACGCTCAAGGCGCCCATCGACGGCACTATTCTGGATCTGTACGTGGCGCCCAACGATTGGGCCAGCGCCAGCACACAGGTTGCCTATCTGGCTGATCCGGCACTGACCCACATCGAGGCGCGGGTCAGCGAGGTGGACATCGTGCGGCTGGCGGTTGGGCAGACGGTGCGCGTGTCGTTCGATGCGCTACCGGGCAAGCTGGTGACGGGCGAGGTCGTGTCCATAGATCAGCGCGCGTCAGCGGACATGGGACTCGTTATCTATCTGACCGAGATCGTGCTGGATGAGGCGGTGCCGGGCCTGATTCAGGGCATGACGGCGACGGTACGTGTTCTGGTGGGCGAGCGCGACAATGTGGTCGCGGTGCCAACTGTAGCGGTGCAGTACGACCCGATGGGCGAGCCGTTTGTGTATGTGCGTTCAGACGACGGCGCCTGGATCGAGGCGCCTGTCGAACTCGGCATGAACGACGGCATCATGGTCGAGGTGTTGAGCGGCGTCGAGGTCGGGCAGACGGTGCGCATCCCCGTGAGCCTGGAGACGCCAGTGCCTGAAGAAGGCGGCGGTAATGTGATGCCGGAGCGCTAGAGATCGGCGCGCGTACGAAGCGGCTGTACGGCCGGAAGGCCGGCGTTGAGGATGGCAAGGGGTTGAGGCGATGGAAGCGAAGCGAAGAAAGAACCGCGGTTCGGGTCGCCTGGGCAAGTGGATAGGCGGCATGGGCTGCCTTGTGGTGTTGGCAGCGCTTGCGGTGGGTGGCGTGTTCGTCTACCGGCGCGTGATGCAAGGCTTTTCGGGCGGCGGGTACGTGGAGCCGCCGATGGCGACTGAGGATGTGGCCGTCACGCGCGGCGATGTGACGGAGGCCGCCAGTCTATGGGGCCAGGTGCAAGCCATTCGGACGCAGTCGCTGGCGTTCTACACTGCCGGCGGGCGCATCACCGACGTGGAGGCAATGCCTGGCATGCCTGTCACCAAAGGCCAGGTGCTCGTCAGACTGGACGTGCCGGCGCTCGAACGCACCTTGACGGAGGCGCGCGCTGCGCTGGCCACGGCCCAGACTGATCTGGACAAGCTGACCGAGCAGGACCCGATGCGCCAGTACGAGCTGGAGGTCGAGCTGACCAACGCGCGCGCTGCACTCTCTCGCGCTCGCCAGGACCTGGCCGATTTTGACGCGGGCCGGGGCACGCCGGAGGAGGAGCGCGAGCAGGCCGCTGCGATGCTCACGGAGGCGCGTGCGGCACTGAACGCGCTGCTGAATAGCGAAGAGCATGAGGAGCAACTGGCGCACCTGCAGTATGTCTATAACGTGTCCGAGGTCGAACACGGCGTCTACACGCTGATCCAGAATCCAAGCGAGCAGGACCACGACAAGGAGTGGCTGCTGCGCATCGAGATGCTTAACAACGAACAGGCGCTCAAGGCCTTCAAGCAGTCGCATGAGTCATCGGTGCGTGCGGCCCGATACAAAGTCGTGCAGGCCGAACGTGACCTGGCCGAACTGGACAGGGAGATTGCGCTTGGCAGCGTTGAGGTCGCGCGCGGCAAGCTGGTCGTGGCGCTTGACGCCGCCGAGGTGCGGCTGATGCAGGTGGAAGCGGACCTTGCAGCGCTTGGCGCTGAGGTCGACCCTGTGGCGCTGGCCAAAGCGCAGGCCAAGGTGCTCAAGCTGGAGGGCCAGGTGGCAGACGCTGAGGCAGCGCTCGCCGATGCCGAGTTGACGGCGCCGTTTGACGGCACTGTGCTCGACGTCAAGGCCGTGCCGCAGGGTATGGCCTACACGGGCCAGGAGATGGTCGTTCTGGCGGATACCTCGGCCTATGTCGTGGTCGCCAACTTGAGCGAGTTGGATGTTGCCCGTGTTGTTGAGGGCATGGATGTGATGATGACCTTTGACGCCTTTGGCCCCGATGCCCGGGTGACCGGGCAGTTGGGCGAGATCCCGCGCTACGGGCGGTTTGAGAACGGCATGTCGGCCTTCCCCGTGTCCATCGCGATCAAGGATATGGAACTGCCCGTGATGGAAGGAATGGGCGCCAGCATTACTGTGCCGTTGGGCGAACGCACGAACGTCTTGACGATCCCGGCTGCCGCGGTCGATTACTGGGTGGACGCCACTTATGTGAATGTGGTGGTGGGTGACACGGTGGAACGGCGCGAGGTGGTATTGGGGGTCGGCGACGGCGTCACCGTAGAGGTCGTAGAGGGGCTCGAGGACGGCGAGGTTGTGCGCGTCCGTCTGATACCCAACCGGGTCTACGGATGAGAAGGGGAGGCTAGGAGAGATGTTTCGCCCGATTAACCTCTGGTTTGGGCTGCTCAGCCTGCGCACCAGCAAACTGCGCGCCGCACTCACCATTCTCGGCATCATCATCGGCGTGGCGGCCGTGATCGTGATTGTGTCGCTGGGCGACGCCCTGCGTCGTTATACCGAAAAGCAGATGGAGCAGTGGAACAGCGGCCTGATTGAGGTCAGCCCAAGCTACGGTCCCATCTACCGCGTCTACCGCGAGATGCCCGTGGTGGTGGGAGACGTCAAGGGCGGCGGCATGTACCCCGGGCCGGTCCAGCAACCTTCGCTCGACCTCAAGGACCTGGAGGCGCTCGAGCGCGTGTCGACCTCGATCGACGGCGTCACCGCCTTCTACGAAACCTACGGCTCGCTGGTCTACAAGGGCAAGCAGGCACAGATAGGCGGGCAGATCTATGGCACGACGCCGAGTTTTATGCTGGTCAACAAGAAAGCGCTGTCCAGCGGACGCTTCTTTAATGCCTGGGATAACAATAGCGCGGCCTCGGTCGCGGTAATCAACGAGATGCTGGCAAGGTCGATTTTCGGCAAACGCGTGGACCCGGTGGGAGAGGTGGTGCGCATCACTGCCAACGGGGTGACTCAGAATGTGACCATCATCGGCGTCATCGCCAACCCCGACGAGATCTGGGATCGCACGGCCGGCGCACTCATCATGCCGCTGCGCACGACCTGGTTGCGCTTTACCCAGGGCGGCCAGCGGACCCTCAACGGCATCTCGGTGCGACTCGATGCGCGCGATAAGGCGCAACGGCAGTACGCGGTTGCCGAGGTCGCCACGATTCTGAGGGCGCGGCGCGGCATCGGCCTGGGCATGAACGATGACTTTCAGGTGTATGACACTCTGGGCTACATCGATCAGCAGACCGATGTGCTCACGGCAATCACGCTCGTGCTATCGCTGATCGCGGGCATCTCGTTGGTGGTGGGCAGCATCGGCCTGATGAACATCATGCTGGTGGGCGTCAGCGAGCGCACTCCCGAGATCGGCTTGCGCCGCGCGATGGGGGCGCGGCGGGGCGATGTGATGGCGCAGTTCCTGACAGAAGCCGTGCTGCTGTCGCTGCTGGGCGGCCTGATTGGCTTTGGGCTGGGCGTGCTCGGGTCGCAGGTCATCGGCCAGGTGATCGAGGATCTGCGGGGGCTGGTTCAGGTCACGCCGAATGTGGCGATGATCGCGCTGGGCGTCTCGGTGGTAGTGGGCGTGCTCTCGGGCGTGTACCCGGCCTGGCACGCGGCCTCGCTGCAGCCGACGCAGGCCCTGCGTCACGGACAATAGCCGCGGCGTTGAGCGGGAGAAAGTACGATGGAAGATAACCAACAGAGACAGCCGCTGATCGAGATGCAAGGGGTCACGCGGGTGTACCAGATGGGGCGGGTGGACGTGCCGGCCCTGCGAGGCATCGACCTCACGGTGCGGTCGGGTGATTTCGTCGCGATCGTGGGCGCCTCAGGCTCTGGCAAGACCACACTGATGAACATCATCGGTTGCCTGGACCTGCCCAGCGAGGGAAGCTATCTGTTCCGGGGGCTCGACGTCAGCACCTACGGCGATCGTCGCCTGTCGGCTCTGCGGGGCGAGGAGATCGGTTTTGTGTTCCAGAACT
>DIVQ01000141.1 GCA_002423325.1 Anaerolineales bacterium UBA6128 | reverse complement strand
CTGTCTGGTGCGCTGGTAGTGCTGCTGCCCTTCTGCCTGACCGCTGCCCTCAGGCCCGCAGACTCACCGCGTCGCGCCAAGCACATCATACTCAATATAACAGCTGGTTTCATCTGGCTGGTGGGCTGCGTTCTGGTTGCTTTGACGCAATCGCGCGGCGCATACCTGGGAACGGCGGCCGGGCTGCTGGTGCTGGCGATCCTGTGGCCTCGCAGCCTGTGGGTGCTGGGGCCTTGCGCCCTGTTGGGTGTAGCGGGCTTTGTGCTGGCAGGGGGCTCGCTGAGCGTTGCCGCCTTTGGCCTCGAGTGGCGCACGATCGTGTGGCGCAACGGTCTGCGGATCCTCAGCAGTTTTCCGTTCACCGGCGTGGGCATGGGCTGTTTCCGTCAGGTGACGAACAGCCTCTTCCCCATGGCTGGGCTGGGCAGCATCGACGCATCGCACGCGCACAATCTGTATCTTCAGGTGGGCATCGACTTGGGAGTTCCGGGGCTGGTGGCCTACCTGGCAAGCTTGGGGCTTGCCTTTTTCCTGCTCGCCAGGGCCTACCGGACGTACGGCCGGCGTGGTGAGCGCGCCACTCGTCTGTTTGCGGTGGCTGGTTTGGCGGCGCTCGCCGGCCTGTGCGTGCATGGGCTGGTAGATGTGAGCGTGTGGGGCAGCAAGGGAGGGTTGTTTCCGTGGGTGGTCGTCGGGCTGAGCGCGGCGCTGGACCGGCTCGGCGCCACTCAATGTCTGGAGGACGCGACCGGCGGCTCCCGCCCGGACGATCCTGTCGCTCAGTAGGCGCCGCGTCCCCTGAGCACCACAAACACCGTGCGCACCACGATGAGCAGGTCGAGCCAGAGTGAATAGTTCTGCACATAGTAGAGGTCTTCTTCGGTGTGCAGGTACATCTCTTTGTCGCTGCGGCCGTTGACCTGCCACCACCCCGTGATCCCCTGCGGCACTGCGAAGCGCTTGCGTTGCCACGGCTCGTACATGTCTACCATCCAGGGCAGCTCGGGTCGTGGCCCCACGATGCTCATGTCTCCGGCCAGGACGTTCAAGAACTGGGGCAGTTCATCCAGGCTGGTGCGCCGGATAAAGTGGCCGACGCGCGTGACGCGTGGATCGTCAGGACGCTTAAAGCTGAACAGGCCGTTTTCGTCATGGTGTACCATCAACGCGTCGAGTTGATCGGCCCCCTCGATCATTGAGCGGAACTTGAGCATCCAGAAGAGCTTGCCGTTCTCACCCACGCGCTGTTGCTTGTAGAGCACGGGACCGCGCGAGTCGAGTTTGATGGCGATGGCCACGCAGAGCATGATCGGCAACGTCAGAATCAAGACGATGCTGCTGATGAGCAGATCGAACACGCGCTTGATGAGCCGCTGATAGTCGTTGAGCGCCGGCGCCCGCAGGGCGATCATGGGAATGCCGGCGAAATCGTCCACGGTCGCCTTCCAGAGGGTGATGGCGAAATAATCGGGGATGACGTGGACGTGCACGGGCAGGGCATGCAGCAACGCGACCAGCATGTTCATGCGCTCCCAGGCACGGGCCGGCAACGCCATCACCACCTCGTCAATGTGGTGTTCGCGAATCACGCGCTCGGCATCGTCCAGTGTGCCCAGCACCGGCAAGGTTGCGCTCTTGTCCGGGTCATCGTCCAGATACCCCTCAAACGTAAGCCCCATCCACTCCTGTTCGATGATGGTCGCGGCCATGCGCTGGCCAACCTCGCCGGCGCCCACCACCAGCACGTGTCGGATATCGCCGGTGGCCGGGCCAAACAGCCGGTAGCCGAGGCGGTAGGCGGCGCGCCAGCCCAGCAGCAACACCCAGTCGAGCAGCAAGAAGAGGACAAACAGCCAACGTGACAGCTCACGCTCGGTGAGGTAGAGCAGCCCCGCGAGCGCCAGACCCGAGAAGGCGGCGGCCAACACGACGTGCTGAAATTCGTCAACTGCCCTGTAGTTACGGCGCGAGTCGTAGACCGATGCTGAGACGAACACCAGCACCCAGATCAGCAGCACCGCGGGCCACAGCCAGATGGGCAGAAAGCGCGATTGTTCGACGAACCAGTTAGCGGGCCACACGGCCCGCAGCCACGGCAGGCGCAGCACGCTGGCCAGCCACAGGGCCAGCAGTGTCAGCGCGCTGTCGATGGCCATCGCCAGCAGCGCAAAGTTGGTGCTGAAGCGCTTGAACACGAGTCCTCCAAACGGGCGTCCTCTGCAGCACGGGTTGCCTGCGCGAATGCACCGGCATTGTAGCGTACTCGGGCTGCATGGCAAGAGCACGCCAGCGCGTGTTATTGCGTGGGCACCTGGATGAGGGGCAGCGGCCTAGCGCGCGGTCAACTGACGAAACAGCGACTCGTAGGCGTCGGTGACGGTCTCCCAGTTGTAGACGCTCGTGGCGCGGGAACGCGCACGCGCGCCGCCGGCGGCCACGGCTTCAGGATCGCTCAGCAGACGGGCCAGCAGGTCGCGGAGGCTCTCGGCGCCCACCTTGCCGTCGTAGGCATAGCCGGCGTCGCCCAGCGTCTCCAGGTTCTCCGGCGTGTTGTGGGCAACGACACAGGCGCCAAAGGCCATGGCCTCTACCAGGGCGGGATGCGTGCCGCCGACGCCGGACGTCTCCACAAAGATGCGCGCGCTGGAGCCGAGCTCGTGATAGCCCCGGCCAAAGAGGTACCCGGTAAAGATGATCCGCGGGTCGCCCTCGCGGCGAGCGTGCAGCGAGGCGATGTATTCGTCGGCATAGGCGGCGTCGCCAACGATGACGCATTTCATGTCCGTGTCGAGCTGCCGAAAGGCGTCCACCAGGTGATGGGCGCAGTTCTCGGGCACCAGGCGCCCCACGAACAGGATGTAGCGGCCCGGTTCGAGGCCGTAACGCGCCAGCGTCTCACCCGGCTCCACGCGCTCGACCTCGGAACCATAGGGGATACAGGGCGGCTTGCTGCCGTACCGCTCGCGGTAATACTCCTGGACGACATGCGAGTCGGTGAGGTAGGCGTTGGGTAACCGCGTGGCCAGAGACTCGGCGAACTGGATGTAACGTTTTGCCAGCACGGGCCACTTGTCCCGCTTCCAGTCGAGGCCGTCGACGTTGAGCAGCGTGCGCGTGCCCACCAATCGCGGAATCCAGGTGACGGGGCTGTTGCCGGCGATAAAGTAGAGCGCGATGTCGTAGCGCTGCCCCAGTGCGTGCAGCGAAGAGACGAACGAGTGTACCAGCGTGTCGAGGTACTTGTTGGCGATGGTCCCCAACTTGACCAGCCGCATGCCCTTGTAGGTGTCGCCAGTGTACGTGATGTGATGGGAGCGGCAGTACACAGTCACCTCGTGACCGCGTTCCACCAGACGCTGCCCCAGCTGCTCAACGCAGGTCTCAAAGCCGCTGTAGGATGCCGGAATGCCACGCGTGCCGAGCATCGCGATTCTCATTCTGCCGTCGCTTTCCGGTCGGACGTGGGATGCCGTGAGCCGAGCAGTTGCCGGTACACCTCGTCGACCGCCTGCACGTAGCGTTCGGTGGTGTAGAGCGCCAGCATGCGCGCGCGGCCCGCGACGCCCAGCGCACGGCGCAGGTCGGCATCGCGCACCAGGCGTTCGAGCGCCGCGCTCATCGGCTCGGGCGTATCCGGCGATACCAGGAAGCCGGTCTGGCCGTCCAGCACCTGCTCCAGCGGTCCGCCGTGAGCCGTGGCCACCACTGGTAGCCCCGCCGCCATCGCCTCCAGCACCACGCCCGGGAAGGGGTCGGGGCGTGTCGAGGGCAGGCAAAAGACATCCATGCTGCGCATGGCCAGCGGCACGTCCGAGCGAAAGCCCTCGAGATGTACGCGCTGCTGTAGGCCCAGGTCGGCGATGGTCGTGTGCAATGCCTGTTCGCGCCACTCCTCGCCCGGGACGTTGCCGCCCACCAGCACCAGGTGCACGTGTGGGTACCCGGCCAACACCGGCGCGGCCGCGCGCAAAAGCAGATCCTGGCCCTTCCACGAGCTGACGCGGCCTACCATGCCGATGACCAACCCGTCGACGGGCACGCCCCACGCGCGGCGCTGATCGGCCACGGCGTCCGGCGTTACCTCAAGGTAGGGTGCGGGGTCCAGCCCGTCATGCACAACGACGGTTCGGGCGGCCAGCGCGGGCTGGGCGGCCAGCAGATGGTCGCGCACGGGGCCTGAAACGGTGAGCACGCGGTCGCTGAGGCGGTAGAGCAACGCGGCGATCACGCGGTTCAGTGCGCGTGGGGAGGTGATGATCTCGCGCACGTGCCAGACGTGTGGGATGCGCGCCAAGCGTGCGGCCAGGGCGCCCGCGATGACGGCCGTGCTGTTCGAGTGCACCAACGCCACGCGCTCTCTGCGACAGAAGCGCGCAAGACTGAGGGCGCTCGCCAGGGTGCGCCAGCCAAAGAGCGCCATGCCGGGCAAGCTTTGATAGCGACGGCGCAGCACCCCCAGGCGCACCGCGTGGTGCGGCACGCCGATCGCGTCGAGCTCGCTGGTCAGCAACCCCTCGTAGGGCAGGTCGTTCGGGACGACCACATGCGCGGCGTAGGCATGGCGCGGCAACAGCTTGACGATCCAGAGCAGCATGCGGTCGGCGCCGTACAGCTCGTTGGAGGGGTGCACGTACAGGATGTTATGCTTCGGCATTGCCGCCTGCCTGCTCGGGTGCGTCGGCGAGACGCGAGCGCAGCACGCGCGCGGGCGCACCGGNNCCCGCCGCCACCACCGAGCCGCGACCGATCGTCACGCCGGCCAGGATGATGGCGCCCGACGCGATCCAGCAGTCGTCCTCGACAATGATGGGCGCGCGCGTAATGCCCTGGTCGCGCATGGGGCGCGCGGGATCGGCAAAGTTGTGGTTCTCGGCGTACAGTGACACCCGCGGTGAGATCATGACGTCGTTGCCGATGGTGATCAGGCCGGAACAGCCCACATAGCTATAAGCGCCGATGTTTGACCGATCGCCGATCACCAGCCCCTCGCCCAGGTCGCGCCCGTAATAGTTGCTGGGTTTGATGGTGGCAAAGGCGCCGATCGTGACGTGGTCGCCGCAGATGACGCCGCGCTGTGAAAGCGCCATGACCTCGGCATAGTCGTCGATGATGAGGTTGCGCCCGGCGACGAGGTAGCGCGCGTGGCGCACGCGCACGCCGCGCCCCACCATCAGCAGGCCCGCCGCGCGTCGCATGCGCAGTCGCAGGCAGACGCCGCGCAGCACGCGAACGCCGTTGTGCCACAACAGCGCCACCAGATCCATCGTGCTGAGCGCGGGGTCCAGGGCGTAGGACCCGTGCTTGCCGAGGCTGCCTGCCAGGCGTTCAACAATCGCTCGCATGGCCCTTGCTCCTTGTCGCTGGGATCACGCTCTCCAGCACATCGAGCACGCCCCGCGCGGTGCGCTCCCAGGTGAACGCCTGCCCGCGAGCACGGCCGCGCGCTACCAGGTCGTCTCGCAGCGCGGCGTCATCGAGCACGCGCCCCAGCGCCCGGGCGAGGTCGGCGGCGTCGTGTGGATCAAAATAGAGCGCCGCGTCTCCGGCGATCTCGGGCAGCGCGCTGGCGCGCGCCGCGAGCACCGGCGTGCCGTGCTCAAAAGCCTCCAGGATCGGGATGCCAAAGCCTTCCTGCAGTGAGGGAAAGGCGTAGGCACGGCTGCACCGGTATAGCGCGGGCACATCCTCGTCCGGCACATAGCCGGGCAGCATGACACGCTCGCCGAGGTCGTGCCGCGCGATAGCTGCGCGGATTGCAGCGCTGTCGTCCATATCGTCTTTGGGGCCGGGCTGGCCAGCCAGCACCAGATAAAGCGGCTCGTCGCGCTCGCGCTGGCAGCGCGCGATCGCTTCCACCAGGAAGGGCAGGTTCTTGCGCTTTTCAAGCACGCCCATGTGCAGGACATAGGCGCGACCGCGCAGCCCGTAACGGGCCAGCACGGCGGCGTCGGCCGCCGCGTCTGCGGCGCTTGTGTTGGCACGACGTTTCCCCGCTGGCGCAATGCTGACGATCTTGTCCGGCGAGATGCCCGTGTGGCGGGCGATGGCTGTGCGGGCGTGCTCAGAGATGGTGATGACCCGACCAGCGCGACGCGCGGCGGGCAGGTACAGGCGGTCCTGCAAGAGGCGCCACCAGCGGTTGTAGTGTGTTGGGTCTGACCAGAAGAGTGCGTCGTAAAAGACGACCACGCGCGGACAAGGCGCGAAACGCGGCGAGGCGTACTCAAGCGAGAGTAGTACGTCGCAGTGCGCGCGTTGAGCGCGCAGCGGCAACGTGATCTCGGTCCAGCCCGCCATGGTGAGATGGTTGAGTGCCTTGCTGAGGGCGGCGTCATCCTTGCGCGGCCCACGGCGTGGGCGGAACTGCACGAACGCGTGCTGCGGTGCAACCCGAGCCAGCGCCGGCAACAGCCCCTCGACGTAGGCGCGCACGCCCGTCCGGGCGGTGTAGAGGCAGTAGGTATCAATGCCTATGCGCACGCCGAACCCTCCACGACGCACGGCTCCGCGGCCGATCCGGCAGGGACCTTGGCGGTCTGGAACAGCGAAGCCCGGGCCACTGCGCTGATGCCGGCTACGCCCCAGAGCAACGAGTTCACGTCAGGTATGTAGGGGTTGGTCTCTACGAGATAGTAGACCGACAGCGAGAGCAGCGTGGCGCACAACCCCGCGGCGATCAGACGCAGCTGCATATCTCGGCCCCGCAGGGCGACGCGCGCCAGATCGCGAAAGGCGGCCAGCCCCAGCAGGACGTACACGAGCATGGCGGGCAGGCCCATCTCTGAGGCTGTCAGCAAGTATTGATTGTGGGGCGTGCCGCGCTGGGCGTCGGCGGCATAGCCGATGGCGGTGACGTTTGTGATGTTGTCGGCGGCAGCGGAAAAGTTGCCGGGCCCCACACCCAGCAGCGGCTGCTGCTTGATCATCTCCCAGGCGACGCGGTAGGTGAGAAAGCGCACCTGGTTGGAGCCAACATAGCTGTCGGTGGTCTCGCCCTCGATGTTGGCGATCGAGAGCAGCATATCCCACAGGTTCTGGCGATAGCGGCCGGGCAGCGCCAGAAAGATGAGGCCAACCACCAGGATCAGCGTCACGATAAAGCGCAGCGAGCCGATTCGTCCGAGGAGCGACGGGCTGACAAAGCAAAAGGCGATCGCCGTCGCCAGGCCGACCGCACCCGCCAGCCAGGCGCCGCGCGAAAAACTGGCGACGATCCCCGCCAAACCGATCAGCATGACCGCGCGGTAGAACCTGCGCCGTGGCAGCCTGTTCAGGGTAAAGGTGGTGACTGCTGCTGGCAGAAACGCGAACAGCAGATTCTGGGCGAACTGCATCGCGGTGATGCCCACGCCCACCGCGCGCATGGCGCCGAACTTTGTGTACCAGTTGATGGGATTGCCCTTGCGGATAAAGAGCGCAGTGGCCTTGGGTCCCACGGTCCATACCATCGTTTGCAGGGTAAAGGTCACCAGTGTGCGGCGCCCGATGACGATGCTGAGCACAAACTGCGCGATGCCGATGAGGGCCAGCACCGAGATGCCCACGCTCAGCGCGACCAGCAGGTCGGGCAGGTCCTCCGGCCGCAAGATCATAGAGACGGTGAAGAGCACCAGCGCAAAATGCACCACGTAGAACATTTTGCGCACGCTCTCAGCCACATTCAAGCCGGCCAGCGTGCTCACGGTGCTCAGGGCGAGAAAGATCACCGCCCAGACGTGCACCCACGACCAACTGATCAGGCGGCTGCGGGTCTGACGCTCAAACAGCAGGAACCGCACAATGCTCAGGTAGAGCAGCAGAAACGACGACGGCAGCGTCGTGGCGCCGCTCAGAGGGATGCGCAAGGATAGTGGCACATAGGCGAAAAAGGCCAGCAGCAGCCACTTGGCCCGCACTCTGTAGATCAGGACAAAGCCGACGATGGCGCCGAAAAGGACTGCCAGTATCTGCGGCGTCTCGACCACCAGCGACCCGAGGCGCGCCACGCCGAAGAGTCCCAGCACACTGAGTGCGCCCACAATAAGCAATCGGCGTGTTCTCGCCGCCTTGTCCGTGCGTGACAAGTTGAGAGATGCGCGATGATTATTCGACATAACCCAAGCTCTTGAGCCGTTCCTGAATCAATGCTGCCTCGGCTGGAGTCAGAGCGTCGCCGACCGCTGACTGCTCGATGGGCGCCTCGCACGTTCGCACCGGATGGGTCGCCCGATACTCGGGCGTCAGCGCAGCAGAGATGACGCGACCGTCCAGATAAGTCGGCACGGCCTCGTTCAACAGGTGCAGAACGGTAGGCGCCACATCCAGCAGGCTGGTCTCCGGCAGCTCTGCGCCAGGCCTGATGCCCGGGCCCGCCAGCGCCAGAATGCCCTCAGGTCGATGGTCGGCGCTCAACTGCAGGCGGCGCAAGTAGGCTTCGTGGGGAGGGCTGAGCACCTCCCCGCGGACGTCCCCCGCGGTGCGCCCGGCGTAACCATAGTCGTACCACTCGACCAGGATGTCGGGCGCCTTGTCCAGGCAGGGACCCGAGAGCGCCTCTTCGCGGCGGTGGGCGCGCCTGACCATCGCCTGACCCGTCACGGGATTGCGCCAGGCGTGCAGGCGGTCGATCAGTTCGGTACGCACGGCCTCGTACTCGGCGCCAGGCTGTACGATGCCCAGCGGCTCGCGCCCTGCAAGGTTGACGAACAGGTTGCCCATCATCCCGAGGGCATAGGCGCGCGTCTGCTGCCAGTCGAGGCCCATCGTCTCGTATTCGGGACGGTGCTCGCGGCTGAGGCTCGCGGGCTTGTGCGCCTTGAGCTGGCGCAGGATGGGCCCCGGCAACGTCGACCAAGCCCAGCGCCGCAGAGCGGCGAGCAACTCGCCGCCTGTCGGGATGAGCGAGGCGCGTTGGTGCGGCGTGGCAAAGCCCTCTTCGCGCAGCCACGCCATCAGGTTGACCTCCTGGCAGGTCGGGCCAAAGCCGTGATCTGAGAGCAGCACAGTGACCGTCTCATCTCCCGCCAGCGCAAGCAATTCGCCCAGTCCGCGATCGCAGGCCCCATAGATGCCGGGCAGGGCTTCCAGGAGCGGTCCGTGAGGATCGTGTCCGGGAAAGGTTGGATCCCAGTACTTCCAGTAGTAATGCTGGACGATGTCCGCGGCGGTATAAATGACGGTTGCCACGTCCCAGGCATAGTGGGTCAGCACGTAGCGCGCGGCGCGGGTGCGGGCCTCGACCATCTCCATGTTGCGCTGCCAGTACTCGGTTTCGCTCATATCGCGGTACTGGGTGCCCTGCGAGGGGTCGGTATCGACCACGTAGCCGGGTACCTCGCGCAGCAGCGCGTCCTGCAGGTCGTAGGGCCACGTAAAGCGGGCGCCGGGAGGCGCCATGCGGCCCGAGATGACCGCGCCGCGCACTGGCAGCGGCGGGTAGGCGGTCAGCAGGTTGATGGCGACGACCTGTTTGTCGCGTGCGTCGCTCAGGTAGCGCCAGAAGGGCTTGACGCGCAAAGAGTGGGCCCCGATGGGCGTAAAGGGACCCAGGTTGAGTTCGAACCAGTCATAGACGCCATGCTTGCCCGGGTTTACGCCAGTCTCGTAGCTGCTCCAGGCCTGCGGGCTGAGCGGGTGTAGCGTCGACTTGAGTACAGCGTGGGCGCCGCGCGCCAACAGGCGCGCCAGGTTGGGCAGCCGTCCCTCCGCGATGAGCGGGCGGATGACATCCCAGGTGGCGCCATCCCAGCCGATTACCAGTACGCGCGGCTGGCCGTGAGCAGGTTGCACGCTGGATGGGTTGCTGACCGTTTCAGTCATCGCTTACTCCAGGTAGCCCAGGCCCTTGAGCCGGTCCTCAACTTGCTGGCGCTCTTCCTCGGAGAGGGCCAGATCATCGGGCGCAGCAAAGTCGGCAGGTTCGGTGTAGGCGACCCCCTCCGGCTGCTCCAGCATCTCGGTAAGCACGTGGCCGTCCATGTCGGTGGGAACAGGCAGGCCAAGCAGATGCAGCACCGTCGGCGCGATGTCGGCCAAGTGGCCCTCCAAGCGCTGGCCGCTGCGGATCCCGGGGCCTACCGCGAACAGGATTCCATTGTCGCGATGCTGGCCGTTGCGGCGAATTGTGGGAGCGTCGCTCACCAGCGCGCTGTGCCCCATTGTCCTGACGCCCGTGTGATCGTCGGCCAGGTGCACAACCAGGTCGGGGGCCAGCGACACATAGTCGCCGTTGTAGAGCTCTTCGCGGCGGTAGACGCGCTGCACGAGTGCGTGGCCAGTGTAGGGATCGGTAAGGGCGCTCAATCCGNNTCGTCGCGCAGCGCCTCGTACTCGGCGCCAGGCGTGACCGCAGCCGGATGGGTGGCGTCTCCCGTGTTGATCCAGATGCCCTGCCACTGCGAGACGTCGTGGATGACGACGGCGGCACGGGTGCGTTGCCAGTCGATATCATAGTAGTCGAGTTGCTGCCGCGGCAGACTGCCGCGCAGGGCGTTTTTGGCCCGCGTCGACAGGCGCTGCATGTAAAAGGTGCGCGCGGTCTCATAAATGCCTAGTTTGGCAAGAAAGGTCTTCCATGAGCGCCAGTTGATGCCGACTTTGCTCAGCGTCCGCGCGGCGGCCGAGCCCTGATTGCCGCGTGCGCGCAAGGCCAGGTAGCCGCGCTGACGCAGCCAATCGTTAAGCGCCACCTGGTAGTGCGGCCGGGGCCCCTGGCCGTGGTCGGACATCAGCAGCAGAACGGTCTCCGGCGGCAATTGCTCTCGAAACTGGGCGATGATCGCGTCGACGCGCTCGTAAAAGTGCGCGATGCCCTCGCCGTACAGCGCGGCCTCCGCAGCGTCATAGTCAGGATGCGCTGGATCCATGTAGCGCCACAGGTTGTGCTGCGCGGCATCGAGCATGGGCAACATCGCCATGAAAAAGTCGCAGTCGGGATACTTGGCGTACAGCTTGAATATGGTGCGCTCGAAAACGTCGAGGCAGGTGTCCATCCACCGGATAAAGTCAGCAGGGTCCCACTCGCCCTCATCGCCCAGCTTGTCCGCGCGCTCCGAATGATCCATCCAGATCGCGTTCATACCGCCCGCGTCCTGCATCACCTCGGGCGGGTAGGCATAGTCCTCCGAAGTGCGTGGCGCCAGAAAACCAGAGACCATGAACCCGTTGACTGGCGTGGCCGGATAGGTGACCGGCACGTTCATAACGCCGACCTTGCGCCCAACTCGCGAGAGCATGTGCCAGAGCGTTTCGGTTTTGACAGAATTGGCGTTGACCAGTTGCCCGCGTCCCCCCAGGCTGTTGACGGTAAAGTCATAGATGCCGTGCTTGCCGGGATTCTTGCCCGTCATGAACGTAGTCCACGCTGGGGGCGACTGCGGGGGCACTGTGGACCAGAGTGTGCCCCAGGCGCCCTCGTCCATCAGGGCGCGCAGAGTGGGTAACCGGCCCTGCTCTGCCCAGGGTCGAATCAGGTCCAGGGTGGCTCCGTCCAGCCCCAGAATGGCGACGCGACGCTTTTCAGACATAACGGCATATCCCTTTCGCGAGCGGCGCTCGCTGGCGCAGTGCGCCGGCGGGACGTCGCGCTGCTCGGTGTATGCTACACATAGCCGAGATCGCGCAATTGCTTGGTGATCTCTGCCTCTTCGGCGGGCGTGTAGGCAAAGCCCGCATCGCTCGATTGAGCGCCGTCTGCGGCGTCATAGCTCGGTGGCTCGGCGGCCACGTGTTGTTCGGTAAAGATCTCGGTCAGCACGCGCCCGTCCATGTCCTGCGGCACGGGCAGGCCGAGCGCGTAGAGCAGCGTGGGGGCCACATCGACCAGGTTGAGGCCCTGCACGGTTACGCCCTTGGGCACATCGGCGCCCACCGCCACAAACACGCCCTCGGGGGTGTGGCGGCCCGCGCCGGAGCGAAGCGGCATGGGCTCCAGCCAGGCGTTCGCGGAGAGCGTCTCGCGTACCTTGTAGGGGCGCATGCCAAAGTCGATCAGGATATCGGGGCAGTGTGCGGGCGGATTGGTATAGACTTCTTCGCGGCGATATGCGGCCTCGATGATCGGCTCACCTGTGTCGGGGTCGCGCAACGCGCGCAAGCCATCCAGGATGCGTTGGCGGACCTCTTCATACTCGGCGCCCGGCTCGACGATCCCAATGGATTCGCGCCCTTTCAGATTGACATAAATGCCTTCAGCTGAGGGGGTGCCCGACCAGGCCTTTGTGTGTGCCCAATCGCGGGGCAGGGATGCGGCCTCGTCGGTAGCGCGCACCGCTGAGCGGATGGTCTCGCGGCTGAGCTGGCGCCTGAGCTTGAGCACGTCCAGCGCTTTGGCAACGCGGATGGCGCTGCGCACGAGGCGTCTGCCACAGCTCTGAACCCGGGAATCGTGGAACTCTGCCAGGCCGAGGTCAGCCAGGAAGCGGTTGACGTTGAACACCTTGGCCGCGGGCCCGAACCCGTGATCGGACACGATCAGGAGCACCGTGTTGCCGTCCAAGAGCGTCAGTCGATGCGCTATGGCGTCATCGAGGACGGCGAAGAGTTCGCGCAGGGGGGCGTCAAAACGCTCGTGCTGCTGCGCCTGCGGAGCTGTTCCGTCGGCGGGCACGAGAAAGCTGCGAAAATGGTGTTGCACAATGTCGGTCGCGCGGCAAACCGAGATGAACAGGTCGCAGGGGTAGCGTTCCAGCAGGTAGCGGCTCACCTGCTCCTGGGTGCGCTCAGCATCCGTGGCGCGGCGCAGTGCGGCCTCCGACTGACCAAAGGCGCGGTACGGGTTGAGCGCAAACTCGCCGAAATGCTCCCTTATTTCTGCTTTGAGCGATAGCGGGCTGGTATAGTCGACTTGCTCATTAGGGGTCACGATCATATCGGCAACGACAAAGCCGTTGGCGGGGCGGGGCGGATAGGTCATCGGCACCTGAACCACGCCTACCCGTTTGCCGTGACGGCTCGCGATCTGCCAGGTCGTGGCACCGTTGATCGAGTGGCTGCTCATCGGGGTGAGCTGACGCCTGGGGGTGTAGCTGACGCGCCAGAAATCGAACACCTCGTGCTTGTCGGGCAGTTTGCCGGTGGCAAAAGTGACCCAGGCCGGCGCGCTGTAGGGCGGCAGCGTGGAACGCAGCGTGCCCGATACCCCGAGCGCCATCGCCTCCTGCAAGTGCGGCAAGAGTCCGCCGCCCAGGCCATCCTTGACCAGGCTAAAGTTCAGCGCATCCAATCCCAATACGATGACCCGTCTGCTGCTCAATGCCGTTCTCCCCGCACTGCGCGCCTCAGGACGCTTTCCGCTCGTCCTGCAGGCTCTGCAGTGCCTTCTCAGCGCGCGTATCTGCGGGATCCAGCGCGAGAATCTGCTTGTACATCTCGATGGCCCGTCCGGGCCGGCCAGTTCGGCGGTAAAGCGCCGCGAGCCGGTAATAGGCTTCGTTATAGTTCGGACGCAGGGCTACCGCTGCCAGAAGAGCGGTCTCTGCCGCATCGGCGTC
This sequence comes from Anaerolineales bacterium UBA6128, assembly GCA_002423325.1. Lineage (GTDB taxonomy): Bacteria > Chloroflexota > Anaerolineae > UBA1429 > UBA1429 > UBA6128. The sequence continues at coordinate 1,837 of DIVQ01000141.1, read as the reverse complement.
GCCCCGTTCCGACCAGTACAGGCTCCCCAGGTGGCAGAGCGGCCAATAGCGCTGCGGCTCTACGGCCAGCGCCTGCTCATAGTCGGCGATGGCCTCGTCGCCGCGTCCTGTCCGGCGCAGCAGGTCGGCACGCGTTGAGAGCGCCTCGACACGCGAGCGCTCGCTGCTGAAGCGGTCGGCCTCCAATGCCGCGTTCAGCGCGTGCAGCGCGCCCTGCGGATCAGGTTGTGCAAGCTGCGTAGCGCGTATCGTTCCGACCGATGTCATCAGACTGCTGTAGCCACGGGTGGCCGGACCGAGTTGCTCGGCGCCACGCAGCGCGGCGTCAAGGGCGCGTTGCCAGCGCTCCGACCGGGCATAGCTGATCACCAGGAACTCCCAACTGGTGGCGTCAGCCGGCCGGACGATCAGGGCGCGCTCGTACCAGGCCGCGGCAGCCGGATACTGGCGGGCGCTGAACAACTCCTGCGCCGCTGCAAGCAGGTTCGCCTCAGTGTAGCCGGCGGATTGCCAGTGCTTGGCGGCGGTCGTCGGGTCGCCGCGCTGCTCGCTCAGGATCGCCAGCCCGACGTGAGCGCCCTGTGCACTGTCAAGGCCCCAGGCGAGTGCGCGCTGGAGGTTGCGCTCGGCCGCAGCGAGATTGTGCTGCGCTTGGGCGTCAACGGCCGTTGCGCGCAGTACCCGTAGCAGACCGGTGTTGAGCGCAGCCCGGGCGGCCAACGTGCGGCCACTGATCGCCAGTGTCAAGAGCAGTAGCGCGGCTGCGGCCATCATCCAAGTGCGGCCGGCCGTGTCGCGGTCGTTCACAGGGCTCGTTTGCTCCGGGCTTTCAGAGGCCATTTCAGCGCACTCCTGCGCGGCGGCTTACTTGAGCGTAAGCCATGGCGACGTATCCAAACCCGACAACTGGCTGAATCGCTCGATGTCGGACCGAAACAGCTCCAGCAGCAATTCGGCCGATTCGCGACGTATCGGCGCATACTTGGCGGGTCGTGTGTTCAGCGCGCTTGCCCAGTGGTACATCTGCAGCGCGATGCGTCCTGTCAGGCTGGCCCGGGTGTCCTCGCGCTGCAACACGTTGCCCTGCGCGTCGTACTGCAGTTCTTCTTCGGGTTTGTCGGCGAGCGTGCGATACAGCAGCCGCTGCAGCCTGAGACTGCGCGGTGCGCGGGCGATATTCTGCGCCTCGCTTGCGCCTCTGCCGGCAGAGGCCGCGCCCGGCACAAAGGCGGCGTCGATGCCGGCGTGGGCATAGCAGCGCTGCCGGACTGCGTCGGGGTCGCTGCGCAACGCATCGGTCAGCAACAACAGCAGCTGCTCGCGCGGAAAGACCTCCAGGAAGCGCTGCAGGGCTTTTGCGTAGAACGATCCGGCCAGCAGGTGCCGGTTTTGCGGCAGGCGCACGCAGGCGTCGAACGAGTCTCCCGGGCGGCCACGCGCATAGCCCATCCAGAAATTCGAGTAGGTTCGCTCGATCGGATTACGAAAGATCAGGATCAGGCGCGCGTCTGGCAGGGCGGCCCGGATGCGGCGCGGCACCTCCGGAATCAGATAATAGGCGGGCGTGGCGTCCACGATCGCCTGTTGCCCGGCGTATCCCGAGAACTCGCGCGCATACCAGGCCAGTCCGCGCGCATAGCGCGCTTCATAGTCAAAAAAGTGGACCTCTTTGTGGCGGGCGACCAGCGCCTGTGGGTGATCGCGAAAGTAGCTCCACAGGGTGGTGGTGCCTCCCTTGGTGACGCCACAGATCAAGGTGTTGGGTAACACCCCGCCTTTGCGCGGGCGGGTCGTGTCCGACATCAGGCGACTCCTTGGACGCGGTTGGCCGTAGAAA
>DIVQ01000075.1 GCA_002423325.1 Anaerolineales bacterium UBA6128 | reverse complement strand
CGGCATCGACCGCCTGGTGATGCTGCTGGCCGGCGAGCCCAATATCCGCGAGGTGATGGCCTTCCCCAAGACGCAGAGCGCCGTAGACCTGATGACGCAGGCGCCCTCGACCATCTCGGAGCGCCAACTCAAGGAACTGCACATCAAACTGGACCTGTCCTAGGATCCGGCACGCACACAGCGGCCCGGTTGAGCGAGGCAACACCTCATCCAGCCGGGCCGTTTTCCGTGGCAACCTGCACGGGATGCCCGCCGTCGCGGACATGCCAGGCCAGGCCGCGGTCGTGATTTGCCTTTCCGGCCGGATTTGTGTATCCTAAGCCTGCAACTCCTGTGATGTACGTGATGCCTCGAATGTTTTGAGCCAACAGATTCGTCTAGGGAGCTGGAATCCAGCGCGGCTGTGCAGCCGTCCGTCTAGCGACGTCCGTCTGTCTACCGCCGGAAGGCACCCACCTGCATTCGCAGGTTCAAGACGCTTGAGGGCACACGGCATTGCGGGGGTTGCGCTTTGTCCGAAGACAGGGCTGCATGTAGGGCAGAGCACAGGCGGCGCGTTGGCCACAAGGCCGAGACGGCACCGCACCGGCTCGGCCCTTTTCTTGTTAGCGTATCGCTGGCGTCGTTAGCGCCGCTTGCGTGCCAGCAGGTAATCGCGCGCCTGCACGTAACGCTCCAGGCGCGCCTGGACCCCCTCGACGTTCTCCGCGGCCAAGGTCTGCAGCACCGCGTCGATAAGGCCGGCCATCACGCCGACCGAGGTCAGCGGCGACACCTCGGGCGCCGCGCACAGCACCGCCAGATCGGCCGCCTGCGCCACGGGCGAGGTCAGCGACCAGGTAAAGGCCAGCGTGCGCGCCCCGCGCTCGCGCGCATACCGCAGCGCGTTGGCCGTCTCCTCACTGGGCGGCCCGGCCGCCACGGCCACCATCGCGCAATGCTCGTCCAGGTCAGCCAGCGACAGAGCCAGGCCCAGCGCATCGGCCGCCGCCACCGTGGCCTTGAGGCCCACAAAGCGCGCCAGCTCGGCCAGCAGTTGCGCCAACGAGGATGAGATCCCCTGCCCCACCACATACACCTCGCGCGCTTGACGCAGCAGTACCAGCGTCTCGCGCATCAGAGTCGGCGGCAGACGCGTCTCGGCGCGCTGCAAGGCCTCCACCTGCGCGTGCAGCACCCCATAGAACGCGCCGCCTGCCTGGGGCGCCTCGTTAACGGCACGCCCCTGCAGTTCGTCGCGCACCAGCGCGCGCATCTCGTCCACCAGGCCCGGGTAGCCCTTGTAGCCCACGCGCTGCGCAAAGCGCACCACCGTCGCCTCGTTGAGCTGCAAAGCCTGCGCGAGATTGGTAGCGGTCATGAAGGCCGCCTCGCGGTACGACGCGAGGACATAGTCGGCCAGGCGCTTCTGGCTCTTGGTGAGCTGCGGGTAGACCTGCCGCACCCGGTCCAGCACACCCAGCCCATCATCCGGAGTGGCGACGTCGCTCAAGGATCTCCTTCTGCACCGCCCTGTCGAGCGTTGCAAAGCGCGCTGAAAAGCCGCCCACGCGCACAATCAGGTTGGGGTAACGCTCCGGATGCGCGTATGCATCCTCGAGTTGTCGGACACTGGTCATATTGCCCTGAAAGATCATCCCGCCCCCCTGCAGGAAGGCCAGCAGCAGCGCCTTGAGCAGGTCGGCGTTGATCCAGTCGGCGTCCATATCCCACATTGTGGTGGCCCCGCCCGAGACACAGGCATAGTCCAGGCCAGTGCACGAGTTGAGCGCCGCGGTGATGCCATTGGTCATCGCCGCACTGTGGGGCGTCATCCCCTGGCCGATCATCTCGCCGGCGCGCGAGCCATCCGCGCGCGCCCCTAACTGCGCGCTGGCGGCCGGCGTCCACACAAAGTTGAACACCATCGGGCGCAACTGACCGCCCCAACGGTTGCGTTGTGCGGTGGCGATGCGACACACGCTGTTCAACACGCGGTTGCACATGCCGTCAGCAGAGGGATCCTCGATACCGTACTTGGGCAGGCGGCTCAGCCGCTCACGCAGCGGCTGGTAGCCGACATAGTCGGCGCGCAACGCCGCCAGCAGCTCATCGGCGCTCACAAAGCCCTGCTCGTACACGGCGATGCGTATGGCCGTCAGCGCGTCCGCAGCCGCGGTGATGCCGAGCGGCGCAAAGCCATAGTAGTGGTAGCGCGCGCCGCCATCCTGCTGCTCACGTCCGCGTTGCAGACAGTCCAGGATCAGGCTGGACAGCATATAGCAGGGGCGGACCTCGGCATAGCTCTCGCTGGCGATATCCAGAGCGCGCGTCATCACGGCGTACTCGCGCTCCAACTCGTCCTCAAACGCCGCGAACAGCGCCTCGAACGTGGCATAGGCCGTCAGGTCGGGCCGCGCCGCGATCACCTGCTGACCATCGCGCAGATCGGCGCCTCCGTTCAACACCAGCTCGAGCGTCTTCGCGACGTTGTGTGTGCACGAAAAGTTAGAGTCGCTGTTGGTGCCCTGCGCGCTGATCTCCATGCACCCGCCCGCCATGAACATCGTGGCGTCCTCAACGCTGACCCCACTGCGCGTCAGCGCGCCAAGGCAGGCGTCTTCGTTGTAGACCTGGGCACGGTTGCCGCCATGCAGCAAGTAGCGCACGTTGAGGTCGACATAGTCGGCCGGATCGTCGGGGCGCACGCGCGCATAGACCGAGGGGTGTGTGATGTTGAGGCTGCCGATCGACTCGATCACGATATGCGACAGCGGGTTGACCGAGGAGCGCCCGTCGGGGTGCGACCCGCCGACCATCACAGCCTCCACCCAGCCGTCGCCGTGGTGCAAGCGCTCGTGATAGCGCAGGAACAACTCGTCGATCAGCGCCTTGGCCTGCTCCAGCGTGGTGCGGCCGGCCGCCAGATCGCGCTCCAGGTAGGGCCACAGGAAATAGTCCAGCCGCCCCGGCCCGTTGCCCCCATAGGGGCTCTCGATCATCATCGCCAGGTGCTGCATATAGTGGCTCTGCACGGCCTCGTGAAAGCTGCGCGCCGGATCGCGCGGCACGCGCTCGCAAAGCGCCGCCAGCGCCTGCAAGCGGTCGCGCTCCGCGCCCGAGGCCCCGTTCGCCGCCGCGCGCAGCGCCGTCACATGGCGGTCGTTCCAGCGCAACGCGGCCTCCCACAGGATCAGCGCCCCCTGGTAGAGCTGCCGCGCCTTGTCGTCGCGGGCCGTCTCCAGCCGCGCTTGCAGGTCGGCCATATGCCCCGCGATGCCCAGCTGCAGAATGCGGTCCCACCGCCACCCGATGTGCCCAGGCGCGCCGCCCACACGCAGGTAGGGCTCGATCTCTGCCTCCTGGCGCTGGCGCGTGCGCGTCCAGGGCGCCCAAAACTCCCACAGCGCCGCCGCGGCGCGTGCGGCCGCGGGAGCATCTGTTCCCGGAACGTCCGTACGCGGACGCGGCATCTGGTACAGCATGCCCACCAGCGCCTCGTCGGGAAAGAGGCGCACCTCCTCGGCCTCCAGCGCCCAGGCCACCGAGCGCGCGTAGCGCTCCCAATAGGGCAGGTCAGCGTAGAGCTCAAAGAAGGCGTGCGTCAGGTTGATCTCCCGCGGCACCGCCACATCGCCCGCGCCACGCGCGATGCTGGCCTCCTTGAAGCGCTGCACGCGCTCCGCCAGTGGCGCGAACTGGGCGACATCCACGGTTTCGGTAGCCAACAGCGTTGCCATACGGTTCCTGCTCCTCAGAACGCGGTCCCTCACCCCGGCCCCTCTCCCGCTGGGAGAGGGGGAAGGCGGTGAGGGCCAACCCACCCCAGCGGACCTGTATCGCCCCCCCCCACTCTCTCTCCAGGAGAGGGGGAAGGCGGTGAGGGCCGCCCCGCGCTCGGCGGCCGTGTCGTGTCCCCAGCCCCTCTCCCACTGGGAGAGGGGGAAGGGGGTGAGGGCCGCCCCTACAGCTCCACCCGCAGCACCGTCACCGACGCCGGCGGAAAGACGTGCGTCCAGACTGCGCCTTCGGCGCGCACGCGCGTCGCGCTCGGGGCCACGGTCGCCGACGCGTCAAAGGTGTTGTGCGCGTGGATGTCGGCGTGCGTCAGCACTTGCGCGCGGGCCGACTTGGCCTGGCCGCCGCGCAGCACGATCCGCGCCTCCACGGCCTCGCGGACGTGCGGGTTGACCACGCTCAGCGTCAACACACCCTCCTTGACCGACGCCGAGCCGCCCAGTCCGAACAGGCTCGCCGCCTTGTCGCCCGCCGTGTAGCTGACCTCGGGCGCCTCGAAGCGCGCGCGCACGCTGCTGCCGCCCTGGTGCCCCTGATACATATCATAGACATGATAGGTGGGCGTGGTCAGCATCCGGTCGCCCTCGGTCAGAATCAGCGCCTGCAGCACGTTGATCGTCTGCGCGATGTTGCCCATCACCACCTTGTCGGCCAGCCGGTTGAAAATGTCCAGCGTCGAAGCGGCCACCAGCGCGTCGCGCAGCGTGTTCTGCTGCCACAAAAAGTTGGGGTTGTGCCCCTCCGCCGGCGGATGCCAGGTGCCCCACTCGTCCATCACCAGGCCGATCTTGCGCTCGGGGTCATAGCCGTCCATGATGGCACGTTGCTGCGAGAGCAGTTTCTCCATCTCCAGGCCGCGCGCAATTAGCTGGTACCACTGCTGATCCGAGTACTCCAGCGCGTTGCCCGCGGTGCCACAGTAGTAGTGCGCCGAGTAGCCGTGGATGCGGCCATGGCGTCCCAGCTTTTCGAAAAAGCGGTGCGTCCAGTCGGTATTGTTCCCGCCCGGGCCGCAGGCGATGTAGAACAGCGGCGTTCCCCCAAACTCGGGCATGAACGTGGTAAAGCGCTTGTACTCGGCCGCATAGTCTTCGGGGCTAAAGTTGCCGCCGCAGCCCCAGTTCTCGTTGCCCACGCTCCAGTACTGCACGCCAAAGGGCTCGGGCGAGCCGTTGGCCGCGCGCTGCTCGGCCAGTGTGCTGGGCCCGTCATAGTTGCAGTACTCGACCCAATCGCGCAATTCGCGTGGCGACCCACTGCCCACGTTCCCACACAGGTAGGGTTCGGCGCCGATCAGCCGGCAGAAACGGATGAACTCGTGCGTGCCGAACTGGTTCGGCTCGATCACTTGCCCCCACCAGATGTTGACACGCTTGGGCCGCGCCGCTCGCGGACCGATGCCGTCCTGCCAGTGGTAGTCGTCGGCAAAGCAGCCCCCCGGCCAACGCACGACCGGCGGCTTGATGCGCTTGAGCGCGTTCACCACATCCAGCCGGATGCCACCCGCGTTCGGGATGGGCGAACCCTCGCCAACCCAGACGCCGTCATACACCAGGTTCCCCAGGTGTTCAGCAAAGTGGCCGTACAGATTGGGATTGATCGTCCCGATCGGCTCATCCAACAAGACGGTGATAGTGCCCTGCGTCATGCTCGAACCTCCCCATATCTGATAGTCTGCATCCTATCCTGCGTCGCGGTCGCCGTCAAGCATCTCTGCATGCTGCACACGCTAACCCCGTCCGTGCTCGCGGTAATAGCGCAGCCCCTCGACCAGCGTGGCGAGGTTCTGCCAGGGCACCCCGGGCGCGATCGAGCTGGAGCCGCCCAGCAGCAGCCCCACCGGCGGCCCGTTGGCCACCAACCAGTTGAGCTCGCGCTTGACGTCAGCCGGGCTGCCGTAGGGCAGCGTGCGCGTCACGCTGGACCCTGCGACGATCACCAGCGGGTCGCCGTCGCGGGTGCGCATCCGGCAGATGCGCGCATAGTCCATGCCGTCCTCGTACTGAAAGCCCTGAAAGCCCGCTACCCCCACCTCGAGCAGGCGCGGCACCATCCGCATCAGGTTGCCGTCGCAGTGCCAGATCATGCGCACGCCCGCGTGCAGCAGCGGCTCCAGGCAACGCGCCAAGTGCGGGAACCACAGGCGGTCGAGCGACTCGACGCGCACCAGCGTGCCGCGCGAGTCGGCCATGTCGTGGTCCAGGCGGTAAAGCGGCGGAAGATTGCCCTCGACATAGGCCTGCGCCGCAGCGCGGTTGTTCAGCAGCGCCAGGTCAGCCTGCAGCGCAAAGTGACGCTCGATCACCTCGGGATAGCAGGCATACGCCATAAAGTAGGCGGCATAGCCGTAGCTGCCGTAGCCCAGGCACGGGAACCGCACAACGCCATAGCCTGACTTGAGCATCTCGGGGGCCAGGATAGCCTGCAGCGCCGCCTCCTGATCGAGGATGTCTCGCACGCGGCGATCGTGGTCAAAGGCGGCGATCTCTGCGCGCAGGCGCGGGAACGCAAAACGCTCGAGGTGTTCGACGACGGCCTCGGGCGAATCGATCAGTAGGCCGTCGCAGACGATCTGCTCGGCGCCGGTGGTCGCCCCCCGAGGGCCCTCATAGCCGCCAACGCCCATGGTGAGCGGGTTATCGGGGATGTACTGGTCGAGCAGGCAGGTGCCAATGGCGCGCTGTGCCGCAAGGTAGACCCTCACGGGAGCCCGCGTATAGTCGCCGGGCGCGACGCCGGCCAGCCGTTCCAGATGGGCATGCTCCATGATGTGCAACATCCAGGACGGGATGCCCACCGTGGGCTCCAGACGCAGCGTCCTGAGCGCCAATTGCGCGGTCGCGCCCAGTTCAGACACGCCCCTCCCCTCCCGCCTCGTCGCAAGTGCGCGCTTTCAAGCTCAGCCGCGCCGGCGTCACCCCCAGCCAGGTTGGCGCCCAGGGTAGATAGCTGAGCGCGTGCACAACCAGCATCGTCACCCCCAGCGTGATGGGCAACGCGTAGCGGTAGGCCACCAGTGTGGCCGGGATCAGATTGAGCGCCCCCAGAACCCAGTCCACCCCGCGCTGTACGGCCACGTGCACCAAATAGATGCCCATCGAGAGCCGACTGATCTGCAGGCTCAGCGCGCTCCAGAACGACGCCTTGCTCGTCAACAGGTTCGCCAGCAGGAATAGCAAATAGATGGCACTGGTGTAGATGAGCAGCTCGGCCACCGACTGCAGCGCAAAGGCCAGCAATTGCGGCAGCCGGACAAAGTCAAAGCGCACCGCAAACAGGTAGCTGATCAACGCCACGATGACGATCCCGAGCAGGGCCGGTCGCCACCAGGCCTTGCGCCACGCCAGCAGGCGCGGTTTCAGCGTCTCCCAGTCGCGCGCGCAGCAGATGCCCAGGTAAAAGTAGAACAGGTACATCACAAAAGCGCGCTTTACAAAGAACTGCACGAGCCCGAGCATGCCGCCGCTCAGCGTATAGCCCGCCACCGTCAGCGTGTCGAGGTTACCTACCACTAACGAAAGCGCCCACCAGACAATCTGCAGAAGCGCCAGACCAGCCAGCACACGCTGGGTGCGGCCCTTCGTGCGCTGGTGAAGGCGTACCAGCAGTGGGTATATCAGGTACAGCGGGATAATGACCACGAAAAAGTAGAGATGGTACTCGGCGCGCCCGGTGAACAGGTCCAGGATGGCGCGCTGCAGACTCACGTCGCCGCGCCACAACCGCCCCACCGAATAGAGCACCGAAAAGACGAGGAACGGCGGCAGCGTGCGGGCCGCGCGTCGCCGGTAGAACGTGCGCAGGTCCAATGGTGCATAGTAGCCGAGCGCCAGCGAAAAACCCGACACCAGGGTGAAGAGCGGGATGGCATAGTGCGCCAGCGTGTCCATGAACATGTCGGCGTACAGCACGCCCAGACCCGGCGTGCCCCGGCTCACAAAGCCCGATGAGACATGCACGAACAGCACCGTGACGATGGCGATCGCCCGCAAGTGGTCGATCTCGACGATACGCTGTGGTCGACGTTCGGCCATAGTGTCCTTCCGGTCAGAGTGTTGGCTGCGCGGCGCCGCGAGCTAGAGCGCGATGCGGTACAGCAGGGCGTCCATCGTGCGGATGCCGCCGGCGGGCTCCAGCAGCCCTGCCGCGGTGGGGCGCGCCATATGCAGCAGCAGATCGCCCGTCTCGCGGTCTTCACGCGCGTAAAAGTTGGAGAGCATCAGGTTCTCCGGCTCACCCGGCTGGCGGTCGTCAATCGTGCTGACGCGATCGCGGATCAGCAGGCCGCTGCCCCGGTCGACCTCGCCCAGCACCATCGGATAGCGCGGGCTGTTGCCGCGCGGGTTCTCCGGCGTCAGGTTGCCCAGCCAGAACAGCCGGCCGTCCTTCCACGGCACGAGTTGCGAGCACGAACTGGGCGAGTAGAAGGGCGCGCCGTCGGTGTAGGTCCAGGGAATTGGCGGCGTCCAACTGTGGCCGCCGTCGCGCGAACGCGCGACCCACTTGAACCCCGGCAGATCGGGCCGTCGGTCGTTGCTGCCACGCATCACCATCAGCAGCGTGCCGTCGGCCAGTTCCGCCAGCGTCGGCTCGATCAGTCCGCGGGTGCTGCGCTGCGGATCGCCCACTACGCGCTCCGAGGCTGTCCAGATGAGGCGCTTGTCGGCCGTCCAGCGCCCGATCAGCACCAGGCAGTCGGTGTAGGTGTAACCGCCCCCCGGGTTATAATAGTCGCCGTCGGGGCCCAGCGGCGTGGACTGCACCGGAACCAGGATGGCGCCATCCGAGCGCGTCAGCGGGCGCTCGCCCAGGTCGCCCATCATCGCGCAGTTCTTGCCCACCCACACGCCCGGCAGGGGATGTTGCGCATCGTACTCGGCGCCCTCGTGCACAACGGGCGCGCGCACGACCTCGCTCAGGCCGCCGTCTTCCGAGACCGAATAGTGCAACCTCCAGCGCCGCATTCCCTCCAGCGGGTCGTCAGTCGGCAGAACGCCCTCGTTCCAGACCGTCACATAGCGCCCCGTCAGCGGGTCCACATAGCCGCCGGCGTGATAGCGCCGCCCCTTGCCCCCGGGATCCTCGAACTGTGTCAGCACCTCCAGCGGCGCGCTCCAGGTGCGGCCGTTGTCGCCGGATCGCCGCAGGTAAGACACGTCGGCTGTGTCGCTGCGGCTCTCATAGCTGTGGATGCTGAGCAGGTCGACGCCCTGCAGCGCGGTATAGTAGCTGGCGGCGTACACTGCCACTCTGCTGCGCGGCGCTGCCGCAAAGACCGTACGCGCGATGACCCTTGCCGGCATCTTGCCTCCTATAGGGGCATGCCCCCGTGTGGCACGCCGTAGGCCCGCGCCACGCCCTCGACGTACTTGGAGTGGCGCGTCAGGCGAAACTGCAGGGCGTCGGCGATGGCGTGTGCCTCGTCGTCGTACTGCGTGTCATACTTGAGCTCGAGCACGGCCACGCCCTGCTCCTCAAAGGCCGCACGCAACCGATTGTGCAGCCGGTTGACCCGACATCCGGTCAGGTGCGTGTCGATCGTCAGACGAAAGCCCCCGTCCGGGGTCTCCCAATAGGAGCGATGATAGCGGTTGTAGAGCGCGATCTGCAGTCCCGCCACCTGCGCCAGCACATCGGGCGCCAGTGCCGAACGCCGCAGCAGCGCGTGCACCTCGGCCGCAGCAAAGCCCGGCTGGAGATCCCATGGCGCGAGCGTATAGACGCGCTTGCGGCTGACCACGCCCACCTTGGCCTTGAATTCGAGTTGGGGCCGCTCGATAAGCCCATAGACCGCGTGGTACCAGCGCACGCGCGTCTTGCTGCGCTCGGAAGCGCCGTCGACCGATGCCTCGTAGGCCGCCAACCCCGCACTGTCCAGGTACAGGTTGTTCACGTAGCGCGGGGGATAGGTCGGCCGAAACATCGCCGGGTGGCAGCGCACCTGCTGCTCGAGCCATTGGCGCTGCACGCCATGGGCCCACGCGCTAATCACCTCGAACTTGCGTTCACAGCGCAACACCTGCGCCTCGCTGGTCGGCATCGCGCCTTTCTCGCT
>DIVQ01000079.1 GCA_002423325.1 Anaerolineales bacterium UBA6128 | reverse complement strand
CAGCCCAAGTTACTCGGCACCCTCCTCTTGCGTTACACCACGGTTGTGCTATAATGCTTAGGGTCCTAACTATTAGCGCCCTAACCATCTTATGTCCGATCGCACAGCGCACTCCCCGGCGCGAGGACACTGATCCATGACCCAACAGGAGCTGGCCAACTCGATCGTGCATCGCTTGTTGACCCTGCTGCGCTATCGTCAGCACGTGTCGAGTCAGATCCAAAAAGAGACCAATGCGTCGGGGCGCCAGCTTGCTGTGCTGCGCTTCCTGGTCGAGCACAACCCCAGTAGCGTGGGCGAGATCAGCGCCTTTCTATACGTGCGCGATGGCACCACGTCGCCGTTGCTCGACCGCATGGAGCGCGATGGGCTGGTGACGCGCACGCGTTGCAGGCAGGACGCCCGCCGCGTCATGGTGGTGCCCACCCCTCTTGGCGTTGAGCTGGCCGCCAAAGCCCCGCTCAGCCCGATCGCCCGCATGCGCGCCGATCTACCGAAGCTCTCTGTGCGTGAGCTGCAGGCCATCGACGAGGCCCTCCAGCGCCTTTCTGTGATCGCCCGCGTCGACGAATCCGTTCTGGAGTGAGGAGCATGAAGAACCTGTTGCGCGTCCTTTCCTACATGCGCCGCTACTGGCCCTTACAGATCATCGCCTATGTCTGTATGCTGGGCATCAACGGCATCCGCCTGGTCACACCACAGATCGTGAGCCGCATCGTGGATGTCGGCATCCAGCAGCAGCAGATCGACGTGCTGGTCACCTCGGTGCTGCTGTTGTTGGGAGCCACTATCGTACAGGGCGTCTTTCGCTTCGGTCAGGGCTACCTCACGGGATCGACCGCCGAGCAGGTCGCCTATCGCATGCGCAACGAGGTCTACGACAAACTCCAGTCGCTGTCCTTCAGCTACCACGACCGCGCGCAGACCGGCCAACTGCTCTCCCGCGCCACGAGCGACGTCAACCGTCTGCAGCGCCTGACCGGCAACGGGCTGATCTCGATGACCGACGTGCTCGTGCTGCTCATCGGCACCACCGTCGTGGTGCTGCGTATGAACGCGCAACTGGCCGTGCTGGCGCTGGCGACCATCCCCGCCATCGTCATCTATATGTGGGCGTTTTATGTGAACCGCATGCACCCGCTCTGGCACGAGCGCCAGGACCGCATCGCCATCCTGACGGCGCGACTGGAGCAGAACTTGCGGGGCATCTCGGTGGTGCGCGGCTTTGCGCAGGAGCCCGCCGAGATCGAGCGCTTTGAGCACGAGAACAACACCGTGTACGAGATCTCGATGGAGCTGGCGCGTATGCAGTCTTTCTCGATGCCCTTTGTCATTTTTCTCTCAAGCATCAGCATCATCCTGGTGCTGTCCGTGGGCGGAAGTCTTGTAATCGGCGGCAGTTTGACGCTCGGTGAGCTGGTCGCCTTTAACAGCTATGTACTGCAGTTGGTAGGCCCCGCCCGCCGAATTGCCATGCTCTTTACCCTGTTTGGCGAATCCGAGACCTCTGCCGAGCGCGTGTTTGACATTCTTGACGCACGCTCCGAAGTCACAGAGGCGCCCGATGCCACCGAACTGAACGCGATCGAGGGCCATGTCACTTTTGACAACGTCACGTTCAGCTACCTCGGGACCCACAACGTGCTGAGCCAGGTGTCGTTCGACATCCAGCCCGGCCAGATGGTGGCCTTGCTGGGCCCCACCGGTTGCGGCAAGAGCACCGTTATCAACCTGATTCCGCGCTTTTACGACGTGACCTCCGGCAGCATCCGAATTGACGGCACCGATATCCGAAAGGTCACGCTCGAATCGCTGCGCCGGCAGATTGGCATCGTCCTGCAGGAGACGCTGCTCTTTGGCAACACCATTCGCGAGAACATCGCCTTTGGGCGCATGGACGCCAGCCAGGAAGAGATTGAGGACGCCGCGCGTGCGGCCGCCGCGCACGACTTTATCATGGCCTTCCCCAACGGCTATGACACGCCCGTGGGCGAGCGCGGTATCACGCTCTCGGGCGGCCAGCGCCANNCAGCGCGTGGCCATCGCACGTGCCCTGCTGCTCAACCCGCGCATTCTGATCCTGGACGACGCGACATCGAGCGTCGATACCGAGACCGAGCAGCACATTCAGGGGGCGCTGCTGAACCTGATGCGCGGACGCACCAGCTTCGTCATCGCCCAGCGCGTATCTACCGTGCGCAACGCCGACCTGATCCTTGTGCTTGACCAGGGCCGAATCGCGGCCCAGGGCACGCACAGCGAGTTGATCCGCGAGTCGGGCATCTATGCTGATATCTACTATCGCCAGTTGCGCACCGACCAGCCACAGCCAGCCCCAGCGGCGGAGGGACAGAGCAGATGAGCTTCGGATTCAACACTGGCGCCGGAATGCCCCGGCACCTGCACATGGCCCGGCAGGAAGACGCTACCGGCAAAGTCTTTGACTGGAACATCACCCGACGCATGGCGCAGTATATCGAGCCATACAAGGGGCGCATGCTGTTTGCCGTGGTGCTGATGCTAATCGGGTCGGGCCTGGCCCTGTTGACCCCCTACCTGGTCAAGACCACCATCGACCAGTACATCGCGGAAGGCAACTCGGGTGGCCTGGTGCTGATGGCCTTTGCGATGCTCGGCACCTATGCCGTCGACTTTGTGACGTCATGGCGGCGGCGCTACATCCTGCAGTACGTCGGCGCCGAGGTGCTGCGCGCGATGCGCAGCGACCTGTTCGCGCACTACCAGAAGCTGTCGATGAGCTACTACCACCGTGAGGGCGTGGGCACCCTCATCTCGCGCATGCTGAGCGACGTCGGAGTGATCAACGAACTGCTCTCGCAGGGCATCATCAACGTGCTGACCGACGTGCTGGTGCTGGCCAGCACGATCGTGGTGATGCTGCTGATCGACGTGCGGCTGGCGCTGCTCACCCTGTCGGTCATCCCGCTGATGGTGATCGTCACGCTGGTCTTTGCGCGGCGCTCGCGCGTGGCCTACAGGCGCACGCGCCTCACCGCCAGCACGCTCACCGGCCGCCTGGCCGAGGATCTGGGCGCCATGCGCGTCACGCAGGCATTCAGCGAGGAGGAGCGCAAGAGTCGCGAGTTCGACGGCGTCAACCGCGACAACCGCGACGCCAACGTCAGTGCTATCTCGCTCTCTTCGGTGTTTACGCCGGTGCTCGAGTTGCTCAGCACGTTGGCCACCTGCATCATCCTCTGGTTCGGCGGGCGCGCCGTGATGGACAACGCTCTGACCCTGGGCACGATGGTGGCGTTCCTGAGCTATACCTCGCGCCTGTTCCAGCCGGTGCTCGAGCTGAGCATGATCTTTAACACCTGGCAGGCGGCCATGGCCGGCGGCGAGCGCGTCCTCGAGATTCTGGACATGGAGCCCGATGTGCGCGACGCCGACGACGCCGTGGAGCTGCAGACGGTGCAAGGCCACATCCGCTTCCAGGACGTCAGCTTTGCCTACTTGCCCGAAGAGCCGGTGCTCAAGCACGTCGATTTCGAGATCGCGGCCGGCAAGACGGTCGCCCTGGTGGGGCCCACGGGCGCCGGCAAAACGACGATCGCCAGCCTGATGATGCGTCTGTACGATGTCAACGAGGGTGCCATCCTGATCGACGGGATCGACATCCGCAAGATCACGCAGGCCTCGCTGCGTCGCCAACTGGGCGTGGTGCCACAGGAACCCTTCCTGTTCCAGGGTTCTATCGCCTACAACATTGCTTTTGGTCGACCCGACGCTACGCGCGAGCAGGTGATCGAGGCCGCTGTCGCGGCCAACGCACACGACTTTATCTCGCGTCTGCCGGAGGGCTACGACACCGAGATCATGGAGTCGTCAAGCAACGTGTCGCTGGGGCAACGCCAGTTGATCTGCCTCGCGCGCGTCATCCTGGCGTCGCCCAGAATCTTGGTGCTGGACGAGGCCACGTCCAGCGTCGACCTGCGCACCGAAGGGCTGATCCAGGACGCACTGGAGCGCCTGATGTCGGAGCGTACCTCGCTGGTGATCGCCCACCGCCTGGCCACGGTACAGCGCGCCGATACAATCCTGGTGATCGACCACGGCGAGATCGTGGAGCGCGGCACGCATGCCGAGCTGCTGGAAGGCGGGGGAGTCTATGCCAACCTCTACCGGACACAGTTCCTGATGGCTGAGGCCGCCTGACGCCACTGACCTGCTGCCGGCGACCTGTGGCAGTCTCCGAGCAACACAAAACGGCCGCGACGCGTCCAAAGCGTCGCGGCCGTCTGCGTTTCTCACGTCCAGCGTGGCCGACGGGCCAACAGCCCCCTCAGCGAACCGTGATGGCGCCCACGCCGCCGTCAATCTCGATCTCGACGCGGCCATCGGCGGCGTCATAGCCCGCGGTGACGTACTCGTTGCCGCGCTTGGCAAACCGCCGATCCACCGAGACCTCGCCCAGGCCGGGGTCGACATGCACGCGCGCCTCTACGTTCTCGGGCAGCTCGAGCGTCAGCTTGCCGACGCCGCCGTTGATGTCCACGCTATAGGCGCCGTTGGCGGGCAGCCGCAAATCGACCTCGCCCACGCCCGCGTTGACCTCCAGTCGGGTCAGCCTGGCCGCGCGCAGGTCCACGTCAGACTCGCCGACGCCGCCGTTGAGCACCAGATGCATCGGCACATCCGGATTCAGCCGCACCTGCCACAC
>DIVQ01000198.1:228-14561 GCA_002423325.1 Anaerolineales bacterium UBA6128 | reverse complement strand
CGTCGAGCATGAACACCGGGTTGCGGCTTTTGGCGCGGCGCATGGTCTGCAGGATGCGGCCTGGCATGGCGCCCACATAGGTGCGGCGGTGGCCGCGAATCTCGGCCTCGTCGTGAATGCCGCCCAGGCTGACGCGCACAAAGCTGCGCCCGAGCGCCTCGGCGATGGCCTTGCCGAGCGACGTCTTGCCGGTGCCGGGAGGCCCGACAAAGCACAGGATCGGGTTCTTCATCTTGTCGGCAGCCAGGCGGTGAACGGCGATGTGTTCGAGGATGCGCTCCTTGGCCTTGGGCAGGCCATAGTGGCTGTGCTCCAACACGCGTTCGGCCTCGGAGATGTCCGTGCTGTCGTCGGTCAAAGTCGTCCAGGGCAGGTCTATGATCCAGTCCAGATAAGTGCGGATGACGCTGGTCTCGGGGGAGGCCGGCACCATGGTGGCAAGGCGCGCCAGCTCTTTTTCGGCGCGCTCGAGCACGGCCTCAGGCAGTTCGAGCTCGTCAATCCTGGCCCTGAGCTCGTTCACATCCTGCGCGTGCGGATCGCCCTCGCCCAGTTCGGACTGGATCATGCGCAGCTGCTCGCGCAGGAAATACTCGCGCTGGCTGCGATCCACTTCCTGTTGGATTTGAGACTGGATGCGGTTCTCGAGCTCGAGCACATCCAGCTCTGAGGCGAGCTGGATGCTCACCTTTTGCAGTCGCGCCGTGGCATCGGTCATCTCGAGCAGTTCCTGGCGCTTGTCGACCTCGATGTCGAGGATCGACGACACCAGGTCCGCGAGCCTGCTGGGCTCGTCCACGTTCATCGCCGCGACATAGGCATCGTTGGGGATGTTGCGGTTGAGCTCTACGACTTTTTCGAACAGCGCCAGCACCGCGCGCATCAACGCCGTGGTCGACAGGCTGTCGTCGGTGGTCTCTTCCAGCGCCTCGGCCTCCGCGGCGATGTAGGGCTCAGACTGCGTGTAGGCGGTAACGCGCACGCGCCGCAGACCCTGCACCCAGATGTTGGTGGTGCCGTCGGGCATGCGCAGTTTGCGTCCCACGGTGATCTCGGTGCCGGTGGTATAGAGGTCGTCGGCATCGGGGTCCTCGATGTCCTCGTCGCGCTGGGCCACGGCGATCAGATGCTTGTCGCCTGCCATGGCGGCCTCAACGGCGGCCAGCGAGCGATCACGGCCCACAAACAGCGGGATCACGGTGTGCGGGTAGAGCACTGTGTCGCGCAGGGCGAGCACAGGGATCTGCTTGCCGGTGACATCGCCTTCTGTCGTTTCCATATCCTCGCCCAACCAATCGTCAAACTGGCTGGGGTCGGTAAAGACCTGATGCGCCATACGGCAGTTGTTCCTCCAAGACCTATGCAAAACTACCGCCCTGCCACGTCGGCAGAGCGGATAGCGCAACTATACCACATCGAGACGCAGTCACCAAACCCTTGAGCGGCATTGCCGGCCACACGGGCGGGAACACATCGGGAAGCGAGGCCGCGTCAGTCCGGAAGGTAGGTCGCCCAAGCGTCCGGCGATTCCCACGCCTCGACGTAGCGCAGTCGGGCGTCGGGCAGGCGCGCCTGCAGAGACTCAAAGATCATGCGCGCGATGTGCTCCGAGCTGGGGTTCACGTGGTCGAAAGGCGGGGTTTCGTTCAGGTTGCGGTGGTCCAGCTCGTCGAGCACGGCGTCGAGTTCGCGCTTGAGCACGCTGAAATCGAATGCCATGCCACAGGCGTCGAGCTCGGCGGCCTCGGCACACACGACGATCTCCCAGCGATGCCCGTGCAGGCGCTCGCACTTGCCCTGGTAACCGCGCAGGGCGTGGGCAGAGTCGAAATGACGACGGACGTGAACCTGGTACATGCTGACCTCCGTTGGTGAGAGAGGAGACATAATAACACAACACGGCGCGGGTGGCAAAAACAAGCGATAGCGAGGTTGCCGCCTGCGGCTCACGATCTATAATGACGTAGCGTCCGTCCAAACTGCGCGAACATGAGCGCTGAAGGCGTGTCGTACCGCAATCACTGTACTCAGGGGGCAAAGATGAAGATCACGAAACTGGAAACCTTTCTCGTCAAGCCGCGCTGGCTGTTTCTCAAGATGCACACCGATGAGGGGTTGGTCGGGCTTGGAGAGCCGATCCTTGAGGGGCGCGCCCTGACCGTGGCGCAGGCCGTGGCTGAGCTGGAGCCCTACCTGGTGGGAAAGGACCCCACGCGCGTGGTCTACCACTGGCAGGCGATGTACAAGCATGCTTTCTACCGCGGCGGCGAGATCCTGACGAGCGCGCTGTCGGGCGTGGAGCACGCCCTGTGGGACCTGACCGGGCAGGCGTTGGGCGTGCCCGTCTACAAGCTGTTGGGCGGACCGGTACGCGACCGCATCAAGATCTACCGGGGCTGTGGCGGCGCGAATCCCGAGGAGGCCGCCAAGGCGGCCAAGGCGGCCGTGGCGCAGGGCTTTATCGCGCTCAAGACGGGCGTTAACGGCGGGCGGAGTGCGCGCATCATCGAGAGCCCGGCCTGGGTGGAGCGCGCCGTGGCGCAGTTCGCTGCCATGCGCGCCGCGGTGGGCAACGAGATCGACATCGCCATCGACTTTCACGGCGCGGTGTCGCCGCAGACGTCGGCGCTGCTGATCAAGGCGCTCGAGCCTTTCCAGCCGATGTTCGTTGAAGAGCCGGTGCAGTGCCAGAACGTGGATGCGCTGGCCGACCTGGCGCGCAAGACGCACATCCCGATCGCCACAGGTGAGCGACTGTTCACCAAGTGGGGCTTTCGCGAGGTGCTGGAAAAGCGCGCGGCGGCCATCCTGCAGCCCGATCTGGCGCATGCCGGCGGCATTTTCGAGGGGCGGATCATCGCGGGCATGGCCGAGGCCTACTATGCCGGCATCGCGCCGCACTGTCCGCTGGGACCGATCGCGCTGGCAGCCTGCCTGCAGTTGGACGCCTCTATCCCCAACTTTATCGCGCAGGAGCACGCCTCGCTGGGCGAAGGCTACATCAAGCAGCCGTTCGTGCTCAAGGATGGCTACGTTGACCTGCCGGACAAGCCCGGCCTCGGCATCGAACTGGATGAGGCGGCGCTGGCGGACAAGATCGGGCACGACTGGCACAATCCCGCGCTGTTCCATCCGGATGACGGCACGCCGGTAGACTGGTAGCGCTGTTACCAGATCCCGGGCAGCAGCGCCCTGCGCTCGGGCGGGTAGTCCGCGAACTGCTCGCGGTACCAGCGGTGGTGCGTGCCCGCCCGGGGGCTAGATTGGCGGTGGTCCACACGGCAAAGGCCAACCCCGGCCACGACCAGGTGGCCACCGCCCATCCGATCCACTGGGTGATCTCTCCGAAATAGTTCGGGCACGAGATCCAGCGGTACATCCCGCCGTACGGGATGCGATAGCCGCTTTCGCCGGGCGCACGCAACCGCCGCAAAGTGGCATCGGCCGCACGGTTGATCAGCAGCCCCCCAAGAAAGAGCCTGCCCCCAGCACAAAGCGTGGGTCGCGCATCCAGACGGCCGTGTAGCGGTCCGACAGCGTGAACAGGTGGTGCCCGTTGAGACAGCCGTTCCACAGGCTAAAGACCATGCCCATCAACGGGATGGTGAAAGGAATGCCGCGGTGGTCGCCTCGCAGGCGGAAGGGATAGATGAAGGCGCGGTAGATATAGTGCAGTTCCCACAGCGCGAGGAGCGCCAGCAGCGTGACCGTGCGTTCGCGTGTACCCACAGCAAAGCAGACCAGCATGGTGAGGGCGGCGGGGGCCTCCATAAGCAGCCATCCGAGTCGCGTGTCCAGCGTGGGACCCCAGCCCTTGCGGGCATGCCTGCCGCAGGGCGCCGCCACAAAGAACAGCAGCACAAAGGTGGCCAGCGCTACGACGAATGAGGTGACAAGAAACGCCTCAAAGGGTGAGCGTGCCATCGTCTTACAGCCTTTCTATGAGAGCAGTGCTGACCTGCGTGTCGCAGAGCCAAGCGCTGTAGGTACCCGATCGGCCGAGCCCTGTCAAGCGCTTTGACAGCGCAGCCGCGCGCGGCTAGAATGGGTCAACATCGCGACGGTGCCGGAGGCCTGCTGCATGGCTGTAGTGCGTTTTGTTTGGAACCTTATTCTGGCTGTGCTGCTGATTGCGCTGATTGCGCTCGTCCTCGGTACCGCGTTCGGCCTGGTTGCGGCGCGCGCCTGGGAGACGGATGGCCTGGATGATGGCCGGGCCGAATCTACCTGGCTCTGGATCGATGGGCAGCCGATCTACTATCAGGCGTTGGGTGATGAAGAGGGCCCCTGTGTGGTGCTGGTGCACGGCCACGCGCCAGAAGGGTCAGAGACTTGGACGCGGAACACGTCGGCACTGGTGCGCAGCGGGTTGCGCGTGATCAGCGTCGACTTGCGCGGCTATGGGCGCTCGCAACGTTCGGACGAACAGGTCTACAGTGTGCGTCAGCAGGCGGACCTGCTGGCCAGCGTGCTCAACAACCTGCAGGTGAGCGACGCCATCGTGATCGGGCACGACCTGGGGAGCGCGGTGGCGCTGCAGATGGCGCTCGATCAGCCGCAGTTCGTGGGTCGACTGGTTCTGATTGCGCCGCGCCTTGAGCGTCAGGAAGATCCCCTGTGGGAGTGGGCGCTGAAGATACCCTATGTGCGACGAGCGGCTTTGTGGGCGCGTTGGGGTGGGGGGCCGCTGCTGGGACTGGAGCGCAAGTCGGCCTTTGCGGATCAGACGCAGGTGACCAACGACTATTTGCGGTCGGTGCGTGCCTACACGCACATCGAAGGCAGCATCGCCGCGGTGGAGGCGATGGTGCTAACGCCTGCCGACAGCGATCTGCCCGAGGCGCTTGAGGGTCTGGACGTTCCCGTGCTCGTGCTGCTGGGCAGCGACGATCGCGTTGTGACGGGGGAGCAGGTCGATGCGTGGGTTGGGCGGATGCCCGCGGCCGACGTTGAGACCATCTCCGATGCAGGCCACTATCCGCACTACGAACAGAGTGGCGTCGTGAACCAGCGGCTCTTGGTGCTTGCGGCCGAGGCGCGCAACCCCTAGGAACCCGCTGAAAAAGCCGGCGTTTCCGGCCGCTCCCCGGGCCGAGGCCCGGGTCTGCGTCGCGTCGCCAGTGCCCTGGCGCGCCCCCTTCGGGGGCTAGAAAACCGCATAAAACCAATGCCAGCCTGCTTTAGCAGGCTTTGCAGCGCAGGCCCCGGCTTCAGCCCGGGCCGTCGCCGGCGACGGGGGGGCTTTTTTCAGTGCCCTCCTAGAGCGGGGTGGCTGCATCCTGGGCCCGCGCGGGCCGGTGGCACAGGGCGCTCAGCGTCTGCTCGTAAAGGGCGATCGTGCGTTCGTTAGCGTGTTCGCGGGCGATGGCGCAGCCTGCCTGACCGAGCCTGTGCGCCAGGTCGGGGTCGTTCAGGATGCGGCAGACGGCGTCGGCCATGGCGCGGGCGTTCAGCGGCGGCACCAGATAGCCATCGACGCCGTCCAGGACGATCTCCGGCAGGGCCACGGCGTCCGCGGCGACCACCGGCAGACCGGTAGCCAGCGCCTCGAGGGTGGGCAAGCTCTGCACCTCGCAGGTAGAGGCCATCACAAACAGGTCGGCGGCACGATAGATCGCCGGCAGGTCCTCCTCGGGCACAAACCCCAAAAAGTGCACGGCCGCTTGCAGTCCATGCGCCTCGACCAACCCCTGCAGGCGTTCACGGTCGGGCCCCTTCCCCACCAGAATCAGGTGCGTGTTGGGACAGCGCTGGCGCACTATTACCATGGTCTCCAGCAACACGTCAATGCGTTTATCGCGCGCGAGACGGCTCACAAACAGCAAACGCTGGCCTTGGGGCAGTTGGTAGCGACGCTCCAAGTCAGCATCGCGGTGACCGTTGTTGTGATAGTGCGACGTATCAATGCCATTCGTGATGATGCTGGTGGGTGGCTTGAGGCCCTGATCCACAAAGAGCTTGCGATGGGCCTGCGTGCCGAACACGACGTGGTCGCAGCGGTCATACAGCCAGACCGAGTAGGTCCAACCGAGAGACTCGATCATATCATCGACCACGCCGGCACCGATATAGTGGGTGACAAACTCGGGGACATAGTAGACACTGCCCAGCACGGGCAGCCTGGCGCGGTGGCCCGCCCCCACGACCCGCAATCCCAGCAGTGCGGCGTCGTGGATGTGCAACACGTCGGGGGCGAAATCCGCGATGGTCTCGTCCATCTCCTCGCGCGTCATATGGGGGACGGGACCCTCGGGCCAGTAGGGGTTGGCGTAGGCGTGCACGCGTTTCAA
This sequence comes from Anaerolineales bacterium UBA6128, assembly GCA_002423325.1. Taxonomy (GTDB): domain Bacteria; phylum Chloroflexota; class Anaerolineae; order UBA1429; family UBA1429; genus UBA6128. The sequence continues at coordinate 8,271 of DIVQ01000198.1, read as the reverse complement.
CCGCACGCCCTCGTCGACGTCAGTGTAGGGGTCATCGCGCTCGGTGGCGGTGATCACCATGACCTCATGCCCGTTGGCGACGAGTCCGCGAGCTACTTTTTGTACCACCAGCGTGACGCCACTGACTGTCGGTGGGTAGCCATGGCTGGCCATCAGCACCCGCATGGGCAAGGGCCTCCGAAGTAATGATGATGGAACAATAGCCAGGACTGCGTTGCCAGGAGCCGTCGCAGGATACTCAATCCTCGCGAAAGTGGCAACCGTGACTTTCAGGGTTGGCCCAAGCCGAACGGGCCACGATCGTGGCCGCAAGCACCGCATTGCGCAGACTGATCACGCGCTCGTTCATGCGCGAAGTGCGGTAGAACTTGTCGATATCCTGCTGAAGCACGCTGAGATCGCCAAGCGCGCGCCCCAAGCGCTTCTGGCTGCGCACCAGCCCGACATAGTACCACATCGTGTGGCGAATGGTCAGCATGTCGTTCTCGACCAGCACCGGGTCGGCCTCGTCGGTGACGCCCGTCTCCCGCCACGGCGGGATCTTGTCCTGTGGGTAGACCGACAGGTCTGGCAGCCGGCGCCGGATGTCCTGCGCGGCGCGGTCTCCCCATACCAGGCCCTCAAGCAGCGACGCGCTGCCCAGACGGTTGGCACCATGCACGCCCGTACACGAGACCTCGCCGATGGCGTACAGGCGCTCCATGTTCGTGATGCCCCACTCGTCGACCCAAATGCCGCCGCAAAAGTAGTGTGCGGCGGGCACGACCGGGATCGGCTCGTGCGCGGGGTCTACGTCGTACTCCTGGCAGTAGCCGCGGATCGTGGGAAAACGCTCCGCGATGCGCGCGGCCGGCATGACCGAGGCGATGTCGAGGTAGACACAGGGCGACCCGGTGCGCAGCATCTCGAGGTGAATACTGCGTGCCACCACGTCGCGTGGGGCGAGCTCTTTCCACTCGGGCGCGTAGCGCTCCATGAAGCGCTCGCCACGAGAGTTGAGCAGACGAGCGCCCTCGCCGCGCAACGCTTCGCTCACCAGGAAACGCGCCTGCCCCTGATGGTAGAAGGTGGTCGGGTGAAATTGGACGTATTCGGCGTTGATGATGCGCGCGCCGGCGCGGTCGGCCATGGCCAGGCCGTCGCCCGTCGCGCCCGACGGGTTGCTGGTGTACAAAAAGATCTGTCCCAGTCCGCCGGTGGCCAGCACTGTGGTCTTGGCCAGCACGCGACGTACGCAGAGCGCGTGCTGATCATAGACATACGCACCCACACACGAGAGCGGCTCGTAGTTGGCCAGCCGATCGAGCGAGTGGTGGGCGGGCGTGAGCAGATCCACGGCGGTGTGGTCGGTCAACAGGTGGATGTTGTCGTGCGTGTGCAGCGCCTTGACCAGTTGTTCCTGGATCGCGCGTCCCGTGGCGTCGTTGGCGTGCAGGATGCGACTGACCGAGTGCGCGGCCTCGCGCGTGAATTCCAGGTTGCAGTCGGCGTCGAGCGTAAACGGCACTTTGTACTTTTCGATCAACAACTCCCGCACCAGCCGCGGACCGTCCTCTGCCAGGATGCGTACCGCGCGTCGGTTGTTCATATCATCGCCGGCACGAATCAGGTCGGCTGCCAGTTTGTCGGGCGAATCCTCGTCGCCCTTGTAGATGATGCCGCCCTGGGCGTGCCACGTGTTCGTGTCGTGCGGGTCCTCGGCCTTGGTCACGACAATGATGCGCAACGAAGGGTCGCGCGCCAGCTCCAGCGCCGCGGTTGCGCCGGCAATGCCACAGCCGATAATCAGGACGTCGCACGTGAGCAGTTCGGTCATTTCCAACATCTCTAGCTCAACCTCAACATTCTGTCCAGGGCTACGCGTGCCCAGGTTGCGATGTCTCCATCCACGGAGATGATATTGCGCGGCTCGCCCGCCAGGATTCCGTCCAGCACGTAGAGCAGGTGGCGAATGGTCGTCATCTCCATCGTGCGGCACGAGGAGCGGCGCAGCGGCACGACGCGTCGATCGGTGAACTGGCGCCCCAACCGATGCACGAGGTGCCACTCTGTGCCGACTACGATGGTGGCGCCGGCGGGCGCCCGCTCAACATAATCGATGATGCCGGTGGTTGAGCCGGTGGCGTCGGAGCGCGCCACCACGGCGGCGTCTGACTCGGGATGCACGATGATCAGCGCGCCGGGGTACCTGGCGCGGGCGGCTTTGACATCTTCAACGCTGAATCTGCTGTGGACGTAGCAAAAGCCGGGCCACACAACCAGCCTGCAATGGGCGAGATCGGCGGCGTCGGTGCTATCGCGGTCCCACAGGCCGATTTCCCTGGGCGGGATGCCCATTGCAAGCGCCGTATTGGTGCCCAGCCAACGGTCGGGCATGAACAGGATATGGCGCTTTTGGGCAAAGGCCCAACGGAACAGCGCGTCGGCGTTAGAGGACGTACAGACGGCGCCCCCGTTCCGGCCCACAAAAGCTTTGAGCTCGGCGACCGAGTTCTGGTAGGTGATCGGGATGAGGTCGTCGCCCCACACGGCGCTGAGCGCACTCCAAGCCTTTGAGGCCTCGCGATCGTTGGCCATGGCGGCCATCGGACACATCGCCTCAATGGCGGGCTGCATCACGATCTGGTCGGGCTGGCACAGGATCGCCGCCGTCTCGGCCATAAAGTAGACGCCGCAAAAGACGATATAGCGCGCAGTCGTGCGTGCAGCCTGCTGTGAAAGGCCCAGCGAATCGCCGCGCGCATCGGCAAACTGGACGACCTCGTCGCGCTGATAGTGATGCCCCAGGATCGTGAGCTCATCGCCGAGCGTCGCCTTGGCGCGGACGATGGCGGCGAGCACCTGCTCATCGGTCATCTCGTTGTATTGCGAGGGCAGAGCGGTCATGTGTTTTGCTCCCAAGATGGCACCAAGATGTGAACCCGGCATTGTGCTCAGGGCTGGGGCGGCCAGGGCGAGATGGTGGCGCCGGTGGGCTCGGGCCCCATCGGGCGGTGGGGCACGAGGCGCGACGGCGTGTAGCATACCGCTAGATGAGGCGTCTGCAACCAGACGTGCCCCTCGTGACGCGACTGCATTGCGGCCGCAAGGACGCCCGTGGTGAGCAGTGTGCGCTCGACCGGGTAGGTGGGCTCGCCGGTGAGGAACATCTCTTCGATGTTTCGACCCAGGTAGCTGAAATGCCCGTACGGCCTGCCGTCCTGCAGGTAGAACTCGCAGGCCTCGATGCCCGCAGACGTCTGGCCGGCAAACGCAAACGACTGGCTGTAGCCGTTGAGCAGCAGGTTGACGGCTTCGAGGCCGTCGGCGTAGCGCAAGAGGAAGGCCACCGGTTCTTTGACCACCTCACGTACCTGTTCCCACGGTGCGGTGGTCTTGCGAATCGAGACGCCCGCGGCGCGCGTCAGGTNNCGTGCACCGGGTTCTCGTCGAGCCACTCCCAGACGGCCTCGCCCTCCAGGCAGCGTACTGCTTCGACGCCGACCTCGCCGCCGCGGCGACGCTCCACCATGCACTGCAGTGTCTCGAGCATGTGAAAGCCGTACGACTCGGTGGGGCCGTACGAGATCGAGGCCGCCGCCTCCAACTGAACGCCGATCGGCAGCTCGAGGTAGGGGCGGCGCCAGCAGTTGACCAAAGATGAGCCTGCCATGAAGGGCGCGCGCAGCTCGCGAGCGGCCTGTACCATCCAGGCGGCGCCGGGCCACTCGTAGGACAGGTGTTTGTCATTGAACAGAGGCACGGAGAGCCCCTGGCGGGCCAGCTCCTTCACGATGCGCTCAAAGAGCACGCGACGTGGGTACATCACCTGCCCGAGCTCGTTGGTGGGATAGTCTCCGTGCTCGCCAACCAGCAGGACGCCATCGACAGGCCCGCCCTCGGGGTTGAGCGCCTCCTCCACCGAGGGGTACACGGGCACGCCGAACTCGCGCGCGATGGCAACGCCCATGTCCTTCTCCGGGATCTGGTCGATGTAGAGCGAGACGATGCGTGTGCGCGGCGCATGCAGGCCGTCGTCACACGGAAAACCACGCAGATACTTGCTGATCAGCACGTCGGCGTGCGAATAAGGGATGTACAACGTCGTGATGGCGGCAATGCGCGGTGTCGAGGGGGCCATTTCCTGCCTTCCGTCGTTAGTTTGGCGATGCCGTTTGTCGAGGGTCAGTGCTCGAGCTTGACATCGAGGCTGATGTCGAGCGCCGTGACCGAATGTGTCAGCGCACCCACCGAGATATAGTCCACACCGGTGGCGGCGATGGCCGTCACCGTATCCAGGTTGATGCCGCCCGAGGCCTCCAGCTTGCAGCGGCCCGCGGTGTGCTCCACCGCCTCACGCATCTGCTCCACGCTCATGTTGTCCAGCATGATGCGGTCGACCTGCTGCGCCAGCGCCTCGTCGAGCTGCGCCATATTGGTGACCTCGACCTCAATGGGCAGCTTGCACTTTTGGGCGCGCACGCGCGCCACTGCGGCAGCAATGCTGCCGGCCGCCTCGATGTGATTGTCTTTGATCAGCACCATGTCATACAGGCCAGCGCGGTGGTTGCTGCCCCCGCCAAGGGTGACGGCGAGCTTGTCCAGCACGCGCAGGCCCGGGACGGTCTTGCGCGTGTCCAGGATCACGGCTCGGGTGCCCTGCACCGCATCGACATAGGCGCGCGTGGTTGTCGCGATCCCCGACATACGCTGCATAAAGTTGAGCGCGGTGCGCTCCGCGATCAGTATGCCCGGCCCCTTGCCCTTGACGCGTGCGATCACGTCGCCCTTGCGGACCGTAGCGCCCTCACCGGCCAGTTGCTCAAACGCGATGTGGCGGTCTACCTGGGCAAAGGTCTGCCAGGCCACCGCAATGCCGGCGATCACGCCATCGGCCTTGACGAGGAATTCGCCCGTCAGGCGCGTGCTGGGCGTGATGATGGGCACGGAGGTGACGTCGCCGCGGCCAATGTCCTCTTTGAGGGCGCTCGCCACGATGCGGCGGATGTCGTCGGTGATGTTCATGAGAATGCTCCTGATCCGCGGGCGGGCGCCTCTGCGCGTATCGGCAAGATGAGCGACTTGACAAGATCCCATCATCAGAAACGTCCGAGCTGGCCGGGTACGCGCCAGCGAGTGCTTGGGCGGCATGGTGGTGCGGCACAGACAAAAAAGGGGATTTGTCCGTCCGAGTTTCTTCGGCTGGAGGCGTCCCTCGTTACCGGTTGTCCAACCTCCCAAGGGTAGTGTCGATGGCGCGAATCAACTTTTCGACGGCACCGTCGACGGCCCGCTCCAGCGTCGCCGCCTCGTGGGTCACGGCGAAAGGCTGTAGCCCAGCGAGACGAACCTCTACGAGGCAGCGCTTATCCTCTGTGCCGGATTTCTGGTCGCTGTTTTCGTCGCTAAGGTGAACTTCAACCCGCGTGATCTGCTCGCCATAGTACTCCAAGCTGTTCGCCACTACAGTCTTGATCTGTTGTACCAGTTCTCTATTGCCTTCGATATTGCTATCCGTGTTGACCTGGATGATCATGTGGCTATCCTCCGCGGTGCTCTCTCATGGCACGCGTACCCACGCTGCCTTTGACCTCAATAGCGGTAGATTGCAGCAATACCGGTCTCCGATGGCATCCGCGTGGCGGGGACGACAATGACTTGCCCGCCCATATTCAGGGCTAGCGTCCCCAAGTCGTCGAGCAAGTCGTCGACGTTCGGCTGTGCCAAGTCGCCACGCTCGATGTCGCCGGTCGCTGGATTGATCCGGCCAGGAATCTCGCGGCCGTCTTCGATCAGCAGTGTGGCCACACGTCCGCTCACAACGGCCTTCGCGACCTGGGCCAGATCGTCGTCAGCGAGCCCCTCGGGTTCTGCATTGCCGAACTCTTCGACCAGTGCAGCCAAGCGCTCCAGATAGCGAGGCTCCATAAGTTGCCAGGCGCGCTGGCGGAGCTCGTCGGTCGACGATAGGGCATCCGGGTAGACATCGATGCTTTCGTCTATCAGGGACGGATTGGCGCTCACGTTGTGAAACATATGATGGTACTCGGGTAGCGCTGCCAGGATCAGCGGTAAGCCCGATGGCTGAGAGTAGTGCTCGAGGATTCCGCGGTCAACGGCGCGGAAGAAGCGCTCGGTGTCGATGTCCTCCTCAGGCCCTTTCCCGCCGTGACCATGGTGCATGGGCGAGTGCCCGTCACCCAAACCGCCATATGAGGCGACGGTCTGGTGCGACTCAGTCAACTCCTCTCCCAGCGCCTCGGTAATCGTGCGCGGCACATCCTGGTGCAGCTGAACCTCGTCCAAGGCGTCACGGTTACCCTCGAAGAGCTTGATCTCCTGTCGATTCAAGCCGAGAACGTGGTATCGGTCAGCTGACTGAAAGATATGTACCAAAGGTTTGGTATGAAAGCTGTCCGCCACCACGGCCAATTCGGCGACGGGCCGCTGGAGTTTGTAGACTCGGAAAACGCCTTTCGAGCCCAGCACCGCCAGCCCGTCAAGGGTGTGGTTCCAAAAGTCGCGGTCGTCAGCCAGTGCCAGGAAGGGCTCAAGCAACGGCCGGCTTTGCTCTATCGGGTACTCGCTTCGGAGGGACTCTTCCAACGTTCTCACGAGGTTGCCAAAACGGATCGGATCCTGCTGGTTTTCCGGATGGCGCCGATGCGTCGGCTGGTACAGTGATAGGCAAGGGGGATCACAGTCGTCCAAGAGGCCCGTTGCGCGATCCTCATAGAATTGTGTCACTGTTCTCTCCTCTCTATGATCCAATGCACTCTATCCAAAGGGCACACGTGGCAGCAATGTCGTATCACCGTCATTGTACTACGCGCAGCGCGTGACGACAAGGGGGGGCGAAGAGACCGGGAGTCTGCGCTGCCCAGTGACCAAGCCTTTGCTCCGGGCTCTCCCCCCGTGCTGCACTATTTCATCGGCACAGGCGTCAGCCAGCCGTGGCGATCCGGCGCGCGTCCGGTGATGATGTCGAAAAAGGCGGCCTGGATCTTGGCAGTGATGGGGCCGCGCTTGCCCGCGCCGGTGGTGATGTGGTCCACCGAGCGGATCGGCGTGACTTCGGCGGCCGTGCCGCTGAAAAAGATCTCGTCGGCCATGTAGAGCATCTCGCGCGGGATAACCGTCTCCTGGACGGTGTAGCCCATCTCCTGAGCCAGCGTCATCACGCAACTGCGCGTGATGCCCACCAGGATCGACGACGAGATCGGCGGGGTGTAGATCACGCCATCCTGGATCACAAAGACGTTTTCGCCGCTCCCCTCGCTCACAAATCCTTGGACGTCCAGCGCAATCGCTTCAGAGTAGCCGAGCTCGGCGGCCTCCATGCGCATCAGGCTCGAGTTGGNNTGGTGTAGTGGCCGCCGACTTTGGCGGAGGCCGGGAAGGTGTCGGGCGCGGCGCGTCGCCAGGAGGAGACGCCCACGTCAACGCCGGATTCGAGCGCCTCGGGCCCCAGATAGGCCGGCCATTCCCATGCCGCGACGATGATCTGTACCGGGCAGGTGCGTGGCTCTACGCCCAACTGGCAGTAGCCGCGAAAGACCAACGGGCGGATGTAACACGACTTGAGCTTGTTGATGGCCACCGTCTCGATGATCGCCTGGCCCATCTGCTCTTCGGTGTAGGGGATGGGCATGCGCACGATCTTGGCGGAGCGGAACATGCGTTTGACGTGCTGAGGCAGGCAGAATACGCCGGTCCCAGTGGGCGTCTCGTAGGCGCGAATGCCCTCGAACACGCTCGAGCCATAGTGCAGGACATGGCTGAGAACGTGCACCTTGGCGTCGCCCCAGGGCACAAACTGACCGTCAAACCAGATGAATTCTGACTCTTTGATTCCCATAACCTTGCCTCCCGGTGATCGCCCACTCGCACATGCAGGATGGTACGAGATGGGCGCTGCAGATGTGAACCACTGAGACTCCGAACTATCGAGTGCAGCCTGCGCTGCTACCGCGCTAGACCATACTGGCGACCAGGTCGCCCACTTCGGTGGTGCCCATGCCCATGCGCCCGGCGGCCAGGCTCTTGATCTTGCCGCTGGCCAGC
>DIVQ01000198.1:0-172 GCA_002423325.1 Anaerolineales bacterium UBA6128 | reverse complement strand
CGCAGATGGCGGCCAGCGGGTTGATGACGTTAAGGCCGGTGTACTTGGGCGCCGAGCCGCCGATCGGCTCGAACACCGAAAAGCCCTGCGGGTTGATGTTGCCGCCGGCGGCGATGCCCATCCCCCCCTGCACCATGGCGCCCAGGTCGGTGATGATGTCGCCGAACATGTT
>DIVQ01000014.1 GCA_002423325.1 Anaerolineales bacterium UBA6128 | reverse complement strand
GGGCCAGCCGCCGCTGCCGGTCAGCGCCTGCACCGCGCGCATGTAGAGGTCGTCCAGGTCGGGCCGCTCCTCACGATCAACTTTGATGCTGACAAAGCGCTCGTTCAACAGCGCGGCCACCTGCGGGTCCTCGAACGACTCGTGTGCCATCACGTGGCACCAGTGACAGGCCGCATAGCCGANNCTTCCTCGCCCCACGGATACCAGTCCACCGGGTTGTCGGCGTGCTGGCGCAGGTAGGGGCTGGGCTCGGCGGAAAGTCGGTTAGCCATCGCGCGCCTGCTTGCCAATGCTGGTCATATAGACGACGCTTTCACGCTCGCCGTCGACGCCCAGCAGCGCGTTGACCTCATCGTCGTAGAGTGCGGCGATCTGGCAACTCGACAGGCCGAGGCTGACGGCGGCCAGCGCGGTATTCTGGGCCACGTGTCCGGCGTCCAGGTATACGTAGCGGTAGCCGCGCTGCTTGTACTTCCAGGTGGTGCGCTCAAAGACGGCCGTCCAGATGAGCACCAGATCGGCGTCGCTGGCCATGCCCTGGTCGAGCGCGGCTTGGCCGGTCTGCTGGCGCAGGTCGCCCAGCGCCAGCTGCTCCAGCAGATGCTGATCGACGGCATAGTGATAGAGGCCCTGCGGCACGCCGCTGACGGCATGCGCGACGACGTAGGTCTCGATGGGGTAGAGGGCGCCGGCCGAAGGCGCGGTGCGCAGCGCCACGCTGCGGCCACGCCGAACGATGCCCTGGCTGGCCCACAGCAGTTGTGAAAGCTGCGCCGCCGTGACCTGCCCGGGCGCGTACTTGCGCACACTGCGTCGCGCGGCCAGCGCCTCATTGAGCGGCATACCGCCGTCCTGCGCCGGCGGCTCGAGAGTCAGGAGACACGCGTCAGGATAGCGCTTGAACGTGGCGGGCCGATTGGCCCAGTCCGGCGAGCCACCGGCCAGCCGGCCGCGTTCGTAGCGCGTGCTGCGCTGAAATACTTCACCTGGTTTGTCAGTCATGGCGTCCTCCAGGTACGGCTATCGCGATGCGGCTAGATGAAAAGCGTGACGGCGGACTGGCGCGCATCCTGGATATAGGTACCGACCGCGCCATAGTCGTCCACCAGATCCTGCTGCAGATCCTCTTTTCTGAGGCCCATGATCTCCATGGTCATCTCGCATGCAATGACCTTGCCCCCCAACTCGCGATACTCGTTCATCAACTGCTCAAGTTTGGCGACGTTGGCCTTTTTCATTCGCTGGCGGATCATCCACTTGCCCAGGCCAAGCATGTGCATCTTGGACAACGGGCCTTTTTCAAGCCCGTCCTTCGTGAGCCGCTGCAGGCCCCAGAACGTGAAGTAGATGGACACGTCCATGCCCATNNCCATGATCTCCATGGTCATCTCGCAGGCAATGACCTTGCCGCCAAGCTCTTTAAAATCCTGCATCAGCCTGCTCAGACTGGCGACGTGCGCCTTTTTCATGCGCAGCGCCATCATCAACTTGCCCAGGCCGAGCATGTGCATCTTGGACAGAGGGCCCTTGTTGAGGCCGCCCTTCTTCAGGCGCAGCAGGCCCCAAAAAGTAAAGTAGAGCGTCACATCCAGGCCCATGGCCAGCGAGCCGTTGGCGATGATCAGGCTGCTGTAGAGCTTGTCCATATCGCCGCTGGCCACCACGATGGTGGTGCGCTGAGACGGCGTCTTGATTGCGTTGTCCATCATGCCCCCTCGTCTAGCGGCGGATGCGGATGACCCAGTCGGTGTCGGTGCCCTCGGAGGAGAGCAGCGTGAGCCCCAGAGCCTCCACCGCCATCGGAATCTCTTTGCGGGAGGCCGGGTGCGTGCCCCGCACCTCGACAATGTCGCCAGGCGCGGCCTTGCGCAGCGCTTTGCGCGTCTCGACCAGCGGGACAGGGCAGGTCTCGTTGCGGCAGTCTACCTTGTAGGCCGCCAGGTCGCAGCTCGCTTGCGAGTTCACGTTGATGTCGGCCATGTCACACCTCACTCGGCAAAGGTCACGTCCACCTGGCGAACGTCCCACAGGTGGCCGACCTTTTCCAGAATCTCTTCGCGGATATTGTTGGCGAACTGGTGGTCCGCCGGCAGGTCCAGGGCGACGCGGACGACGCCGTCTTCCAGCGCGACGTCCTTGACGGTCTTGGTTCTGACGATGTCCAGCCCGACCACCGGGTTCATCACGTGCTTGAGCCGGCGCCGGATCTCCTCCAGCGTGGTGGGCACCTGTTCGGTGACCAGGCCGTGGCTTTCCTCATAGTTCTGCACGGCAGCGCGCAGGCCGTCCACGNNAGCCGGTGGCGATGTTGGAGGCGCAGCCGTACGACTCAAACTTTATGTCCGTGATGCGCTTGGTCTCATCGTCCACCTTGAGATAGACGGCGACCATGTCCCCGCAGGCGGGGCTGCCCTCGACCGACTTGGCGTCGGCGTCTTCGATGCGGCCTACGTTACGCGGGTGCTGAAAGTGCTCCATTACCTTTTCGGTATAGGCGATAGGCATAGTTGCTACTCCTTTCCAAGCGGGCTGATGGCCCGCAGGTTCTCAACCACCTCGGCCAGCGCGTCGGCGACTGCGTCGACGTCGCTCTCCTGGTTATAGCGGCCAAAGCTCAGGCGAACAGAGCCGTGCGCGCGTTCATGATCGCCTCCGATGCCCAGAATGACGTGGCTGGCCTCCAGCGAGCGGCTGAAGCAGGCCGAGCCGGTGCNNCCGCGCATGTCCAGGTGCAACAGGATCGATTCACCCTCCACAAAGCGGAAGGAGACATTGGCGTTCTGCGGCAGGCGATGCACCGGATGCCCGTTCAAGCGCGCGTGCGGGATCTGCAACAGCCGGGCGATGGCCCGATCGCGCAGGGCTTGCAGGCGCGCGGTCTCCTCAGGCGTGGCCAGCTCGACAGCGCGCGCAAAACCGACCGCGCCGGGAATATTCTCGACGCCGGCGCGCACGTTACCCTCCTGAAAGCCGCCGTCCATCCACT